>JASJHI010000502.1:0-2949 GCA_033791105.1 Acidimicrobiia bacterium | reverse complement strand
CCTGGTGGTGGTCGATCATCAACTGGAGGAACAGCTGGTCGAAGGCGCTGCCCGACAGCGTCTCGAGTTGATCGAGCTCAGTCTGCGCGGCCATGCCCATCATCTCAATCATCGCCGGATTCTGCATCACCATCTCGTAGGCGCTCACCGGGTCCGTCTCGTCGAACCCGTAGAACACCTGCCACTGCTGCATCGTGGCGATCTCGACCGTCTGCTCGACGTCGATCCGTGCGCCGAGTGCAAGCAGCTCGGTGCTGGCCGTGCGATCCGGCGCGAGTCGGCTCAAGACGAGTGCCTGGTGGTGGTGGGGGATCATCATGCGGACGAAGTTGGCGTCCACTTCGTTCGCCGACGAGGGCGGCGGCGGTGGCGGCGGGTCGATCGTCGTCGACGCGGACGGCTTGCCCTTGCCGCCGCCGTTGCCCTTGCCTTTGCCTCCCGGACCCGCGAACGCGACCGTGGCGAGCGAGAGGATGGCGACCACCGCCAGCGCAATTGAGGCGATCGACTTCGCCGTCAACCTGTTCTCCATGTCGACTCCCTTTCAATCAGTCGGCGATCCGTCTGGTTCCCGACTGGAGGAACTCTCCTCACATGCCGTCGCGTCGGATCACCGTTCACGAGACGACAGTCGGCGTCACCGTCCCGGTGCCAGCGAGTACTGGGTCTGGGCGTTGAAGTACTCCTGCGTGATGCTGTTCGCGCTCGGCACTCCCCGGAGGCCTGTGACCTTGATGATGTCGAGCCCTTTCAGGATGTCGCTGGAGTACACGAAGCCGTTGTACCAGTAGGCCGACCACGACCCGCCGAGGAAGAACTCGGACGCGACGCCCCGCTCGAAGTAGCCCACCTCGGTCGGGTTGTCGGGGTCGGTGTAGTCGACGATCGACACGCCACCCTGATACCAGGACTGCACGATGTAGACGCGACCGTTGTTGGTCGGGATGATCGATCCGTTGTGGGCGACGCAGTTCTCGTCGGTGCCCTGCAGGCGCGGGATCTTGAAGTAGCTCCGGAAGACGAACTCGCGGTCGTCCCCCTCCCCGACGATATCGAAGTACGCGTTCGCGCCACGCTCCGGGTACAGCGCCTCGATGCACGTCGCACCAACCCCGCCGCCGAGTTCGTCGGTGAAGATCACTGCGCTCGCGTCGTTCATGAACGTCGCCGAGTGCCAGAACGCGAAGTTCGGGTCGGTCACGGTCGTGATGACGTACGGGTTGACCGGATCGGAAATGTCCATGAGGACACCCTCACCCATGCAGGCACCACCCGCGATGTCCTGCTCTGGGAACACCGTGATGTCGTGGCAACCCGCCGTGCCCGCAGCACCACCGTCGGGGAACAGCGTCACCTCGTTGACGACGAACGCCGACGCCGGGTCGCTCAGCGGCACCTTGATGATCGAGATCTTGTCGTGCGGCGGCTGGCAGTTCGGGAATGCCGCGTTCGGACCGTACGAGGAAACGTAGAGGTAGACCACCTCGCCCGTGTCGTCGGGCACCAACGTGTGCGTGTGCGAGCCGCAATCGGTCTGCACCGCAGCGACCTGTTGTGCGTTGTTCACATCACTGATGTCGATGATGCGAACTCCTTCCCACGCGGTGGGAACGACCGGCGAAGAGGGGGAGCTCGCGCACGAACCGTCCGATCGCGCGGAGTCGACCGACATGAAGACCAACGATCCATCGGGGCTCACCGACGGGTCACCCTGTCCACCTGGGCAGACGTACTGGCTGATGATCGAGGTCTTCTTGGGATTGCTGATGTCGTAGAAGTTCAGACCGCCGTACGTGCCCTGGATGGCCATGTCGCCCCAGAACGCGATGTCGGTGTGGAATGTTGTTGTGCCCGCGAGCGGACCCTGCCTCGGGAGGTTGGCCACGTGTTGGACGTTCTGACTCATGTCGATCTCGTCGACCTCGAGCGTGTCCTCGCTGAGATGACCGTCCGCAGCCGTAGGGGCTGCGATGGCGACCATCGACAGGGTCAGCGCCACCGCCGTGACCGCGGCGATCGACCACCTCCTCGACCGTCGGACTCGGACTGCTGCGCTGCGCATCGGATCCCCCTCCGTTGGTGCCGCCCCTCGTCCCGGTCCCGGTGACCGAGGAGAGCGCACCTCGGCCAACGTACGCCGAGCAAGACGGACCGTCAAGGTGCCCATGCAAGATCGGCAGGGTCGCACCAGAACCCGACAGAAGTACACCAAACGCTCCGTCTACGTGGAACACCTCGACGTGGACTCCTGCCTCGCTCCCGACGACACCTGCCTACGTTCCGACTCCGAGGACAAGGTCGAGCCGGCTGCTCAGCGTGACAGGCCAGACCAGTTACACAGCGCATCTGATGGTCTCCTCACCCGGCAGCATCTCTCACCGTGGCCGAAGTGCCGATCGTCGACACCCGAACGTCCTCGAGCCGACGTTCAGTGACGCAGTCGATGGAACCTGTGACGCGTGGCATGGGACACCCCGTCGCTCGCGGGCGTGCCGATCTCGAGCGGATCGGCAGGCGTGTTGTGGCCCGTGATTATTCGGCTTCGGCCATTGGGAGTGTGTGCGACTTCGCTGGTCCCAGGAGTACGGGCTTGCCGAGACCTTTGTCGACGTCGAGTACGCCCTGCAGATCTGGCACTTCGCTCTGGCTGTCGTCGGAGCGAACCGCTATCGGCTCACTCAGGACTGGTCCCGGATGATCGTTTGACGCGTGTCGCTCGGAGGGCTTACCCTCTGCGCTGGCTTGTCGAAGGGGATTGAGCCGTGTCTGGATTTGGGGTTTTTCATGCGTTGGATATTTGCCGTGTTCGCCAGTCTTCTGCTCGTAGCAGCGGTGCCGATCAGTAGCTCGGCAGCGCCGGGGGATGCCGCGACCACGGCGAACCTCAAGGCGTGGACAGCGGATGTCCCCGCCGAGGTCGTCACGGAGATGCGCGACGCCGGCCTCGAC
>JASJHI010000501.1:0-8220 GCA_033791105.1 Acidimicrobiia bacterium | reverse complement strand
CTCAGATGTCGATGCTGTTCCATCTGGACAAGTGCATCGGGTGTCACACCTGCTCGGTCGCGTGCAAGAACCTGTGGACCGACCGCGACGGCGCAGAATACATGTGGTGGAACAACGTCGAGACCCGACCCGGTACGGGCTACCCGACCGGCTGGGAGGACCAGGACCACTACAAGGGTGGGTGGCGCCGCGACTCCAAGGGTCGCCTCAAACTGACGCTGCACTCGCGCGCCGGCGGCGTGGCGAAGGCGTTCTACAACCCGGCGCTGCCCGAACTCGAGGACTACTACGACCCGTTCACATTCCAGTACGGCGACCTCTTCGACAGCCCGAACTCGACCCAGCAGCCCACCGCTGAGCCGATCTCGAAGATCACCGGGCAGCCGGTCGACATCCACACCGGGCCGAATTGGGACGACGATCTCGGCGGTTCTGATCTGTACGCCGCCAACGACCCCTCGATGGAGGGCGTCGACGAGAGTGTCAGGGAACAGCTCGAAGAGATCGAGCGGGTCGTGTTCAACTACCTCCCGCGGATCTGCAACCACTGCCTCAACCCGTCGTGTCTGGCGGCGTGCCCGAGCGGTGCGATCTACAAGCGCGCCGAGGACGGCGTCGTGCTGGTCAACGAGGACAAGTGCCGCGGCTGGCGGATGTGTGTGTCCGGTTGCCCCTACAAGAAGGTCTATTACAACTGGAACACGGGCAAGTCGGAGAAGTGCATCCTGTGCTTCCCGCGCATGGAGACCGGTCAGGCGCCGGCGTGCGCGCACTCGTGTGTGGGGCGCATCCGGTACATGGGAGTGCTGCTCTACGACGCGGATCGCATTGCCTCGTCGGCGGCGCTGCCTGCCGACGAGCTACTCGACGCACAGCTCGACATGATCCTCGATCCGTCCGACCCGCGGGTCATCGCCGCCGCGCACGAGGCCGGAATCGACGACGGGGTGCTCGACGCAGCACGACGCTCGCCGATCTACCGGTTCGTCAAGGAGTGGGGGATGGCGTTCCCGCTGCACCCCGAGTACCGCACCGAGGCGATGATGTTCTACGTTCCGCCGCTGTCGCCGGTGATGAGCACGATCGAGAACAACCTCGTCCGCCTGGAGATCCCTGCGGAGCGGCGCGATTTCGAGCTGCTCGACGAGCTCGACAAGGCGCGGCTCCCCGTCCAGTACCTCGCCAACCTGTTCACGGTCGGGGATCCCGAGCCGATCCACCGGGTGCTCCGCACGATGCTCACGATCCGCACGTACAAGCGTCGCCAGAGCGTCGACGGCGTCGTCGATGCGGCCACGCTCGAGATGCTCGAGGCCGTCGGACTCGACGAGGTCTCGGCCGAGGCGATCTACCGGCTGACCACCACGCCCACGATGGACGACCGGTTCGTCTTCCCGCCGTACCACCGCGAGATGTCGATCGAGGCGCTCGGCGACCCCCTCAGCGCCAAGGGCGAGGCCGGGTTCGGCGAACGCCGCCCGCCGGCGAGGGGTGCCTGATGCAGGTCGGCGACGTCATCGCGCTCGGTTACCGCTATCCGACGCCCTCGTCCGCGGCCGAACTCACGGCCGCGATCGAGGCCACGCTCAACGGAGGCATCGAACGCCACATGCGGCGCTTCGTCGACGGCGTCGGCTCGCTGTCGCTTGGTGAGTGGGAGGAACTGCACACCGCGACGCTCGACCTCTCGCCGCTGTTCGTGCCCTATGTCGGTCACGTTGTCTGGGGAGAGAACTACCGCCGCGGCGAGTTCATGGCCGACCTGAAGGGTGCGATGGCCGACGCCGGCGTCGACCTCGGGGGCGAGCTGCCCGACCACATCGAGCCGGTGCTGCGCTATCTGGGGGCGACGCGCGAACCGCGTGGCGACCTGATCGGCGTGCTCCCCGAGGCCGTCTCCTCGATGCGCGGGACCCTCGACAAGGCGGCACCCGACAATCCGTACCGCCATCTGCTCGCCGCGACCGATGCCTTCGCCGGCGACCTTCCATCCGTGCTCGTCAAGGCGTCGGACCGAGGATCGATCGGAGACGCGACATGACCGCGAACGAATTTCTCTTCGGTGTCGTCCCCTACGTCGTGCTGGTGTTGGCGATCGTCGGCACCATCGTCCGCTGGCGCACCAATCAGTTTTCGGTGTCGTCGCTCTCGTCGCAGCTCCTCGAGAGCCGCCGCCTCTACTGGGGGTCGGTCTCGTTCCACTGGGGCCTTTCGCTCATCCTGGTCGGCCACATCGCTGCGCTCGTCATCCCCCGCGGCTTCGAGCTCTGGAACGGCGCTCCACTGCGCCTCTATCTTCTCGAGATCACCGGTCTGGCATTGGCCTTCTGGGCCGCGTTCGGGGTGACCGTGCTCATCGTCCGCCGATTCTCGAGTCCCAAGGTGCGCCGAGTGACCACACCAATGGACGCAGTCGTGCTGCTCATCATCGCAGTGCAGATCGTGACGGGCATCTGGATCGCCATCGGCTATCGGTGGGGCTCCTACTGGGGGACCTCGGTGTTCGTCCCGTACGTCCGCTCCTTGCTGCGGTTGCAACCCGACCCGGCCTACGTCGATCCACTGCCGTGGGTCCTGAAGGCCCATGTGCTGACGTTCTTCGCCTTCCTCGCCGTCTTCCCCTTCACCCGGCTCGTCCACATCATCACCTTGCCGCTGCAGTACTTCACCCGGCCCTGGCAGAAGGTCGTCGCAGCCCGCGAGACGCCCCCGATCAGGCATTACCGGTGAGCCGACGGCCAGGACGGCTCCCGGAGAGAGCAGCGCGATGAGCGACGACGACGTCCAGACCCCCGACGTCACGACCGGGGAGGATCAACGCCCTCGGTTGCTCGATTTCGAGCAGGAACGCATTCGGGTCCTGCACTTCACGTGGATCGCCTTCTTCATGACGTTCTACGTGTGGTTCAACCTCGCGCCGCTGGCGACCACGATGAGGGCCAGCGAGGACTGGCTCACCAAAGAACACATCAAGGTGCTCCTCATCGCCAACGTGGCGCTGACCATCCCCGCTCGCATCGTGGTCGGTGCGCTGATCGACCGCTTCGGCGCCCGCGTGGTGTTCACGTGGCTGATGGTCACGATGTCGGTGCCCGCGATCGTCTTCGCGTTCTCGGACACGTTCACCCAGATGTTGATCTCGCGGCTGCTGCTCAGCTGCGTGGGTGCCGGTTTCGTCGTCGGCATCAAGATGGTCGCCCAGTGGTTCCCGCCGAAGTACATCGGCCGGGCCGAGGGGTTCTACGCCGGCTGGGGCAACTTCGGTTCAGCGTGGGCCGCGATGACGTTGCCATGGTTCGCATTGACTGTTCTGGAGCAGTGGTTCGACCTCGGTGACGACGCATGGCGCTGGGCGATGGCGATCAACGGTCTCGTGCTCGGGATCTACGGCGTCATGTACTACTACCTCGTACGCGACGTTCCCGATGGCCGCACGCTCGAGAAGTCGAAGAAGACCGAGCCGATGTATGTGTCCTCCTACTGGGACCTCTTCCAGTACCTCTTCTGGTCGATCCCCCTCGTCGGTGCACTCGGCGTGCTCGCGTGGCGTCTCTCGAGCGTCGAGGTCGACGGGAGGGTCGTGCTGTCGGACTCAGCGCTGTATGCGATCTACGCCCTCTTGACGGCCGTCTACGTCGTGCACGTGATCCGGACCCTCCAGGTCAACCTGCCGTACCTCCGGGCGGGTGTCCCCGAAGACGAGAAGTACCACTTCGGCAGCGTGGTGGCCCTCAACTCCACCTACTTCGCCAACTTCGGTGCCGAACTCGCGGTTGTGTCGATGCTGCCGGCGTTCTACGAGAACGTGTTCGAGCCGCTGACCAACAATGCGGGCCAACCGATCGTGACGGCCACCGTCGCGGGGTTCGTAGCGGCATCGTTCGCGTTCGTGAATCTGGTCGCCCGACCGCTCGGAGGCTATGTCTCGGACCGCCTTCCCAACCGCAAGCGGACGATGCTCGGTTACATCTTCGGCATCGTCGTCGGATTTACGCTGATGGCCTTCATCTCCAAGTGGACCGGCGGCGTCGACGAGGACGGCCTGCGCAATCTCGTACCGACGTTCGGCGGTATCGGGTGGCTGGTGATGGCCGTTGTCATCACGGTGTTCGCATCGATCTTCGTGCAGGGTGCCGAAGGTGCGACGTTCGCCATCATCCCAATGGTCAACAAGCGCATGACCGGACAGGTGGCCGGAATGGCCGGCGCCTACGGCAACGTCGGGGCGGTCATCTACCTGGTGATCTTCTCGCTGGTCGACGCCCGGACGTTCTTCTTCATCCTCGCCGGCGGTGCCGTGCTGAGTTTCCTGATCACGCTCGTGATGCTCGAGGAGCCGGAGGGTGCATTCGACGACGCCTTCGACGACGCGGCCGACACCGCGGTGCCCGAACAGGTCCCCGCGACCACCGAGACCTGATGTTCGCCAAGACCCGACGTTCGACACCTGATTGACGACTGAGAGGACGCCACACATGGCAGACATCCACGAATGGGACGTCGAGAACGAGGAGTTCTGGGAGACGGAGGGAAAGAAGGTCGCCAGCCGCAACCTCTGGATCTCCATCCCGAGCCTCCTCTGCGGATTCGCCGTCTGGATCTACTGGAGCGTCATCACGGTCCAGATGCTCAATCTGGGCTTTCCGTTCGAGCAGTCGGAGTTGTTCACGCTCACCGCGATCGCCGGGTTCACGGGAGCGACGTTCCGCATCCCGAACAGCTTCTTCATCCGTATCGCCGGCGGCCGGAACACGATCTTCCTCACCACAGCGCTGCTCGTCATCCCGGCGGCCGGCACGGGGTTCGCGTTGCTCAGCCAGGACACGCCACTGTGGGTCTTCCAGTTGCTCGCCTTCCTGTCCGGACTCGGCGGCGGCAACTTCGCCTCGTCGATGTCGAACATCAGCTTCTTCTATCCGAAGCGGATGCAGGGCCTGGCCCTCGGCCTCAACGCGGGTCTCGGCAACGCCGGGGTCACGACGATGCAGCTCCTCATCCCGTTGGTGATGACGAATGCGGTCTTCGGTGGCAGCTCGATGGTGCTCGAGCAGACCTCGGGGACGCTGATCGGCAAGATCCCAGCCGGTACGGAAACCTGGATTCAGAACGCCGGGTTCATCTGGCTGGTGTTCCTGATCCCGCTGGTGTTCCTCGCGTGGTTCAAGATGAACAACATTCGGACCGAGCACGTGTCGCCGAACATCGGCAGCGCGCTGTCGTCGTTCGGGAAGATCCTCGGGATGCTCCTCGTGGCGTGCATCCCAGCCGCACTGGGACTGTGGATCATCCTCCCGACGCCGACCGGACTCGGCGCGCCCGAATGGGCGAAGTGGCCGGTGATCGCCGCGGTGTTGGCAGGGACGGTGTACCTGCTGAAGTTGATCCCGGGGCAGATCAGGCCCAACCTCGAGCGTCAGTACCGGATCTTCAAGAACAAGCACACCTGGATCATGAGCGTCATCTACACGATGACGTTCGGGAGCTTCATCGGTTTCTCGGCTGGGTTCGCTCTCGCCATCAAGGTGATCTTCGGCTTCAAGCACATCGAAGTCGACGGCGTGCTCACCCATGACACGCCCAATCCCGACGGGCCCTCGGCGCTGACGTTCGCCTGGATGGGACCGTTCATCGGGGCGTTCATCCGCCCGGTCGGCGGTTGGATGGCCGATCGCCTCGGCGGTGCCCGCGTGACGCAGTGGGTCGCGGTCGTGATGACGATCAGTGCCCTCGGCGTGGCCTACTTCATGCGTGAGGCGTACCAGTCGGCGACGCCGCAGGACTACTTCGTTCCGTTCTTCCTCCTGTTCCTGCTGTTGTTCGCCGCAAGCGGAATCGGCAACGGTTCGACATTCCGGACGATCGCCATCGTGTTCGACAGGGAACAGGCCGGGCCGGTGCTCGGCTGGACCTCGGCGGTCGCCGCGTACGGCGCCTTCGTGGTGCCCCAGGAGTTCGGTAGCCAGATCAAGAACGCCACCCCCCAGGTCGCCCTGATCGCCTTCGCCGTCTTCTACGTCGTGTGCCTCGGCCTCAACTGGTGGTTCTACCTCGGCCCGAAGGCCGAATACCAGAACCCCTGACATCGGGTGCCGGGACGACATGACCCGTGGGCCGAACTGGGCGCGCTCCGTCCCGGGCGGCGGGACGATTGCAACCCAGATCGAGGAACCGGAGCCGGAGCGCCAGCGCGGGCACCAACGGAGTGCGAAGCTCAGCCGCCGATCATGTCGCGCCAGTCGGGCCTGCTCGGTGCATCCGGCTCGAGCGACCGGAGGTACTTCACGATCGACTCGATCTGCTCGGAGGTGAGCGGACCGGCATAGTCGAGTGAGTACGCGCTCATCTGGCTGCCGGGGATGCCGACGGCGATCAACGTGCCGATCTGGTTGTCGTCGGCCGACTGGAGGAACTCCTCGGAGTTCAGTGCTGGGGCTGTGCCGCCGTCGCCGGCGATGCCGTGGCACGAGGCGCAGTTGAACTGCCAGAGGTTCTCGCCCTCCTCGGCGAGCGAAGCCTCCTGTTCGGCCCGTGCATCGGCCCGCGACGACGGTTCGAACGATCGATAGAGCGGGAACATCGCGACCAGCGCGAACAGCAGGACGACGCCGGCCAACATCACGCGGTTGGTCGACTTCTCGAGCTTCTCGTCGGTCGGGTACTCGTACGTCATCAGTGACCACCCTCGGTTGTACACGCGGGCCCCCGCGGCGGTTCGTCGATCGTCTCCTCGCCGGGAGGCGGTCCTTCCTCGGTCGTTCCGGTGTCGATGTAGATCAGCCCGTCCTCGACCTCGATCGGGTGCGCGTCCATGCCCCGTGGCGCAGGGCCCGCCCGGAGTTCGCCGGCGCGGTTGAAGATCGAGCCGTGACAGGGGCATTCGAACTCGCCGGACGACTCGCAGAACGTGACACGGCAGCCGAGGTGGGTGCACTTTTGGGACAGCGCGTGCACCTCACCCTCGATGTTCACGAGGTAGGAGCGCGCGGCGGGAACCTCGACGACACCCTCGTCGGGAACCGAGTCGGGCGGGATCGTGCGGATCCGCCCGCCGAAGCCGCTCGCCCCGGTCGGGCGGAGCAGGTCCCACGTCGTCCAGAGTCCGGCCCCGGCAACGAAGACGAAACCAACCTGCCAGAAGCGCGTGAGGAGCGTTCTCCGGTCCATCGCCATCACAGTGCTCCCGTCATCACAGCTCTCCGTGCCATTCCTGCCATGGCCAGACCCAACCCCAGTTGGGGCCGCGGAACATGAACCCGATCAGTGTGAGCGCCACCCAGATCAGGATGAACGCGGTGAAGCTCAGGACCGCCACCTTGCGGTGGCGCGGTTTGATGAACCTGCTGCTGTCGATGTAGGGCAGCGCCACAAGGCCGATGATGATGGTCGTCGGCACGAGCACTCCGGCGACCAGCGGATGGAACATCGCCAGCAGTTCCTGCAGCGCCGCGAAGTACCACGGCGCCTTCTCCGGGTTCGGCGTCTCCTGCGGGTTGGCGATGCTGCGCAGCGGCGCATCGAAGAAGACCGCGATCAGCATGACCACGAGCAGCGTGGCCATCGCGGCCACCGCATGGCGCACGAGGAGATGCGGCCACACCATCGCCGAGTCGTCGGTCTTGGCCAGCTTGCGTTCGCCCGCGACCGGTTTGCCGGGCACGACACCGAGCACTCGTCGGTCGTTCGAGGTGCGCGGTGAGGCGCTCAGTTCGGTCCGGATCTCGCCGTCCGCCGCCACCGGGTCCGGTGCGGAGGAACCGTCCGGGTCCGTGTCGAGTTCGTCGCGGTCAGTCGTCATCGGCGTCCTCCGCTCCGGGGTCCATCATCGAGTCCTTGCGCCAGCGCCACAGATGGATCATCAGCACGAGCACCATGACCGACGGCAGCACGGCGACGTGCAGCACGTAGAACCGCAGCAGGGTGGACGAATCGACGGTCGATCCGCCGAGTAGGACGTCGCGGACCTCGTCACCGATGAACGGGACGTAGCTCGACATCTCGGTGCCGACCGTGACCGCCCAGTAGGCCAACTGGTCCCACGGCAGGAGATACCCGGTGAACGACATCAGCAGCGTCAAGAGGAGGAGGACGACACCGATCACCCAGTTGAACTGGCGCGGAGCCTTGTAGCCGCCCCGATAGAACACCCGCCCCATGTGGGCGGCGACGGCGAGCACCATCAGGTGGGCTGACCACCGGTGGACGTTGCGGACGTACTGTCCG
>JASJHI010000500.1:0-6392 GCA_033791105.1 Acidimicrobiia bacterium | reverse complement strand
AAGATGGCCGACGAGGTCCTCCTGCAGGGCGTGTCCGGCATCACCGGCCTGATCACCACGCCGGGCCTGATCAACACTGACTTTGCCGACGTCAGGGCGGTCCTCAAGGACGCCGGGACGGCCCTCATGGGCATCGGTCAGGCGAGCGGCGACGAACGCGCCGTTTCGGCAGCCAAAGCGGCCATCTCCAGCCCGCTGCTCGAGTCGGCAATCGACGGCGCTCGAGGCATCCTGCTCAACATCACGGGTCCGTCGAGCATGGGATTGTTCGAGATGAACGCGTCGGCCGAGATCATTCACGGTGTGGCGCACGCCGACGCGAACATCATCTTCGGCACGGTGATCGACGACGAGATGGGCGACGAGGTTCGAGTCACCGTGATCGCCGCGGGATTCGACCAGGTCGAAGGCTCGCGAACCCCCGGTGGCGCCGACGCGGGCGATGCTCCGCGCACGTCGCCGACGCGCATCACCGAGCTGTTCGGAGATGACACCGACGACGCCGATCCGCTCGCGCCGGGCGACGACGACGACGACTTCGACGTCCCGTCCTTCCTCAAATAGCACCCACGAGTCGGCACCGATCGCGCGATCTCCCGATGGCCGACACCCTCTACCGCCGGCCCATCGGCGGGAGGGTGGCGGTGGTCATCGCCACCGAGCGAGCCGATGGCGATGTGCACCCGGAACGCGTCGCGCGGCGGACACTCGCGGAGCGCCAGGAGCGCGTCGCGCCGAGCCGATGGGTGATGGTGGACCAAGTTCACGGCACTACCGTCCACCAGGTCACAGGAGACACCCCGCGCTGGCCGCTCGCCGACGCCGGTGACATCATCGTTGCCTCTTCGCCAGGCGTCCCGATCGCAATCTGGGCAGCCGATTGCGCGCCGATCGTCCTGTTCGGCGAACGTGGGACCATGGTCGCGATTCACGCCGGGTGGCGAGGACTCGCCGCAGGGGTGGTCGATGTGGCGCTCGCCCAGTTCGTCGAGCGGAACGAGCTACCCCTCATTGCCGTCCTGGGCCCTGTCGTGCACCCATGCTGCTACGAATTCGGTCGCGGCGACCTCCGCGCGGTCGCCGATGGAGTCCACACCGATCTGGACCAGATCAGTGGCCGCACCAGCGACGGCGCGGTCGCGCTCGACGTTCCGGCGGCGGTTCGTGCCGCTCTCCGCCACAGCGGCCCGGAACTCGCCGCAGTCGGTCCATGCACCGGATGTGGCGGCCGCTGGTTCTCCCACCGACGCCGCGGCGACCTCGGCCGGCACGCCCTTGTCGCGTGGGTCGAGCCGTCGATCGGCGTGCGATGATGGAAGCCTCCATGTCAGCCGGCGAATTCAGTGATCTTCCAGAACGACTCGCCGCGCTTCGTGACCGCATCGAGCGCATCGAGCGCCCATCGTCACACGACGTGCGCATCGTCGCGGTCACCAAGGGATTCGACCGTCGCGCGGTCGAGGCTGCGACGGCCGCGCAATGCACGGCGATCGGGGAGAACTACGCGCAGGAGATCTTGTCGAAGCGCGAGGCGCTGGCTCGCTCCGGTGCCGACGTTCATTTCATCGGGCATCTCCAGTCGAACAAGGTCCGTCAACTCGTCGACCTCGTCTCGGTGTGGTCGACGGTCGATCGGGCGTCGTTGGTCGACGAACTCGCCAAACGGTCGCCTGGCGCAACCATCCGCCTCCAGGTCAACCTCACGCACGAACCCCAGAAGGCGGGCTGCGAGCCGGAACGGTTGGCCGGGCTCCTCGACCGTGCCACCGATCGTGGGTTACGCGTCGAGGGGCTCATGACGATCGGCCCGACAGGTGCCGATCCCGAGGCCGCCCGGCCTGTCTTCGCGGCGTTGCGTCGACTCGTCGACGAGTACCGACTCACCGAATGCTCGATGGGGATGACCGCCGATCTGGCGGTCGCGGTCGAGGAAGGGGCGACCGAGGTCCGGGTCGGAACGGCGCTCTTCGGACCACGGCCGCCACGCGGATGACACGCGGATGACACGCTCGGAGAGTGGGCCTCGCGTTCTCGGGTGTGAACCGGGTGTCCACCAGAACGGCGACCTCCTCCACTAACGTGCTGGACGCAGGAGGAATGCATGTCACTCTGGAAAAGGACCATGGACTACCTGGGTCTCGGTCCCGACGATGCCTACGACGACTACGAGGAACCGGATCCGCGGCAGCAACGCGCGCCACGGGACCCTGACCAGCGCGGCCGCGAACCCGAAGTCGACCCGGCAGTGCGGACGATGTCAGCCCGTCCGAGCTTTCCCTCGCGCGACTTCGAATCGGGCTCTCCCAGGCGTCCTGGTGGAAACGGCCGCAGCGACGACTCGGGCGTCCAGGTCAGGCCCGCCCAGCCGACTCCTCAACCGCAACCCGAGACACAGCCCGCATTGCGGAGCGTCCCTGGAGGATCGATGGAACCGCACACTGTGCGCCCCAGGCGCTTCGACCAGGCTCAAGAGGTCGCGGACAAGTTCAAGGAGGGCCAGCCGGTCATCATGAACATCGAGGGCACCGATCGCGCGGTCGCGCGCCGCCTCATCGATTTTGCCAGTGGCATCTGCTATTCACTCGACGGCACGATGGAGAAGGTGGCCACAGGCGTCTACCTCCTCAAGCCGCCAGCCATCCAGCCGCGTTACGACGAGTACGTCGACTGATCGGGCAACCGAGGAGAACGAGATGGAACTGAGCCCGCAGGCGGTTCGCAACGCACAGTTCAAGGGTGCGC
Source organism: Acidimicrobiia bacterium (assembly GCA_033791105.1). Lineage (GTDB taxonomy): Bacteria > Actinomycetota > Acidimicrobiia > Acidimicrobiales > Ilumatobacteraceae > JASJHI01. The sequence continues at coordinate 3,650 of JASJHI010000500.1, read as the reverse complement.
GCAAGGGACTTGATCCCGACGAGGTACGCACCTTCCTCGCGGGTGTCGCCGACGAACTCGAGCGTGCGCAGAACCAGTCGACGGCGATGGAGGCACGAGCTCGCGCCGCGGTCGCGCGGATGCAGGAAATGACCGAATCGGCGCCGTCGCCGGCCACCGAGGTTCCCGCTGCGTCCGCCGACGAGGCCGAGACGATCAGCCGGACACTGCTGCTGGCTCAGCGTTCCGCCGACCAGGCCGTCGCAGATGCCAAGCAGGAGGCCGACAAGGTTCTCGCAGCCGCGAACCTCGAGGCGAGCCGCACGCTCGAAGGCTCCCAAGAGACCTCGGCACGCCTCCTCGAAGAGGCGCGAACCGGAGCACGTGAGGTCGGCAAGGAGGAGCGGATTGCGCTCGATGCCGAAGTCAACGCACTGATGGCCCGGCGCGACTTCCTCGAGTCCGACGTCGAGCACCTCGAGCAATTCCTGGTCGCCCAGCGCGGTCGGCTGCGTGACGCCGCCTCATCGCTCGTCGAGCTCACCGAGCGAGTTCCCGGCGGCCTCGGTGAGGTCCGCCGGCCACTGTTGTCGGCGTCACACGACTCCGAGAACGATCCCGTCGACGACCACCCTGACGAGGACACCGATCCGTACGGGGTTCAGGCACAGCCCGATGATCCGTCCCAGCCTGCTGCACCGCTCGTCGAGCCTCCGCAGGGTGACGATGATCCCACGGTCGAGGTACCCGACGGCGTTCGGGCCGATGGCGATGACGACTCGAGCGGCACCGACGAAGTGACCGCCAACGTCACGACCGAGCTGGCCGGGCTCGTCGCGGAGACGGACGAAGATGCGCCCGCCCCACCGACCGATCCCACGCCGGTCGCTGACAACGACGGCGACGGATTCCGTCTGCGCTTCGACGACGGCGACTGAGCCGACGGACGGCCCAGCGGCCCGGAATCACACGGTCGGCGGCCCAGAGCCGGTCGGTAGCATTCCAGCGTGCCGTATCCTGCCGTCGATCGCCAGCCGAACTTTCCAGCGCTCGAGGACGACATTCTTGCGCGCTGGGCGGAGGACAACACCTTCCAGGCCTCGATCGACCAGCGCGACGCGGGGGAGGACGGGGACAACGAGTTCGTCTTCTACGACGGGCCACCGTTCGCCAACGGCCTGCCGCACTACGGCCACCTGCTGACCGGCTACGTCAAGGACGCGATCCCGCGCTATCAGACGATGCGTGGTCGCCGGGTCGAGCGACGATTCGGCTGGGATTGCCACGGGCTCCCCGCCGAGGTCAAGGCGGAGCAAGAACTCGGAATTGCGGGCCATCCCGAGATCGCCGCGTTCGGCATCGATCGGTTCAACGAGGCGTGTCGAGCGAGCGTGCTCCGATACACCGCTGACTGGGAGGAGTACGTCACTCGCCAGGCGCGGTGGGTCGACTTCGCCAACGACTACAAGACGCTCGATCTGCCGTACATGGAGAGCGTCATGTGGGCGTTCAAGACGTTGTGGGACAAGGGTCTCGTCTACGAGGGTTACCGAGTGCTGGCCTACTGCTGGCGCTGTGAAACGCCGCTCAGCAACAACGAGACGCGGATGGACGACACCTATCGCGACCGCCAGGACCCCGCGCTCACCGTCGGTTTCGAACTCGAGACCGGCGAACAACTGCTCGCGTGGACCACCACACCATGGACCTTGCCGAGCAACCTCGCCCTCGCCGTCAATCCCTCGATCGACTACGCCGTCGTCGAACACGGCGGACGACGCCTGATCATCGCCGCCGATCGTCTCGGCGCCTACGATCCCGAACTCGGCGGGGCGATCCGGGTCGACACGGTTTCGGGCGCGGACTTGGTCGGGCGCCGATACCGGCCGCTGTTCGACTACTTCGCCGACACACCCAACGCATTCCAAGTGCTCGGAGCCGACTTCGTCACCGTCGAGGACGGCACCGGAGTCGTCCACATGGCGCCCGGCTTCGGTGAGGATGACCAGCTGGCCTGCAACGAGGTGGGCATACCGACGATCTGTCCGATGGACGAGCATGGCCGTTTCACGTCCGAGGTCCCCGATTGGGCGGGCACCCACGTGTTCGACGCGAATCCGCTCATCACGCGCGAACTCAAGTCCCGCGACGCCGTCGTGCGTCACGAGACGTACGACCACTCGTACCCCCACTGCTGGCGGTGCAACCAGCCGCTGGTGTACCGGGCGATCTCGTCGTGGTTCGTGAAGGTCACGGAGTTTCGCGACCGGATGGTCGAACTCAACCAGCAGATCACGTGGCAGCCGGAGCACATCAAGAACGGCAGCTTCGGAAAGTGGCTCGAGAACGCCCGCGACTGGGCGATCAGCCGCAACCGATTCTGGGGATCACCGATCCCGGTCTGGCGGTCGGACGATGCCGAGTACCCGCGCATCGACGTCTACGGCTCGGTCGCCCAACTCGAAGCCGACTTCGGGATCGAGGTCACCGATCTCCACCGACCGATGGTCGACGACCTCGTTCGGCCGAATCCTGACGACCCCACCGGCCGTTCGATGATGCGGCGCGTGCCCGAAGTGCTCGACTGCTGGTTCGAGTCGGGTTCGATGCCCTACGCGCAGGTGCACTATCCGTTCGAGAACACCGAGTGGTTCGAGCACCACTATCCAGGTGACTTCATCGTCGAGTACATCGGACAGACCCGCGGGTGGTTCTACACGCTCCACGTGCTCGCGACAGCACTCTTCGATCGGCCCGCGTTCTCGAACTGCGTCAGTCATGGCAACGTCCTCGGCGACGACGGCCGGAAGATGTCCAAGAGCCTCGACAACTATCCGGATCCCGGTGCCATGTTCGAGATGTACGGCGCCGACGCAATGCGCTGGCAACTCCTCTCATCGGCCATCCTGCGTGGTTCCGACGGCATGGTGACCGAGGAAGGGATGCGGGACACGGTCCGTCAGGTCCTGTTGCCGCTGTGGAACTCCTGGTACTTCCTCACGCTGTACGCGAACGCGGCCGATCATCTGGGTCAGGTGCGGATCGACTCGCCGCACCGGCTCGACCGCTACATTCTCGCCAAGACGCGCGACCTGGTCCTCGAGGCAACCGCGGCGTTCGACCGCTTCGACCTCTTCGGAGCGTGCTCGGCGGTGCGGAACCATCTCGATGTACTCACCAACTGGTACGTCCGCCGCAGCCGCTCCCGATTTTGGGACGGCGATGTTGACGCGATCGACACGCTGCACACTGTCTTCGACGTGCTGTCGCGCGTCGCGGCGCCGCTGTTGCCGTTCGTTTCCGAGACGATTCACGACGGCCTCGGAGGCGACTCGGCCGAGTTCACCAGCGTGCACCTCACCGATTGGCCCGAGCCCGAAGAACTCCCTGCCGACGACGCGCTCGTCGAGGGAATGGACCTCGTTCGGAACATCTGCTCCGCAACGCTCTCGGTGCGCAAGGCCCATCAGCGGCGTGTCCGCCTGCCGCTGGCGAGACTCACGGTCGCGACGCCGCACGCTGCACAGCTCGGTCCGTTCCGCGATGTGATCCGCGAGGAGGTCAACGTACGCGATGTCGTCCTGCTCGACGACGTCGCGTCCCTGGCTGCCGAGCGACTCAAATTGATCCCTGCTCGGCTCGGTCCCCGCCTGGGCAAGGATGTCCAGGGC
>JASJHI010000499.1:0-4468 GCA_033791105.1 Acidimicrobiia bacterium | reverse complement strand
CGAGCGAGCCGTCGTTGCTGAACGCTGGGAAGATCGCCGTTCCCGGCCCCACCGCCCACAGGCGTTCCCCTGTCGCGACATCCCACAGATTGAATGCGGTCTCCCCGTTGTTCGACATCGCGGCAGCCGTCGACAGCACTGTCACACCGTCAGGAGGACCGAACACGGCGTCACCGGGGCTGACCACATGCGGCCCGAGACGCTGCACACGCGTACGCGTGGCGACGTCGTAGACGTCGAGATACAACGGATCGTCCGACAGCGTGACGAACTGCGCACCGTCGGGCGAGAAGTGGGCAATGTCGTTGCCCGCATTCGGCACGCTCAGCAACTCGCGGTTGCCCAACAGGCCGGTCAGGAGCGCATCGCGCACGGGATCGCGGCTGTCCTCGCTGCCCACGCGGGCGGCTTCGATCGCGAGCAACAAGGCCAGCTGGGCGTCGTCGGGTCGAGCGACGAGCGACGATGCTGCAAAGGAGCGGGCCCGGGCGGTGTCGGCGTTCTCGTCGGCACGACTTCGCTCGGCGTCGGCGGCATCGGCATTTGCATTGGCGCGATCGGCCTGGGAACGAGCCTCAGCTGCCTCCTCGTCGGCGCGGCGTCGCTCATCCAACGCCTGCTCGGCGGCATCGAGTGCCCTGAGCGACTCGGCGTCGGCGACCGCTCGACTATCGCGCGCCGAGTTCCGTTGGGCCAGCGCGATGACGCCGGCGAGCAGCGCGAAGACCAGCACGACCCCGACCACGACCAGGCGGCGCCGCAACCGTCGGTTCGTTTGTCGTTCGGACTCGAGTCGCGCCGCTTCCTCTGCGTGCTCGGCGTCGCGCAGCGCGACCGACGCGGCGACGAAGTCGGATTCGGAGGTCGACAGCTCGGCACGATGAGTGCTCGACCACGCTTCGGCCGCTTCCAACCGGGCACCGCGATACAGCTCGCTGTCGTCGCGGTCCCCTCGGTCCCATGCGTCGGCCGCCTCACCGAGCCGCGTCTGGGTGAGCAGGCCCTCGCCTGCCTCGTCGACCCATCTCGCCAGCGTCGGCCAACCGAGGATGAGCGATTCGTGCGCGAGTTCGATCGTCGGCTCGCGGGTGTCGCGGTCGCGATCGAACGTGAGGAGACGGGCATCGCCGAACCCTTCGACGACCCGCCTCATCGCCTTCGGGTCGGCCGACGGGACCTCCACGTCCGATCGCCGCACACGTCGGCGCACCGGTGTGCCGTCTGCGTCGATCGCGACGAGGCGCAGGAAGAGGGCTCGCACCATCGAGCGATCGGCGATGTCGAACGAGGCCAAGAGTTCGTCGGCACGGCGGGCGATCGCTCCGTCGACCCCGCCGATTGCGGCGTAGTCCGCCAATGCCATCACTGAACCCGACCGCCGTTCGAACAGCTCGGTCAGCGTGTACTGCAACAGCGGCAACGCGGCGGGTTGGTCGATGACATCGGACACCAACTCGGTCGACAATGCCGGCTCGACGTCGACCCCGACCGCGTAGGCAGGGCCCCGAACCGCTTGATCGAGCTCCGCCGCGGAAAGCCCGACGATCGACACCGCCCCGCCACTCACCAGCCTCCCGAAGCGGTGGTAGCGGAGGGGGCGGTCGTAGAAGTCGGCGCGGAGTGTCGTGACCAGACGCACCGAGGGCTTCTCTTCGAGGAGGGTGACGAGACCCGTGATGAACGCATCCCGATCCCGCGGTTCCGCGAGCGTGAACAACTCCTCGAGTTGGTCGATGAACAGCACGGTCGCCCCGTCGCCGACGACACCGTCGAAGATGGACAGAAGCCAGTCGTCCTCCGATTGCGACCGCGAGACCACCGGCTCATCGATCGCGATCTCCCGCAGTCCGGCGACGACGCCCGCGAACGGATCGTCGCCGGGTGTCATCGACACGATGAAGCGCTCGTCGCCAGTGGCGGCGTCCAATCCGCGCAGCGCGGGAAGCAGGCCGGCACGAACGAGGCTCGACTTGCCACTCCCCGATGCGCCGATCAGCGCGACACACGGAAACGAGTCGTCGGACACCCGATCGACGAGCTCCGCCACGACCTCGCCTCGCCCGAAGAACAAAGGCGCGTCGGCCTCGGAGTACGCGCGCAGCCCGAGGAACGGGTTGCGCGGCGCGGTCGTGGCCGGCCGACGAGGGATGGTGCCGCCCAGCGCGGGCAGGAGAGCATCGACGAGATCGGAGATCGAGACGAACCGTCGCGCCGGGTCCCACGCGGTCGCGCGGCGGAGAATGTCATCGACCGCACTTTCGATCGACGGCCGGTGCAGATGGAGCGATGGGATCTCGTCCTGGCCCGAGGAGATACCGCGCGCGCCGAATGGGAGGCGGCCGGTGAGAACGTGGCTCGCGAGGACGGCGAAGGCGAACTGGTCAGTCGCCTCCGTCACCGGTTCGCCATGAGCCTGCTCGGGGGCCTCGTACCCCGAGGACCAATCGGACCCCGCGGATGTCCCGGCGAGGAACGACAGTCCGAAGTCGGAGAGATAGCTGTTTCGCTCGTCGTCGACGAGAACGTTCGAGGCGCGGATGTCGCCGTGGACCACGCCTGAGCGGTGCGCATGCGAGATCGCCGCACCGAGCTGGCCGATGAGCGATGCCGAGTCCTCAATCGTCATTGGTCCCGCGTCGAGCACCGAGGTGAGATCCGAAGAGAGCAGCCGCATCACCATGAAGGCGCCGCCCGGCTCTCGCCAGAAGTCGTACAAGGGGACGATGTGCGGGTGCTCGAGCCTCGATACGAGCTGCGCTTCGGAATCGAACCGAGCGACGAATTCGGGGTCGTCCGCCAGCGCGGGCCGGATCGTTTTCACGGCGACATCGCGGCCGACCCCGGGCTGCACACCCCGATAGACCACGCCGTGCCGACCTTCGCCGAGCCGCTCACCGATTCGGTACCCGCGCAGCGCGCGACCCGGCGGTGCCGGTAGCAGGAGCGCGGGGTCCTGAGCGACGATGCCGCGGTCGAGGGCGACGAGTTCCCCCGACGGATCGAGGGCGATCTCGCCCAACTCGCGTCGAAAATCCTGAAACGCGCGGAGCGCTTCAGCCTGTCGACCCGCCCGGACCAGCGCAAGCATCAGGTGTGCACGCGGACGTTCCCGGAGCGGGTACTCGGCGATCAGCGTGCGCAGCTGCGCGACGACCTCGTCCGCCAGTCCGCACGCGAGCATCGCCTCTGCGAGGAGCTCCCCGGCAACGACGCGTTCCTCTTCCATGCGAGCCACTTCGACCGCCGCCCAGTCCTCGAAGACGAACTCCTCATAGGCGGTTCCGCGCCACAGCGCGAGGGCATCGCGGAGCACGGACACCGCTCCTGGAGCATCGCCCGCACGGAGGAGGTCACGACCGTTCCCTGCGGCGATCAGGAATCGCTCGGCATCGACCTGCCCGGGGCCAACGTCCAGTCTGTAGCCGGGCGCCTCGGTCCGCACGATCCCGTCGCCGGCGAGCCCGGCCCCGCTGAGCGCCCGCCGCAGACGCGCGACGTAGCTTCGCAGCGTGGTCGAGGCCCGTTCGGTGGGCCGCCCCTCGAAGACGATCTCGGCGAGGCCGTCGGTCGACACCACGGTCCCACGGTGGAGAACGAGCGCCGCCATGAGGCGCCGTTGCCGCGCGCCACCGATGTCGACCGGAGTTCCGCCGGCCGACACGACCAGCGGACCCAGGACTCCGACACCCAGATCCATATGACCCCCTCTCAAAAGGTAGCGCGACCTCGCGTTCACGATCTCCGCACCATTCGACAGAACCGCTGTGGCAGTTCTGTGGCAGTGCGAAACCCCAGGTCAGATGGTCGCCGCACGGATCAGAGCCGATCGGTCGCGGCGCCGCCATCCGGACTGCCACCACGAAGTCACGCCGCCGGCGGACCATGCCATGTGTGGCACCGACCGGTGCCACCGAGCAAGGAGGCGATGACATGATTCCCGTCACCAACGACACCGACACCAGCGACATCGGGCCGCGACGACGAGCCCAACGGGCCGGACTCGGACTGATCGCATCCACGGCCCTCGTGGCTGCCGGCTTCCTCGTCGGACAGGCTGAGGCCTCACCGGCCGACACGACCACCGTTCCGCCGACGGGTGCAGCGATCGGCGACATGGAGGTGGGCCACGCCGACATCCGGGAACGGCTGGGGGTCGCACTCGACGCCGAGTACGGGGCGACGTTCGACGAGTGCATGCGCGCCGCGACCGGGCCTCCCGATCGGGTCGAGGAGCACCGGACGATGTGCGACGCGCAGGGAGCAGACAGCGTCGCGCTGGAAGTGCTCTACCTCGACTGCATGTACGGAGTACGCGGTACGGCAGACACGCTCGAACGGTGGGTCGACTACTGCCGTGGCCGCGCCGAATTGGAACTCGCCGACCGCGACTGACCGGCGTCGGCGAGCGCGGTGCACTCGTCGTGCCGGAAGCAGCCGAGCACGTGGTCGTTGACCATGCCGGTCGCCT
>JASJHI010000498.1:0-3324 GCA_033791105.1 Acidimicrobiia bacterium | reverse complement strand
CCACGGACACCGCAGCCATCCGTGTTCGATCGAGCCTTCGCCGAGCGGGCCTCCCTGGTGGGGGCACGCGTTGTCGAGCGCTCCATATGCGTCGCCGATTCTCGTCAGGCAAAGGCTTCGCCGCCCGACGGTCACCGTCGTGACGCGATGATCAGCCAGCTCATCGGTGCCGAGCACGCGGTGCCACTCGTGAGGACCGTCCGGCACGACGACCGGATCGGTGGAGGGAACGGGTGCGGCATTCGATGCGGGCTCGTCCATCCGCCCATGCTCGCACCGTTCCGGCTGACGGGCCGACCGAGACCGCGCACAATCGCGCTTGGTCAGCGAGCGTCCCGGCGCTTGCGATCATCAACTCACCGAGCTGTCCAGCATCGGCGGTGCTGCGGATGATGTACTACGGGGACCATGACGGAACCGGCTGCACAGTGGGCGTAGACCGCGGCCGTCGGCCGGCGCCCGTTCGCATTCCCGCCGTACTCGGCGACGCGCTCCCCGACGTGCCTCTGCTCGACCACCGCGGTTCACCGTGGCGGTTCAGCGACCATCGCAACCGAACGCTGCTACTCGTCCTCCATCGACACCTCGCTTGACTGCCGTGCCAGGAACACGTGATCGCCGTGCGCGATCACTTCGCCGGGGGCCCAGCCGAACGGGTCGCGGCCGAACGGGTCGAGCCGGATGTGCAACCCGTCATCGTCACGTTCTCCGAAGATGCGGCGCGGCTGGCTGCCTACCGCGACCATCTTGCCCTCGATCTACCTCTCCTCGTCGACACCGACCGGATGCTCTACCAGTTACTCGGCGCACAGCGAACGTCGATGAGGAACGTCTGGAATCCAGGGACGATTGCGCAATACGTGCGCCTCGTCGTTCAGGGGCGGCGGCTGCGACGTCCGCGCGAGGACACGCTGCAGCTCGGCGCCGATGCGATCGTCGACGGCGAGGGCCGACTCCGTCGCGTCTGGCTCCCCACGAGCCCTGATGCGCGTCCGCCGATCTCCGAACTCGCCGACGCTGTCCACGAGGTCGGATGAGACAGACGCGACAAGGTCGACTCAGACGCGGGCGGCGGCGAGGCGGATGCCACCGACGACGGTGCTGAGAAAGACGGGATCGCGCCAGTTCGCCGCGCTGTGGCCACCCTGACCCGACCCGCCCGTCCTCACACGTCCGTCCGCACACATTTCGGCCGAGCCGACCCAGGCCGGCCGTTCAAGCGGGTCGCACGATCTCCGCGGCAAGCGAGACCTCGAGGACCTCGAAGTCGGGCGTCCAGCGCGACCACCACCACTCGACGCCCGACGGGAGGGCGACGGCGTCCAGCCGAGCGAGTGATTCGAGCTCTCGGCCGCTGTCGTCGGCGACGTGCAGCTCCGCCGAGCCGGCGAGTACGACATCGAGCAGGAATTCGCCACGGTGGGTGAGCAGCGAAGGATCATGCGGCGGCTCGGTTCCATCCGCCGACAGCACCATGGCGCCGGCGAGGCCACCGGTGGCACGAGCGATGCCGGTGTCACGGCACCGCAGCCCACGCGCGATCCACGGTCCGGTCGACGTCTCGGCAGCGACATGGCGCACGAAACGTTGCCCGCCGAAGTCCCGGTCGTGATCGACGGTCGTGTTCGGGAGGTCGAGCGCATGATCGGCCATGGTGTCGTGCACCGCGGGACAGCCGATTTCGATGACCTCGAGGCCCGGCGAAGCACGCAACACGCGATGCCGGATCTCGGGCGGCTGCACGACGCAGTCGCCGGCTTCGAGGCGGAACGGCGGGCCCTGATCTTCGTAGACGACATCGACCCATCCAGCCGAGCAGAAGATCATCTGGAATCGGACTCGGTGGTAGTGAACCCAGTCCGGAACGTCTCCCCCATCGGGAATCGTGATCTGCGATGCAATGAAGCGGCCACCCCACCGATCGGGCAGCAGATCGCGGTAGTGCATCCCGGCCCGGCCGACATCGGATCGCGACGCATCGGCCGCGCGCACGACCGAGAGCGATGGACGGGCGTCGGGCACGACGACGTCGCCCACGGTCGGGCGGACTTCGACGACTGATCCGTTCGGTGCGCGGAGTGGGCTCCGCACGAGTAGGGCTGCGTCGTCGGTCTGGAAGACGAATCGAGTCGGCGCGTCGCGGTCCGCGCGCCGCACGATGACGCGGCCGCCGAGGCCGCTCATCGAGATTTCAACCGGCGAGTCGGCAGGCGACACCGCCTCGATCCGAAATCCGAGTTCGTCCGCGAACCAGCCGACGGTCGCATCGAGGTCGACGGCTTCGACGAGCGGGGCAATCGGCTGTGCATCGTGTCGCGAGCTCGCATCCATGCCGCCTATCGTCGCAGCATGACCAAGGTGTTCGTGCACGGCAATCCCGAGACCGCAGCGCTCTGGGGTCCGCTCGTCGACGTGCTGGCCGAGCGAGGCGTCGACGATGTCGAATCTCTCTCGCCCCCAGGCTTCGGCGCACCCGTTCCCGACGGCTTCGACACAACGATGTCGAGCTACGTCGCCTGGCTGATCGGCGAATTGGAGTCGTTGGACGGTCCGATCGACATCGTGGGACACGATTGGGGGGCCGGGCACGTGTTCGGTCTGCTCGCCGAGCGGCCTGACCTCGTGCGCTCCTGGGCCGCTGATGTTGCCGGGCTGCTCCACGAGGATTACGTCTGGCACGACATGGCTCAGGTCTGGCAGACCGCCGAGGTCGGCGAGCAGATGATCGAGGGCATGGTGTCGATGCCCGCCGCCGAGCGCGCCGCAATGTTCGCCGGCATGGGCATCACGCAAGATGTCGCCGACGCGCTCGCCGCGGGCGTCGACGAAGCGATGGGCGCCTGCATTCTCGCGCTCTACCGCGACGCCGCGCAGCCCGCGATGGCCGAGTTGGGGAGCCGCGTGTTCGCCGCCGACACTCCCCCAGGGCTCGTGATCACGGCGACCGAGGACGGCTACGTCTCGACCGTGCTGGGAGCAGAGGTGGCGAAACGGGTCGGAGCCGATGTCTTGGAGCTCGAAGGTTTGGGCCACTGGTGGATGACCGACGATCCGGCCGCAGCTGCCGACGGGCTCGTCGCGTTCTGGTCGGGTCGCTGAGTCACGGCTCCGGTGCCCGAACTCGCCCGCGCTGCGCCGATATCCTCACGGCGTGTGGGCGCATCTCGATCTGCGACGCGTCGCCGCGCTGCTCAGCGCCTGCGTGGTGACGCTGTCGGCGTGCGCGTCGTCGGGTGACGACGGACGCGACGCAACTCCGAGCGCGTCGTCCGCCCCGAGCGTGACCACTGTTCGACCGACGTCCACGCCGGCGCCCGTGACGAC
>JASJHI010000497.1:0-2685 GCA_033791105.1 Acidimicrobiia bacterium | reverse complement strand
ACAGATCGAGGGCGGCAACGAAGCCCGCGAAGAGCTCGACGCGGCCGAGAAGATCACCGCGGCCAAGAAGCGCGAGCTGCGGCGCACGTCCCGCCAGGGTGAGACCGCCGAGCGCACGTTCGTCCAGTCGAACCTCCGGCTGGTCGTGTCCATCGCCAAGAAGTACCAAGCCTCCGGCCTGCCCCTGCTCGACCTGATCCAGGAGGGCAATCTCGGCCTGATGCACGCGGTCGAGAAGTTCGACTGGCGCAAGGGCTTCAAGTTCTCGACCTACGCCACCTGGTGGATCCGCCAGGCGATCACGCGCGGCATCGCCAATACGGGCCGCACGATCCGCCTCCCGGTCCACGCCGGAGACACACTCGCCCGGCTCCAGAAGGCGCGTTCGCGGCTCGAGCTCAAGTACGGCCGCCCTGCGACGCTGTCCGAGCTCGCCCGCGAGGTCGAGATGCCCGAGGACAAGGTCACCGAGGCATTGCGCTTCGCCGCCGAACCGCTGTCGCTGTCGGAGCCTTTGCGCGAGGACGGCGACGCCGAACTCGGCGACGTGGTGGAAGACCGCTCGGCCGAATCACCCTTCGAGGTCGCCGCCACCGCGCTGTTGCCCGATGAGATCACGAGGCTGCTGGCGCCGCTCGATGAGCGCGAGCGCGAGATCCTCAAGCTGCGCTTCGGTCTCGACCGGGGCGAGCCGCGTACCCTCGAAGAGGTCGGCGCGCACTTCAACCTCACGCGTGAGCGGATACGCCAGATCGAGGCCCGCGCGATGAGCAAGCTGCGCCACCCCTCCAGCGATACCGGCGCCCGCGACCTGCTCGCGGTCTGAGCCGGCACCACCGCGCCCTCCGAGTACTGCGGCCGGCTCGGCGCGTCGCGCGAAACCACGTGCAGACCACACGCGGAGTGGGATAACACAGGGGCTGTGAACGGAACCATCCCCGGCATCGAGATCCGCCCGGTGCGACGCGACGAACGTCTCGCTGCGTCGAACGCGAAGAGCGCCGCGCTCCTCGCGCATCCGATGAGTCCGGAGACGTTCGCCGAGGGCCACGCATCGTGGGACGACACCGATTCGCTCGGGGCCTGGGATGGTGATCGCTGTGTCGGACACGTCGGTGCCTACCGCTTCGACGTGACGATCCCGGGAGGAGCCCGGGTGCCGATGGCCGGCATCACCCGCGCGGGCATCCTCCCCACCCACACACGACGTGGCCTGATGCGCGAGATGATGCACCGCTCATTGCGCGAGTCGCTCGAACGCGGTCAAGTGATCGCAGGGCTGCGGGCGAGTGAGGCGACGATCTACCGGCGGTTCGGATTCGGGATCGCCGGCGAAATCGTCGCCGCCGAGGTGCTGGCGCGGCACGCGCTCCCCTTGCGAACTGCCACACCGACCGGCGCCTCGCGCATCCTCCACCCCGACGAGGTTTTCGAGGTCATCCCGCCGCTGTACGAACGCGTCGCCCGCCGACGGGTCGGCACCGTCAATCGCGAGATGTGGGGATGGAAGCGACTCCTCGCCGAAACCGGTCGGCCGAGCGCGGAGGTCTACGGCGACGGCCGTTTCGTGGTGGTGCACACGAATCGCGACGGCGATGACGATGGTTACGCCCACTACGCCGTCCGCTGGGACCAGCGGTTCGATGGAGACAGCACAGGGGCGGGGACCGTCCTTGAGCTGTGGGGGGCCGATGACGACGTCGAGCGTGCGCTCTGGAGATACCTCCTCGAGATCGATCTCGTCTCGACCTGGCGCTCCGACACACGTCCACTCGACGATCCGATCCGCCGAGCGCTGACCGACACCCGGGCCTACCTGACCCGCAAGCGCTCCGACGAGCAGTGGGTCCGTCTCCTCGACGTCGACGCGGCGTTGACGGCGCGCACGTATGGGCCGGCAGCCGGCGACGTGACGATCGAAGTCCACGACCCGCTCTTCGTTCACAACTCGGGTCGCTGGACACTCACTGCCGACGGCGCTGCGCGCACCGATCGCCGCGCGGAGACGACCGTCGACATCGCAACGCTCTCGGCCGCCTACCTCGGCGGTGTGCGCTGGGGTGAGTTGGCGGCCGCAGGCGACCTCGTCGCGTCTCCCGAGGTACTCGCCGGCCTCGACGCACTCTTTGCCATCTCGCCGCTTCCGTTCAGCGGCACCTTCTTCTAACTCGCTCCGGGTGCGGCGCACCCGTGTGACACGGTGTGCCGATGGAGACCCGACCCCCGAACGGTGACACGGAATACCGAGAGATCCTGCGGATGGTCCGGGGCGCATTGCTCAGCGGCCCGAGCGACGACGAGGGTTTCGCCGCGTTCATGGCGGGTGCGGACGATCGCGACTCGCTGGCGATGTTCGAGGGCAACCGACCGATCGGGCACGTTGCCGCGTACCGCTTGGACACCACCATTCCCGGCGGGATGCGCCTTGCGACCGCCGGGGTCGCCGGTGTCGGCGTCCTCCCCACGCACACCCGGCGCGGCATCCTCACGCGCCTCCTGGAGCAGCTACTCCGGGAAGCGCGCGCCCGCGGTCAACCACTCGCCAGTCTGCGCGCCACCGAAGCACCGATCTACGGACGGTTCGGCTTCGGCCTGGCCGGCGACCAGGTCGCGGTCGTGGTGCGACGGGATGGCGCGCAGCCGTTCCGCGATTCGCCCGCCGACGGCTCGATGCACCTGCTGGTG
>JASJHI010000496.1:0-3302 GCA_033791105.1 Acidimicrobiia bacterium | reverse complement strand
CCACCGTGTCCCGTGAAGTCGAGCGCGGCGATCGTGCCGGGCCACCCCTCGGCCCAGGCAGGGACCGTGCGGGGTGCGGCTTCGCCGAGGCCGTGCAAGATGAGCAACGGTCGCGTCGCTGTCGCATCGGCAGCGTCGGCCGCAGCCGGCCGCAGCGTGTGCAATGCGAGTTGAATCTTGCCGTGCGTGAGCATCGACGTTGCGTCTGCCGTTGGAGCGCTCATGCCGTCTCCTCGAGGAAGTCGAGAACGAGTCCGCTCACCAGCGCAGGCTGCTCGACGTGGACGAAGTGGCCGACGTCGTCCAGCACCTCGCATCGACCGCCCGACGGCAGATAGGGGAGGACCTTGCGCGGGTCGGTGCCCCAGCCCATCTCTTCCATCTGGCCGCCCAGAATTCCGAAGAATGGCATCGGCAGGCCGGGTAGTCGCATCAACGTCGCTTCCGGACGCCAGGGCCCGAATCCGCCGAAGCGCATCGACGGATCGATCTTCCAACGCCAACCGTCGTCGGATTCGAAACCCCCGACCGTCACCAGCCTCCTCAGCCATTCGAAGTCGAGCCGTGGGTTCATCCGTCCACGTCGTGTGGCCAGCTCATCGATCGTGCCTGGTCGTCGGACGGCCGTGGCGGTTCGGCGGCGGTGATCGAGCCAGCCACTGATCTCGCTCGACATCATCTTGGTGCGCTCGTGCTCGGCGATGTCCGGGATGCTCCGCTTGTACGGGATGCCGTCCATGTTGACCAGGTGCGAGAACCGGAAAGGCTGGATGTCGGCGAGTTGGATCATCAGCGCGCCACCCTTCGAGTGGCCGATGACCGGGACCGGCATGCCAGGGCTGACGTGCTCGAACACCGCGAGTGCGTCGCGGAGATCGGCGTCCCACGAGTACAGCTCGGCGTGCTCGCTGTCGCCGTGCCCGCGGTGATCCCAGCCGACGACGCGCCAGCCGCCCGCCGCGATGAGGGGAGCGAAGATGTCGTAGGTGCGGGTGAAGTCGAAGCCGCCGTGAGCCACGAGCAGCGGCGGTGCGTCCTCATCGCCCCATTCGTGAACCGCGATGCGCAGGCCGTCGGAGGAGATGTCGTACTCGCGCGCCGGGTGTTCGGCTCCGGCGACGGGTACTTCGAAGCTTGTCGGCGCGGTCACGGGAGCCGAGGGTACGCGGACGACGACCGTTCACCCCACTTGCGTGCGTAGCATTGTTCGCGTGACGAGTGCAGCGGACGGCGACCACATCGGACCAGCGAGGGCGCGGCCTTCGGAGGCCGGCGGACGACGTTCCATCGCGGTGCGGATCGCAGCATTTTCCGTTGCGCCCGCGATCGTGCTGCTCGCCGCGTGTGGCACGACCGACGAGGCGTCGAAGGAGACGCTGCCGCCGATCCGGACGACCACATCGACCGAAGCGCCGGCGACGTCCACGATCCCCGAAGGCACCCGGTTCTACGTCATCAAGCGCGGTGACACCCTGGCCGCCATCGCTGCCTCGTTCAGCGTGACCGTCCAGTCGATCGTCGATCTCAACGGACTCGGGAATGCCGACGCCATCCAATCCGGCCAGACGGTCGAGATTCCTACGGGGATCATCGTCATCGACGAGTTGCCGGAACCGCCGTCGACCACAACCGGCTGACCTGGCTCTGTGACGAATCCGTGACGAAGGTCCCATCACGTGGACCGGACCGGTTCCTAGAATCGTTCTCATGAGCTTCTGGCCGACCCCCGAACACTGGAGCGTCGAGATCCCGCTCGACACACCGCACACGCGCCTCGACGTGCTCGCCCAGAGCGGGTTCGTGCAGTTGTCGGACGCCGCTTTCGAGTGCCCGGAGTCCGAGTATCTCGCGCTGGAGTACCTGGACTGGAAGTCGGGCGGCGACACGAACTTCGCCCCGCTCGCGTCAGCCGACGGCGAACTCGATTGTCGAGGATTCTGGGACAAGGGCAAGACCGACAAGGACGCCCTCTGGACGTCGAACGCGACGATCGCTCCGTCGATCCGCGACTACGTCGATGGGGTCGGCTCCAACTTCGGTCGCGTGCGAATCATCAAGCTCGAGCCGCAGGACCGAGAGCTGGCGATGCGCTCGATCCACCGCGACGACAACAACCGATTCAATCCTGATGCCGAGGGATGGGTCGTGCGCTCGTGGGTCGAACTGACCGACAATCCCGACAGCTACATGCTGCTGATGGACAACGGACCTGACGGCTTGCCGGATCCCTCGACCGAGCTGCGGGTGCCGCTGTACAAGTGCGCCCGGTTCGTCGTCGATACGCAACGTCTGTGGCATGTCGTGGTGCATCCCGGGTCGACGGCTCGCTACGCGATGATCGCCAGCTTCGAGTCGGGCCCCGCCCTCGACGCCTGGATCACACGCGAACTCCCCCAGCCGGCCACGGTGTAGCTGACCGCTTTCCGGGTCCGGCCGCTCCACCGCCCACTAGGTGGGCGTGAGCGTTGCGCGAATACGAATCCTGCGTTCCGTGCCCTATCCTCGCGCGCCAATGAGGCGGGCAGGACTGGCGGCGGTCGGCGTATGCATGCTCTTCGCCGCGTGCGGAGGCACGTCCGACGAGTCGAGTGACGCGAGTGACACGGTGGTCACGAGCGAGGTTGCCGACACGGTCGCGGCGACCGCTGTGGTCGCACCGGCGACGGTCGCCGACAGCACCACCACCACGAGCACGGCGACCACTTCCACGACGGCCGCGACCACACTCGCCCCCACAACGACGCTGTCCCCCGAGCAAGCAGCCATCGCCGCCGCCGAAGCAGCCGTCGTCAAGGCCTTCGATGCGCGGACCGCCGCTCTGGCAGACCCAACGAATCCCGATGCGCGTCGCGTTCTTGGGGATGCCTGGAGTGGGTATTCGCTTCCGGCCATCCTTGATCAGGTCGACGAGTTCGCGAGCGGCGGCATGGTGCTGAGGATCTCCACCGATCCTGTCTCGTTCGTCCGGGTAGTCGGCGAGAGTGCAGTTGTCGAACCGGGCCGGATCGACGTTGCGTTCTGCCGTCTTGACTCCAACGTCATCGTGCTGGACGAGCGAGTCGCTGGGGTGGAGGCGATCATCGACGACTCGACGACCACGCGCATATGGCACGGCGCGGTGGTGCTTGAGGATGGCCGATGGCGCCTTGACGGTGCAGAAATCCAAGCTGAGGCGGAGGGAGAGGTTGGGTGCGAAGAATTGCAGTAGTGATTGCGCTCTTGCTGCTGTGCGGGCCCCAAGTGGTGCACGCTGGCGGGAACGAAGGGTCCGTTCCTGCGCCGCGGCCACCCGTCACGGTCGA
>JASJHI010000495.1:0-3794 GCA_033791105.1 Acidimicrobiia bacterium | reverse complement strand
CAAAACGAGTTTAACGTGGGTTAGTGGTGTACTTCGGTGTGCTCTTCCGTTGTGGTGCGCCAACGATCGACCGTGGGCCCGAACTTGGACGCCAACGATCCGACCGGAGCGACCGACGACTACGTCGAGGTCGAGCGACCCGGCGTCACGTGGCGTTTCGAGCGAGGATTCCTCGAGTCGAACTGGACCTGCCTCTTCGGCAACGGCTGCAAGGGCATCCTCGCTACGGACGCGGAGCAACTCGGTCACGGTTGCTGTTCACTCGGCGCCAACTTCGGGGATGGCCCGGCGGGTGAATCGGAGGCGATGCAGATCGCCGCACTCGCTGCGGCGATCCCAGAGGAGCTGTTCGAGTTCCACAGCGCGGCACGCGACAGCGGGGTCTTCGGGGACGTCGCGCGCACGCACACCAGGCTCGTCGACGGTGCATGCATCTTCCTCAACCGCCCGGGTTTCGCGGGAGGCGAGGGTTGTGCCCTCCACCTCGCCGCGATCGCCGAGGACGAGTCGCCGGTCGACTGGAAGCCGTCCGTCTGTTGGCAGCTGCCGTTGCGCGTCGATTGGGCGGAGGTCGACGAGACCCGCGAAACGGCCACCGTTCGACGATGGTCGCGGGCCGACTGGGGTGAACAGGGCACGACGATGGCGTGGTGCTGCACTGAGCGATCCGACGGCGGCGAGGCCTATTGCGGGTCCGACCGGGTCGTCGATTCACTACGCGATCCGCTCGTCGCCCTCGCCGGCGAATCGGTCTGGGTAGAACTCCGCCCCAAACTTGCCGACCCCGCTCCTTGACCCCCAACCTCGAAGAATCGACGAATCGGCTTTCGGATCAGGTGGAACGAAGGAGGGCGCCCGGTAGGGCGCCGGTGTGTTCGCCGTGCTCCATGAACGAAACGCCGTTGACGAAGGTGTGGTCATAGCCGGACGAACGCTGGATGTACCGGCCGGCGCCACCCGGCAGGTCGTGCACGAACTCGGGCTGCGGCAACGTCAACTCGTCGAAGTCGATGACGTTGACGTCGGCGTGGGCGCCAACGGCGAGTCGCCCCCGATCGCGGAGTCCGAACAGGTCGGCGGTGTCCGACGTGAGGCGCCGGATCGACTCCTCGAGGCTCCAGCGCCCACGCTCACGAACCCAGTAGGTGAGCAGGAATGTCGGTTGGCTCGCGTCCATGATCTGACCGACGTGCGCACCGGCATCGGCGAGGCCGAGCGTCACCAACGGATCATCGAGCATCTGCTCGACCGCGGCGAGATCCTGGTTGAGGAACGGCATGTTGGCGACGAGGTGGCCATCGGTCTCGAGGAGCAGCTCGATGAACGCCGCCGCCGGACTCACGCCACGTGCGTCCGCGATCGCGGCGAGCGACGTGGATGGATCGCAGTCGTAGCGAGCCGACCCGCTGACGGGCATCAGGAACACGTTGCGAAGGTCGACGCTCGTGCCGTGGACGTCTGCCTCGCTGATGAGCTGTTGGCGGAAATTGCCGTCACGGAGCATCTGGAGCTTGCGTCCGTTGATCTGCGATCGGAGCTCGCGCCAGGCCGGCGCCTTGTCGAACGGCGTCCGTGACTCGAGACCGAAGAGAATCCCGACACCGCGGGCAGTGGTCTGCGGGCGAATCGTCGCGCCGGCTTCGTTCTCCTCCTTCGTGAACTCGATCACTCGCTCGTACAGGTCAGGACGGCGGTTGCTCTGCGTGAGCCCGAAGCTGACGGGACGGCCACTGCGCCGGCCGATGTCTCCGAGCAGCGCGATCTCGCGGCGGGTCGACGTGAGCGCGTCGTCGTCGCGTTCACCGAGGCGCATCGCCCCCTCGAAGACGCCCGCTCCGTGTCGGCCGAGCACGTCAGCGAAGGCGAGGAGTTCGTCGGGTGCAGCGAACGTGCCGGGCACCGGACGGCCGTCGGGAATCCGATGCATGAACGTGCGGCTCGTCGACACGCCGAGTGCCCCGGCCGTCATCGCCTCGTCGAGAAGATCGGCCATCGCGGCGACATCGTCGGCTCCCGCCGGGGCCTCGTCGAGGGAACGCTCACCCATCGCGTGGGTGCGCAATGCGCTGTGTCCGACCATGCCGCCGGCGTTGAGGCCCTTCGGGAGTCGCCCGATCGATTCGTAGTACTCGCCGTAGGTCTCCCAGTCCCACGGCAGCGAGTCGAGGATCGCATCGCGGGGAATGTCCTCGACGGACTCCATCATCTCGGCGAGGAACTCACGATCAGATGGGCGACACGGCGCGAAAGTGACGCCGCAATTCCCCATGACAACGCTCGTCACACCGTGCCAGCAACTCGAGGTGCCGATCGGATCCCACGCCAATTGTGCGTCGAGGTGTGTGTGGATGTCGACGAAACCGGGCGTGACGATCTTGCCCTCGGCGTCGATCTCTCGGTCTGCCGTCGTCTCGATGCGACCATCGGCGCGATCGATGACCTCTGTGATGAGCCCGTCGCAGATGGCCACATCCGCGACGCGCGCAGGCGCACCGGTACCATCGACCACGGTTCCGTTTCGAATGATGACGTCGCCGTCCACAGTCTTTCGCCCTCCTCGTCCCATCTGGACACAATGGGTCTACCGCGGCGACATGACAGGAGTCGCATCGAACGCGTGTCAATCGCGTGTCGTGTCGATCAGCGTCTCCGCCCCGATCGGCACGAATCCCGCGCGCAGGAACGACCGCAATGAGGCGGCGTTACCCGGAGCGACCTGTGCCCACACCAGCTCACCCGCAGGAACCTCCGCGAGGCCGTCCGAAATCAGCCGCGTGCCCGCGCCCGCGCCATATTTCTCGGCCGAGAGGAGTTCGACCGACAGCTCGAGCCGTCCGACCAGGCCGGATCCGAGCGTGACCAATCCGACATCGTCGGCGAACACACGCACGTCACTGCGATGGTGTCGCGATCTGAGCACCCGTGGGTGATCGGAGAGATCGGATCGCTCGACCAGAACATCCGACCCGCACCCTGTACCTCTCGCAACCAGCACCGCGTCGTGTGACCCGATCACGCCGCCCGGCCCGGCCAGCCAGCGGAGCAGATCTGGCTGAGACGCACCGCCGAACCCGTCGGCACCGCGAGCGCTGAGTTCGGTGGGTTCACGATCCGCGAGGACGAACGAGTGGCCGGTGAACTCGAATACCGCCCACGTTCCGGCCGCATCGGGCGGGAGCACTTCCACGGCGCCGTCGACCGTCGGGAAGTCGCCGTCGGCCGCGGCGATCAGCGCTTCGTGCAGCGGATGCATCGGGGTCAGATTACGGTCGATCCGATGCGCGTCGATGTCATGTCGTTTCCCGGTCCACTCCAGCGGATGGGCGACTTCGCGAGGCGCTCGAACGTCGCCGGTTTCGACGGCATCTTGCTCACCGAGGGTGGGCGTACAGCGTTCACGACGGCCGCTGCGATGTCGATCGCCGAGCCGGAGATGCATTACTCGACCGGCGTCGCGGTCGCATTCCCGCGCAGCCCGATGGTCATGGCGCAGTGTGCGTGGGAGATTCAGGAGGCGACCGGCGGGCGCTTCCGACTCGGGCTCGGCACCCAGGTGAAGGCGCACATCGTCCGCCGGTACGGGGCCGAATTCGAGCATCCTGGACCGCGCCTGCGCGACTACGTCCTTGCCGTGAAGGCGTGCTTCTCCGCGTTTCGGGGCGAGAAGCTCGACCACCACGGGGCTTTCTACGAGCTGACGTTCCTGAACGCGCAGTGGAGTCCGGGACCCATCGACGTGCCCGATCCGAAGGTCGACGTCGCCGCGGTGAACCCATGGATGTTGAAGATGGCCG
>JASJHI010000494.1:0-2611 GCA_033791105.1 Acidimicrobiia bacterium | reverse complement strand
GCGACTACCGCGCCCTGGTCGGTCACCGAGACCGAAGCGAATCCCGACTCCTCGATCGCCGCTACCGTCACCGTTCCATCTTCTGGCGAGAAGATGGCGTTGTCGATCGGGTTGGTGAGCGCACGGGTGATGCTGGCGTGGTCCGCGTTGCACAGCACCGGCGTGGGCTCGGCAACGACGATGACCACGCTTCGTGAAATGGCCAGCGGGCGCATCGAGTCAGCGGCTTCGACAGCGAGCTCGGAGAGATCGATGAGTTCCCGATCGATCGTGCGTGCCCGTTGGCGGGCTCCGACGAGCAGGTCGTCGACGACGGTGGTCATCCGCTCGGCCGCCGCCCGAGACCGCTCCAACCCGGTCGCATAGGAGGTCATCGTGGCACCGGGGTCGTCAAGGGTGACATCGGCGCTGGTGACGAGGATCGCCAGTGGCGTCCGCAGCTCATGGCTGGCGTCGTCGATGGGCTGCTGCTGCACCGTCGCCGCAGCCTGGAGTCGTTCGAGCATGTCGTTGAAGCTCCGGCTGAGCGTGTCGATCTCGGTCGGTGTCCGATCCAGCGAAACCCGTTGGCGAAGGTTGCCGCCTCGATCCGGTCGATTTGTTTCTCTCCCAGCTTCTTGCGGAGTCGGGTGAGATTCACCCGCACGGGTGCGGACCACGTTCCCGCCGACCTCGATGCTCCATCCGCAGGGGAGAACCCTCCCATGACAGGTGCCGACGGTTCGTTCCGGTCGCTACATCGTCCTGCCATGATGGCGGAATGACGGTGGCAACGAGCTTCGTCGGGCGACAGGCGATGACACAGCGGGTGATCTCGCTGCTCGATGGTCAACAACTCGTCACGCTCACTGGAACGGGTGGGATCGGCAAGACGCGCCTCGCCGGCGAGGTGGCCGATGACCGAAGTAGGTGCGGTGACTATTCAGCGCTGATCGAACTCGGACCGGCGAAGGCGGGCGACGATCTCGAGTTGGTGCTCGCCCGCCAACTCGGCCAGACCTCGCTCGACACATTCTCCGTCGGGCTCGATGGCCGATCGGCGGTGGTCGTGCTCGACAACTGCGAACATGTGCTCGCCGACGCGGCGACGCTCGCCGGACGGCTCACGGACCTCCCGAACGTGCGTGTGCTGGCGACGAGTCGCACTCCCCTCGGTCTCCCGGGCGAATACGTCGTAAATCTGGGACCGCTTCGAATTCTCGCCCACTCGGACGACAAGCCAACGCCTGCGCTCCAGTTGTTCCTCGACCGGGCCGGCACCTCGGGTGCGACGTGGCTCGACGTGCCCGCACAACTTCACGCGGCCGAAAAGATCGTGCAGCAACTCGATGGCGTTCCTCTCGCGATCGAGTTGGCCGCGGCTCGCAGCCGAGTCGTCGGCCCGACCGACCTGCTGACGCTGCTTCCCCGACAACTCGACCTTCTCGAGACCCCGGGCGGCCAATCGACCGCTCGGCATCGCGGTGTGCGAAGCGCCGTACATTCCAGTTACGAACCCATGGACGCTGTCCACAGGAGAGGATTCCGCGCCCTCAGCCTGGTTCCCCAAGGGGTCGACCTCGACCTCGCCCATGCCCTCCTCGGCAACGACGATCGGCTCGCGACGCTGGAGCTGCTGACCGAGCTGATCGACCGATCGCTCGTCTACATCTCCCAAGACGCCACTGGCGACACCTTCTACCGACTGCTCGAGCCCGTGCGCGCGTTCGGACTGGAGCAACTCGACATCGAGGGTGAACGTCGCGACATCGCGACTCGGTATGTCGATGCCGTGGTCGCGTTCGCCGATCGGATCGTCGTCGCCACCGCGTCCAGTTTCTCGAGCGAACTGATCGACCAGATCGCGCAGCGATACGGCCATCTGCTCACCGCCATCGAGATGGCCGTCGAGATCGACGAACGTCCCAACCGGGCCTATCGCCTCCTGCTACCGCTCTACGCGCCGACCAAGGCGCCGCGACGAGAGCAAGCGCGGCTTGCGGCGCGGGTCCGTGAGCGCTGGCCGAACACCGAGGCCCCGTTTCGTGCGGCCGCGTACGCGATCATGGCCCACATCGCGCTCTGGGCAGGCAACGACGACCCAACTCCCTACGCCCGAGAGGCTCTCGACGACACCGGCGGAACTCGGATCGCGCGCATCATCGCGTACAGGGTGCTGGCATTCAGCGCCGCGCAACAGGGAGATCGGGCCCTCGCCGTCGAGCACATCGAGTCCGCTCTCGAGACCGCCTCATCGCGAGGCGGGAGCTTCGCGCGGGAGCTGAAGATGTCGTGGGCATCGCTGGTCGATGACCCTGCCCAGGTCGCCGGAGCGATCGAGACCGCCGAAGAGATGGCACTGTCTGCGTCGGAGTCCGGAGAGACCGTGACGGTCGTCTGGGCGGCGTCGGTCTGCGCCCATCAGTACTTGCGCATGGGAGACGTGCCACAGGCACGGATCGCAGCCGATCGCGCAGTGGCGTTCGCCGAGCGCAGTTCATCTCCGTGGTCGACCGCTGCGGCTCAGCGAACGCTCGGGTTCGTCTGCACGGCCGAAGATGACTGGGACGCTGCGGTCGCGCATTTCAGGGCGGCACTCGAGTCGGTCGTGGCCATCGGCGATGTCGAGGGC
>JASJHI010000493.1:0-5641 GCA_033791105.1 Acidimicrobiia bacterium | reverse complement strand
CCTCCCCAGCAAACGCCGACGGTGCTGTGGCCACCCCTCCGGCCCGCTCCGCTTGCCCCATACCCACAGTCTACGAACACCTGTTCGATTCGTCAACCGTGAATACGAGAAATCGTCATGAGAATGCTCTCGATTTCGCCTCGGGCTAACTTCGTCACGTGACCAGTCGAGAGTGCACACGATGACCGATGAACCGACCGGAGACGTAGCCGTTCGCGCCAGCGGACTCACCAAGACGTACGGCGAGGGTGAGACGGAGGTTCATGCGCTGATCGATGTGACGTTCGAGATCCCGCGTGGCGAGTTCGTGGTCCTACGAGGCGCGTCGGGGAGCGGCAAGACGACACTCCTGAACCAGATCGGCGCTCTCGAGCCGCCCACCTCCGGCGACGTGGAGGCGAACGGGTTCAACCTCAACGGCCTCGACGACGACGGTCGCACCGACTACCGCCTGAGATCTGTCGGCTTCATCTTCCAGTTCTACAACCTCGTCCCGTCGCTCACGGCTTACGAGAACGTGGCACTCATCGCCGAGCTCACCGGCGGCGATGTCGACGAGCGCACCAAAGAGGTGCTCGCGTCGGTCGGGCTCACCGACCGGATGGACCACTTCCCGGGACAGCTCTCCGGCGGAGAACAACAGCGCGTCTCGATCGCCCGCGGACTCGTGAAGAATCCGCCGCTCATGCTGTGCGACGAACCGACCGGCGCACTCGACACCGAGACCGGCACCCAGGTGCTCACGCTGCTGCGCGATGTCACCGATGCGGGAGATCGCACGATCATTGTCGTGACCCACAACAACCAGATCGCCCAGATCGCCAACCGTGTGATCGACCTCCGCGATGGCGCAATCGTCGGGCAGGAGACCGTCGGCACCGAAGGCACCCGCGGACGTCGCCTGGTGAGCATGCTCGGCCGCAAGGTCAGACGCGACATCAGACGTCAGAAGTGGCAGTTCATCGCCGTGCTCGTCACCGTCGTGCTCGGCGTCGGAATGTTCGCGGGGTCATTCAACGCCTACCTCAACCTGGGGTCCTCGCTGGAAGGGTCGTACGACCGGTTCGCGATGGCCGACATGACGGTCAGCGGCGTCTCGGCCGACTTCGCCGAAACCGCCAAGGGGGTCGAAGGTGTCGACGACGCGATCGCGCGACGACAGTCCGACATGCCCTTCGAGATCGGCGACGACTCACTGCTCGGGCGCGTCATCGGTGTCCCGGCCGACGGTGAGCCGAGGATCAACTCGCTCGATGTCACCGAGGGGACATACCTCGACCCGGACGATCCGCAAGGCGTGGTCCTCGAGTCGCACGCCGCCGAGGATTTCGACCTGAGCGTGGGGGATACATTCCTCATCCGAGATGTCGAGGTCTACGTCATCGGCGTGGCGATCTCGACAGAGTACTTGTGGCCCGCGAGGGACTCGCAGAACGCGTTCACCGCGCCGAAGTCGTTTGCCGTCGCGTTCGTCGACGAGCGGGCGTTCGACGAGGACGAGGCGGCCGAAGTCGTCGTGACCGAGCAGGTTCTCGTGCTGTACGGCGACGGCGTCGACACCGACGAAGTCGACTCAGCGGTAACGGAGGCGGCGGCAGCCGCCGACGCCGGCAGTCTGCAAACGCTGGCCGAGCAACCGTCGAACGTTGTGATCAACACCGAGATCGACGGTCTCCAAACCATGGCGATCGCGCTGCCCATGCTGTTCCTCGCCGCTGCCGGGATGGCGATCTACGTGGTTGTGACGAGGCTGGTCTTCTCCCAGCGCGGAGTGATCGGCACGCTTCGCGCAACAGGGTTCTCGCGACGCACGATGAGCCGTCACTATCTCTCCTACGGGCTCGGCGTCGGTCTCATCGGCGCCGTGGTCGGCGTGATCTTCGGTGCGCTGCTCGGACGCGGGATGACGGCGATCTACACGGAGGTGTTCGGGATCCCGGACCTCGTCGCCGAGTTCCACCTGCCGACCGTCTTGATCGCACTCGGGTTCGGAGCGATCGCCGGCATCCTCGCCGGACTTGCGCCGGCCCGCACCGTCTCGCGGATGGCGCCGGCCGAAGCGATGCGCGGCGACGCTCCGACGCAGACCGGCAAGTTGTCGATCTTCGAGCGTGTGATCCCGCCATTGCGCCACGCGCCCGTTCGATGGCGGATGACGTTCCGCGGGATCGGCAGGAACAAGAAGCGGAGCCTCTCGATGGTGATCGGGGTCATCCTCGGGATGACCCTCATCATGGCGTCGTGGGGGATGCTCGACACGATGCTCCTCGCCTTCGACAAGCAGTTCAACGACATCGCGAAGGAGGATGCCACCGTCGTACTCACCGTGCC
The DNA here is from genome assembly GCA_033791105.1 of Acidimicrobiia bacterium. Taxonomy (GTDB): domain Bacteria; phylum Actinomycetota; class Acidimicrobiia; order Acidimicrobiales; family Ilumatobacteraceae; genus JASJHI01. Next base: position 3,310 of record JASJHI010000493.1, on the reverse strand, counting down.
GGTCGACCAGTCGCAAGTCGACACGATCGGCGGCGTCGACGGGATCGCCGAGGCCGAGCCGGTGATGGGCCTCGAAGCCACGATCGTTCACGACGGCGAGACCTTCGCCACACTCCTCGAGGGATACGAGACCGACACTGCAGTCCACGGATTCTCGCCACCGCTCACGGACGACGGAGCGCTGCTGGGCCACGCGATGAAGGACGCGCTCAGCGTTTCCACCGGCGACGAGATCGAAATCCGATTGCCGGCGCTCGGGCTGGACATCACCACGACGGTCGCGGGCTTCGTCGACGAACCGCTCACCACCGCCGCCTACCTGTCGATCGACACGCTGACATCCCTCATCGTCGACTCCGGCTCCGGCATCGCGGCAGCCGATCTCGAGGATCCGACCATCACGTCGGTGAAGACACTCTTCGTCGACGGCACCGAAGCGGATGTGGCGATCGCCAATCTGAAGTCGGTCGAGACGGTCGCGGTCGTTGTCGATGCAAGCGAGGTGCGCGACCTGGTCGAGAGTTTCCAGGCGTTCTTCTACGCGTTCATCGGGATCATGATCGTGTTCGGCGGCGCGATGGCGTTCGCGCTCATCTTCAACATCATCTCGGTCAACGTTGCCGAGCGGTCGAGCGAGTTCGCGTCGATGCGCGCCAACGGGCTCACCCACCGCAGGGTTGCATCACTGATCGTGGGCGAGACCGGCCTACTGACGGCGATCGGGATCATCCCTGGTCTGTTCGTCGGCTGGCTGGCCGCGGTGGCGTTCATGAACTCGTTCTCGAGCCCCGAGTTCCCGATCAGTGCTGACCTGCGCCCGCTGACTTACATCGGCTCGGCGCTCGCGATGTTCGTCGTCGCTGCGCTTTCGTTGATCCCAGCGCTGAGGGCGGTGAAGCGGATCGACGTCGGCACGATCGTGCGTGAGCGTTCGACCTGAGCGCGAGTCGGGTGTGTGCCGCGTGACGACCAGGCGTCGACGTGATGGTCGTTGGTCAGTCGACGGAATCGGAGTCCAGCACGAAGACCCTGATCGTGCGGTGATCGGCCCGCTCGCGATATTTGGCGTATCCGCCATACACCGACGAGGCCGACACGAACGTTGCGTCGGCCTCGTCATCGTCGGCAAGTCGTGCGGTGACGTCGACGGTGCGGTCGCGGTAGCCGACCGTGGCAGTCGGATTTGACTCGAGGTTGTAGACCCAACCTGGGGTCGACTCCTGCCCGAAATTGGACCCGATGACCGCGAGCGACCCGTCGACGGGGAGCCCGAGGAGGGGTGATGTCCGCGGCTTCCCGCTCTTCGCCCCCGTGGTCGTGACCATGATCACCGGGAGGCCGGCCATGAGTCCTGGCACGGTGATGCGGCCCTTCGACTTGTCGAACAGGAGGCGATCGACCGGCTGGAGCGAAACGGAGAAGAGCCAGGCACCGGGCCGGGTGGAAGCGATGCGCTGCATCCCACGTTGCGCGATGTTCGGCGCCTTCAGATCGAAGTCGAGGTCGTCGAGCAGGGTCATGGCCTCGGACACTACGTCAGCTGCGCGCGAGGGCGCCGGGCGAGGAGTCCGCTCAGATCGCAGCGCCGAGGAGAGTTCTGAGCAATTCGACCGTCTCGGGAGGCGCCTTCAGCGGGGAACCGGCATCGATGACCGGCTGCGGGTCGTACTCGATGGCCAGTTGCGCGGCCTCGGCCGCGGGCCGGCCCTGGAGTTCGATGACGAGTTCGAGCGCCATGTCGATGCCGGCGCTGACGCCTGCCGCAGTCGCGATGTGAGCCTGATGATCGATCACGACGCGCTGCAACGTTGGTACCGCGCCCATCTCGCCGAGTGTGTCCAACGCCGCCCAATGTGACGTCGCAGCCAAGCCGTCGAGCAATCCGGCCGCGGCCAGCAGCAGTGATCCGGTGCAGACGGAGGTCGTCCAGGTCGTGGTCGGGTGCACGGCGCGGACCCACTCGACGACGGGACCGTCCAAGTGCTTCGTCGTGCCGAGGCCACCGGGGATGACGACGATGTCAGGACGGAGGACCTCCTCGAAGGACGCCGCAGCTCCGAGTGACCCGGTGCGGGTGTGGTCACTGACCGGTCCCGCTTGCTCCGCCACCCAGACGATCTCCATGTCGGCGACCGAGCTGAGCACCTGGAACGGCCCGACGATGTCGAGCATCGTGAACTCGTCGTACAACGCACACGCAACCTGCATCGATGAAGTCTCGCGCTCCCCGGCACCGCAGCCGAACTCGTGTGGATCGGGTCAGGTCACGTCGAGTCGAGGTCGTGTCAGGTGAGGTCGGCGGCGCGGATCTCGTAGTCGGGCCAGCCGACGAGAGAGCGGGCTTCGTCGAAGGGCGCCCGCGCGTTCTCGGATCCGGGGGCGGACCGCAGTGCGGCAGCGGCGTCACCCATCGAACGGATGCCGTGAAGCAGCAACGAGACCGGGTAGAGCGCGAGCGAGTAGCCGATCTCGCCGAGGGTCTTCACATCGGCCCACGGTGTGCGCCCGTCCTCCACCAGGTTGGCGGTCTTGTGGCCGGGGACCTCGGCGCAATACCGCTCCATCTGCTCGACGGTCTCCGGCGCCTCGTGGAACGTCAGATCGGATCCAGCGGAGGCGAATGCCTCGGCCCGCCAGAGCGCTTCGTCGAAGCCCTCGACGGCCGCCGCATCGGTGCGCGCCATGACCAGCACGTCGAGTCCGTGCTCGTCGCGGATCGCGACACAGGCCCGTACCCGGGCGACGGCCTCAGCCCGGTCGACCACGTCCTTTCCGGCCGTGTGTCCACACCGCTTCGGCCACGATTGGTCCTCGATCATCACGCATGCGGCCCCGGCTCTGGCGAAGGCGAGCAGTGTGCGCTGTGCGTTGACCGGGTTGCCGTACCCGGTGTCGACGTCAGCGATGATCGGCAGGGATGTCGCTGCGCATACGGAGGTCGTCTGGTCGAGCATCTCGCCATAGCTGAGGAGGCCCACATCGGGGAGTCCGAGCCTGCCGGCGGCGACCGAGAAGCCGCCGAGGAACGCGACATCGTGGCCCGACCTCTCGATCAAGCGGGCGGTGAGCGCGTCGTAGCATCCCGGCGCTTGCAGGACATCCGGTGCTGCGAGCCCGGCGCGCAACCGTTCTGCCGCGCCGGCTCGATCGGGGAAGAGAGACATCGCGCCCATGATGCCCGATTGCCTGGGAGAGCGCAGTGGTCAGGGAGCCTTCACGGTGAGGCGGGCCGTGCCCAGCGAAACTCCCCGGGAGTCGTCGAGCGCATCGCATTCCGAGATGCTGAGTGGCAGGAACAGGCTGTCGGCGC
>JASJHI010000492.1:0-16845 GCA_033791105.1 Acidimicrobiia bacterium | reverse complement strand
GGTGTGCTCTTCCTATCTGAGAATCACCGCGCGCGCGGTCATCGGGTGCGACCGCGGGGGGATCTCTCGGAGTTCACGGTTGGGGTCGCCATTGGCGTCGCGGGCGACCCCCGGCGTGGTGACGTCGCGGGTGATCTCGTGGCGCTCGAGCATCGCGGTGTTGACGGTGGCGAGGTGGGCACTCGCATGGAAGACGAAGATCGGACGGTCGCGCGACACCCGATCGAGGTGCTCTCGGGTGAGCCGCTGCTCATCGGTGAAGTAGATCGGGTCGAATCCACCGACGACGATCGGCTCCGACGAGCCGGCGGTCTCTCCGTCGATCTCGTGCAGGCGGTCGAGCAGTGCGTCGTACGTGCGAATGCCATGTGTGACGCCGCCCTCGGCGTTGTGGCGATCGAACCAACCGACGTAGGGAAGCAACGCGAACACACCCTCGAGGCTGTGCGCGTGCGCCTCGATCATTCCCGGCACGATCACGTGGTCGGCGAACCGGTTGTCGACGCGGTGTTGCCCCCAACTCTTGCACTCGTCGACGCTGCCCGCAGCGAGGATTCTGCCCTCGCGGACGGCCACCGCCGCAACCTCCGGCTGGGAGGGATCCATCGTGACGACGGTGCGGGCCGGGTAGATCGCGATCTCTTCCACGCCCGGACGCTAGTGCGAGCTCTCGATCGCAGAATCAGACGACGTGGGTGCCACCTCGGTCACGAGGAGGTCGAGATGCGCCGGGTCGGCCACGTCGAGTACCTGGAGGTCGATTCGATCGGCGCGCGCCTCGCCCCAGGCAACGAGCTTGGCAGCCGATCAGGCCGGCCAGGCTTCTGCCATCTCGCCCTCGTAGCGGACGCAGACCCGGTCGCCGCGCGCGTAGAGGTGCGACGATGTGGTCCGGGCCGCGAGCGTGGAGCCATCTTTCAATTCGAGCTCGTAGCGCACGTCATGGCCGTAGTACTCGACATTGGTCACGAGCGCGCATCGGCCCGGGTGGAGCGAGACGTGTTCGGGCCGCACGAGCACCGAGATCGCCGCAGCTTCATCGGCCGTGGGGTTCTCGGCGGGGGCTGCGATTTCCGTATGCGGCGCCTCCTCCGGGGGCATTGGAGTCTCGGCGTCCGACCGCTCGTGGAGGGAGACGGGCACCGATCCGAGCAGCGTTGCCGCATGTCCCGTGGGCGGTGCGTCACCGCCGTGCTCGGTGCCGCCATCGTCGGCGAGCGCGGCGCCGAGCAGTCCTTGCACGAAGTTGGCCTCACCGACGAACCCGGCGACCCACGGGGTGGCCGGTCGACGATAGAGATCATCGGGTGTGCCGACCTGTTCGATCCGGCCCTCGTGCAGGACCGCGACACGATCACCCAGGACGAACGCTTCGTCCTGATCGTGGGTGACGAACACGGTCGTGACTTCGACCTCGCGGAGGATGTCGGCCACCTCGGCACGGACCTGGACGCGCAAGGTGGCGTCGAGCGCCGAGAACGGCTCGTCCAACAGCAGCACTGCCGGCTGCGGAGCGAGCGAACGGGCGAGGGCAACGCGCTGCTGTTGCCCACCGGAGAGTGTGTCGGGAAGTCGGTCGCCGAGCCCCGCGAGGTCGACGAGTTCGAGCGCGTCGCGCACGCGGTCGGTTCGCTCGGACCTACCGAGCCGGCGCCCGTGGCGGCCGGCGGCGCGCAGTCCGAAGTCGACGTTCTGCGCGACGGTGAGGTGGGGGAACAACGCGCCGTCCTGGAACACCATCCCGACGTGACGCCGCTCTGGGTGCACCCAGGTGCCCGGACCGCTGACCGGACGGTCACCGACCGTCACCGTTCCGGCCGTCGGCCGCTCGAGTCCAGCGATCGCGCGCAACAACGACGTCTTGCCGCAGCCCGACGGGCCGAGAAGTGCGGTGATCGATCCGCCCGGCACGACGAGAGAGACGTCGCTCACCGCCTCGACGCCGTCATAGGAGACGGTGACACCGTCAAGTGCGACCTCGGCTGCATGCCGGGTCGCGACCTGTGGCGTGTGGGGGGTGCTCGCCATCGCGTGTAAGGCTAGCTTCACGTCCCGACGAGGCGGCCGCCCCGGCGCTGCAATCAGGAGCGGATGACGTCGCTACGACGCAGCACGAGCGCCCACGTGAGGAGCGCCGAGAGCATGATCAGGACGAGCGACGCGAGACCGGTGGCGGCGTAGAACCCCTCTTCGTACGACGCCCAGATCTCCGTCGCCAGCGTCGAGAAGCCGATCGGCGAGAGCAGCAGCGTGGCGGGCAGCTCCTTGAGTGTGGCGAGCATCACCAGACCGCCTCCGGCGACGAGTCCGGGCCGCATCAGCGGCAGATCGACGTGGAACCAGCGGCGCCCTCGACGCGGTTCGAGCAGCCGGCCCGACTCGCGCAAGTTCGCCGGCACTGCGCGGACCGCGCTCTCCGAACTGGCGAGCGCCTGGCTGCCGAAGTGAATCACATACGCTCCGATCAGCACGGGAAGCGTTTGGTACCAGCGACTCAGCGCCGGGGTGTTCAGCGTGAGCACCGCCAACGCGAGGGCGAGCACGAGCCCAGGGATCGCGAAGCCGCCGATGACGGCCACCGCCGCGGCCTGCGACGATGGGCTCGGTCGCCGAGTGGTGGCGATCGCGACGGGCAGCACAACGCCGACAGCGACGACGGCTGCGATCACCGACACCGAGGCGGTGCTGATCGTCGGGTCGATCAGTTCACCGAACCCGATGCGGCCTTCGGCCAGGCCGCGTTGGGCCCAGGTTCCGAGGCTCGCCACGGGCACCACGAGGCCGATTCCGGCGACGACGGTGCATGCGAGGAGTGCAGGCATCGCTCGCCATCCGAGACGAATCGGGCGCATCGGACGAACGGTGGCGCGTCGATCCGGCTGCGCCGCACCCCGCTGGCTGCGTTCGAGCGCCACGACCGCGAGCGCGAGGATCAGCACCACACTCGCAGCGGCGAACGAGAGCGCACGGTTCGTCTGTCGCGTGGCGTACACGACGCGCGTGAGGGTGTCGTAGCCGAGGAGTTGGACGGCGCCGAAGTCGCTGACCGTGTACAGAAACACCAGCAGCGACCCGCCGAGAATCGCCGGCCGGAGCTGTGGCAGCGTGACTCGGAGGAATGTGGCTGTCGAGGAGAGGCCAAGCATTCGAGCGCTCTCGTCGAGGTTTGCCGGCAGATTCGCGAATCGCGCCGTCACCGGGAGCAACACGTACGGGTACGTGAATGCCGTGAGCACGAGCCAAGCGGCCCCGAGCCCGCGAAAGCGGCGCGGGGCGTCGATCCCGATCGATTCGAGCGCATCGTGGATGATTCCTCCCGGCGCCAGGCCGGCGATGAACGCTGCCGCGCCGACGAACGAGGGGAGGACGAGCGGGAGGATGAGCACCACCCGCCAGAAGCGTCGCCCGGGCAGATCGGTGCGGGTCGTGAGCCACGCCAAGCCCGTTCCGATGACGGCGGCGGTGGCGGAGACGAGGACCGCGAGCTGAATTGTGCGCCACAACGGATCGATGATCTCGTCGAGCGATTCGGACAGCGCGCCCAGGCGGAACGTCCGCCAGAGGACGAACGCGGCCGGCCCGGAGAAGACGACGGCGATCGCGATCGGTACGAGATGGCGGGCCACCGGGCTGATGCGGCGATCCCAGACACCGGACATCGCAGCGGCACCCGTGGTCGTCACCGTCGGCACGCTAGTGAGCCCGCCATCCGGCAGCGGTGTCCGGTCAGCCCTGGAGGCCGGCGTCGGCGATCATCTGGCGCGTCTGCTCGAGACCGCCCGCGAGATCTTCGAAGGCCACCACACCGACCGCCGCGAAGTCGAGCGGCGGCAGGTTGGCCGGAGGAGGCTCGCCGATGGCGAGCGGATACTCGAACGTCTCGGCCGCGAAGTACTGCTGGCCCTCGGGACTGAGCAGGAATTCGATCAGCTGAGCAGCAACGCTGGGACGATCCGTCCCGTCGAGAATCGCCGCACCGGTGACGATGAGAACCGCCCCCGGGTCGTCGTTCGGGAAGTGGTGGTTGGCGCTCGGCTGAGTCGGATCCTCTTCGAGGGCGCGGTAATTGTAGTAATGGTTCACCAGACCGACGTCGACCTCGCCTCGCCCGACGGCCGCGACGATTGCGGAATTCTTGGGATACGACACGGGGTCGTTCGCGGCCAGACCCTCGAGCCACTCCATCGTCACTTCGTCGCCCTCGGTTGCTCGCATGGCGGTGACGAAGTCCTGGAACGACCCGTTGCTGGGTGCGACGCCGATTCTGCCGCTCCACTCCGGATCGGTCAGATCGAACACGCTGGTGGGGAGTTCCGACTCGTCGACGAGTTCGGTGTTGTAGACGAGGACGCGTTGGCGTCCGGAAAAGCCGATCCACTTGCCTTCGTCGTCGCGCACCGACTCGTCCACCAGCGCGAGCGTCTCGTCGGGCAGCGTCGCCAGCCGTTCGTTCTGCTCGAGGAAGCCGAGCGATCCGGGACTCTGCGAGAGGAACACGTCGGCCTGCACGTTGTCGGCAGCAGATTCCTCGTCGATCAGGAGCGCGAGGTCCGCGGAGTCGCCGTACTTGACGTTGACGTCGATGCCCGTGGCCTCGGTGAACTGGTCGAGGATCGGCTGGATCAGGTCCTCGTTGCGACCGGAGTAGATCGTGACGCTGTCGACATCGGGTCCGGCGTCGGATCCCGACGCAGCGGATCCTGCATCGACGGTCGTGCCGGCGTTGGCATCATTCGAGGTGTCCTCAGAGGTGTCGTCGCTGCCGCACGCTGTGGCGACGAGGCTGATCGCTGCAAGTGCAGCTATCGCGCCGGCGAGGGGTCGTGGAGTGGACATGGCGGGCAGTGTAGATCCGTCTTGATCAAGTGTGTCAAGCACACCTAACAACTTGCGCTGTGACGTGCGTCATACAGTCGGCCGGCGCCCGTCGGTCTGCGACACTTGGGCGATGACAGAACTGCCACGTCACGGACGTCCGATCGACGACGTTGTCGCCGAACTGACCGCGAAACGCGAGGGTGACCTCCGCTGGCAGGACGGTCGCACCTTCGGGATGGTCTACGACGGTGGTCCGACCGTGCACGAGGTCGCCGAGCGCGCCGCGCGCCTGTACCTGCACGAGAACGCGCTGAACACGAATGCCTTCCCGTCATTACGGTCGATCCAGAGCGAGGTGGTCGCGTGGACGGCCGCGCTGTTGCACGGCGAGGGAGCCGCAGGTTTCCTGACCAGCGGCGGGACGGAATCGATTCTGTGTGCTGTCCTGGCGGCGCGCGAGCGTGGTGCCGCCGAGCGCGGCATCACCACACCGGAGATCGTTCTTGCCGAGTCGGCGCACGCTGCATTCCACAAAGCCGCGCACATCTACGGCATGACGATCCGGCGGGTGCCGGTGCTCGCCGACTGGACCGCTGACGTCGATGCGATGGCCGACCTCGTCGGGCCGAACACCGTGCTCGTCGTCGGATCCGCGCCGCAATACCCACAAGGTGTCGTCGACGACATCCCGGCCATCGCCGCACTCGCGGGGTCAGTGGACGCGAACTGTCACGTCGACGCCTGCATGGGTGGCTTCGTGCTGCCGTTCGCTGAGATGCTCGGTCGTCCGGTCGCTCCCTGGGACTTTCGCGTCGACGGCGTGAGCACGATCTCAGCCGACATCCACAAGCTCGGGTACGCACCAAAGGGGGTGTCGGTCATTCTTCATCGCACCAAGGAGTCGCGTCAGTACCAGACATTCGTATTCGACGACTGGCTCGGCGGGTTCTACGCCTCTCCCAACCTCCAGGGTTCCCGGTCGGGACTCCCGATGGCGTGTGCCTGGGCGGTGATGCAGCACCTCGGAATCGACGGCTACGTCGATCTGACGCGGCAGACCCTCGAGAGCGCCGATGCAATCCGGGCCGGGATCGCCGCGATCGACGGTATCGATGTGCTCGGCGATGGTGCGCTCCATCTGATCGCGCTCACCGCCGATCCGGCGTTCGAGCCGCTGATCGATGTGTTCGCACTGGGCGACGCGCTGCTCGAACGTGGGTGGTTCCACGACCGCCAGGGGCCACCCGACAGCCTTCATTCGACGGTGAGCAACACGAACACCGGCGTTGTCGACGCCTACCTGAGCGATCTCGCGTCATGCGCCGAGGCGGTCGTCGGGTCGCGCACTGAAGACCGCTCCACCGACTACGCAACGCTGGAGTAGTTCGGCCCGTCCCATGTCCGATGCGCACCTCGAGGTCCGCCCGTTCGTCGAGGCGGACCGTCCCGAACTGGTCGAGCTCTGGCGGCGGTGCGATCTGGTGCGGCCGTGGAACGATCCGGATCGGGACATCGACCGAAAGGTCGCCCTCGCCGACGGCCTCCTCCTGGTCGGGCTGCGGAGCCGCGTGCTCGTCGCCAGCGTGATGGCGGGATACGACGGGCATCGCGGTTGGCTGAACTATCTCGCCGTCGATCCGGGTGAACGAGGTGGTGGTGTCGGACGGCTGTTGGTCGGCGAAGCCGAACGCCGGCTCTCGGCGCTCGGGTGCCCGAAGCTGAACCTCCAGATCCGGCGCTCCAACCTCGACGCTGTCGGGTTCTACACATCGCTCGGGTATGTGGAAGACGACGTGATCAGCATGGGAAAGCGCCTCATCCACGACGACGGCCCTGCTCAGTAGCACCGGCTCGTGCTCGCCGGTGCGCGAGTCTCGGCGTCACACCCTGCGGATTGCGCCGCCTTCGACGCCGAGACTGTGCGCAGCGCTGTGGCGTGGCCGTCCGGACGCCGGGCTCAGTTGATCTGTTTCGCCTGGCCATCCCAGAATGGTGCGCGCAGTTTGAACTTCTGGAGTTTCCCGGTCGCCGTCCGCGCCAACTCGTCGCGGAACTCGACGTGCTTGGGACACTTGTATCCGGCCAATCGCTGCTTCGACCAGGCGATCACGTCGTCCTCGGAGAGCGCGCTGCCGGGCGAGGTGACGACGAGCGCGGTCACGAGCTCGCCCCACTTCTCGTGCGGGATCCCGATGACGGCGACCTCGGTGACGTCGGGATGTTGAAATATCGCATCTTCCACCTCGATGGACGACACGTTCTCGCCTCCCGAGATGATGACGTCCTTCTTGCGGTCCGAGATCACGACGTAGTTGTCGTCGTCGATCGTGCCGCCGTCGCCGGTGTGGAAGAACCCGTCGCGGATCGCTGCCGCGGTGGCGTCGGGCTGTTCCCAGTATCCGCCCATGACCATGTTGCCGCGGGTGAGGATCTCACCTTCGCCATCGACCGCCATGGTGCAGCCGACGACCGGCGCGCCGGCACGGTTGAGCATCACGGCTCGGTCCGCGGGAGCGAGATCGTCGTACTCCGCGCGGCGCCGATTCATCGTGATGACCGGCGCGGTCTCGGTGAGGCCGTAGATCTGGACGAACTCCCAGCCGAGTTCGGTCTCGGTCCGCTCGATCGTGACGGTCGGCGGCGGCGCGCCGGCGACGACGATCCGGACACGGCCGCTGCCCGGGATCGGACCGTCCCACTCCGCGGCAGCGTCCAGTACCGCGTTCAGTACCGCTGGGGCGCCGCACATCAAGGTGACGCCCTCGGCCTCGACGCGCCGAAGGATCTCGGTGCCGTCGACCTTGCGCAGGATGATGTGGCGGGCGCCCATCCCGCTGACCGCATAGAGCATGCCCCAGCCGTTGCAATGGAACTGCGGCAGTGTGTGCAGGTACACGTCGCGGTCGTTCACGCCCATGTGCCAACCGAAGACCGATGCGTTGAGCCAGACGTTGCGATGTGTCAGTTGGACGCCCTTGGGGCGGGCCGTCGTCCCGGAGGTGTAGTTGATCGTGGCTGTTGCGTCTTCGTCGGGTTCCCAGGCTGCGGGTTCGGTATCGAATTTCATGAGGACGGCATCACTCTCGGCACCGATGATCATCGTGCGTTCGCACTCGACGTCGGCCATCGCAGCTGCGAGTTCAGGGTCGACGAGCAGGACCCGGGCGCCGGAGTGTTCGATGATGTACCGCACTTCCTCGGCCACGAGCCGGAAGTTGATCGGGACGAGCACGCGCCCCGATCCCGAAACACCGAACAGCGCGGTGAGCAGGCGCGCCGAGTTGTGGCTGACCACGGCGACCCGTTCGCCGACAGCGATGCCGAGATCGTCCAGACCGGCTGACATGGCGCGGGCGCGCCGTGCCATCTCGCGGTAGGTGATCGACCCCCACGAATCGGCTGGTTGGTCGGGTTCGTCGACGATCGCAACGCGATCGGGGTAGACGAGTTCGGCACGGCGGAGGAAGTCGTTGACGGTGAGCGCAACCTTCATGGAGCGTGAACGTAATCGGACCACCGGCGGACGGCGAACGCAACGACTGATCGACTCGCCGCGATGGAGTGGGTTCGCCGATGACGAATCTCCGTTCAGCCGACCGGTATCGCAGCGACGGACGCGCTGAGCGGAACGGTCACTCGCCGGTGGTGGCGACGGATGCGTAGTGTCGCCGCCATGGCCCTTCCGATCCGCTCAGGTCTCACCGTTCCGCTCCCCGGCCCGTTGCACACTCACCGCGACAAGCTCGCTGAGGTCGCGGACATGGGCTACACCGACGTGTGGTCAGCCGAGTCCGACGGCGCCGATGCGTTCACACCGCTCGCACTCGCCGCGGCCTGGGAACCCCGTCTGCGGCTCGGCACCGCGATCGTGCCCGCGTATACGCGGGCGCCCGCGTGCCTCGCTCAGAGCGTCGCGTCGCTCGCCGATGCAGCGCCCGGGCGCTTCGCCGTCGGCGTCGGCTCGTCGAGCAATGTGATCGTCGAGCGGTGGAACGGCGTACCGTTCGAGGAGCCGTACAAGAAGGTGCGCGATGTCGTGCGCTTTTTGAAGGACGCACTGAGCGGGGAGAAGGTGCGGCGCCAGTACGACACCTTCGAGGTCAATGGCTTCCGCCTCGGCGTTCGCCCCACCGAGCGGCCTCCGATCCTCGTCGCGGCGTTGCGTGAAGGCATGTTGCGACTCGCGGGGCGTGAGGCCGACGGTGCGATCATCAACTGGCTCTCGGCCGAAGATGTGTCGACGGTGGCCGGCATCGTCGACGACGCCGCGGGTGGCGCCGACCGCGAGATCGTTGCACGGATCTTCGTGTGCCCCAGCGAGAACACCGAAGCGGTCCGATCGGCGGCCAAGTTTGCGATCGCGGCGTACCTCAATGTGCCGGTGTACGCCGCGTTCCACGAGTGGATCGGCCGCGGCGACCAACTCCGCGGGATGTGGGACGCCTGGGCAGCCGGGGATCGTAAGGAAGCGCTGGCACAGATCCCCGACTCGGTCGTGGACGAGATCATCGTGCACGGCTCAGCCGCCGAGTGTCGCGACAAGATCCAGGCCTACTTCGACAACGGTGTCACGACGAGTTCGCTGGCGATCATGCCGTTCGACCCCGAACTCGACTACTGGACCGCCGTTCGCGGTCTGTCGCCGAGCGCGAGCTGACAGGCGATCGGCCTCAGGCCGCTCGCGGGGTGCGCCGCGGGAGGCGGTGGACGTTGGTCTGTGCGGCGGCCGCTTCGCGTTCGGCGAGGGTCTGGCGGATCTCCGCGATGTGGCGGAGCCCCCGCCGCCGCGTGTCTTCCGCGAGGCGAAAGCGAGCGGGCACGTCGTGCGTTGGGAGCAGAGTGAGTTGTTCGCCGCGTGCCCGATCAGCAGCACCGGCGATTGGGGGAGTGGCGACTGCGTTCTTCATGGTTCCCATCATGACGAGGGGGTGTCACAGTGTCGGTCTGGCGGCCGGATCTTGACGGTAGAAGCCGCGTAGCTCCTGGTAGAGCTCCGGTTCGTGTTCGCAGAGGTCGTGTGGGCGATTGAAGAAGACCTCGGTCGCGACGGCGAAGAACTCGGCGGGATTCGTTCCGGCGTAGGGACGCAGGACCGGCGAGCCCTCCGCTCTGACGGAGTCGTAGGCGGTTGTACAGACCTCGACCCAGCGCTCGCGGGCTGCAGGGTCGTCGAGCGGTGGGGTGCCGTCGGTGACACCGTCGAGCATGTCGAGGCGGTGGGCGAACTCGTGGTACACGACGTTCTGTCCTCGCTCGGGCCGTCGGGCTCCCGACCTCGCCGCTGACCACGACAGCACGACCGGTCCCCGGTACTGCGCCTGGCCGAGCAGGGTCCGCGGCGCCGACGACATCAGCCTGCCGCCGACCGCGTGGTGGCCGGTGAGTCGCACGGTCGACGGATGCACGATCACCGATGAGAGGTGCGGAAACTCGTCGATGTCGAGGCCCAACAACAGCATCGCCGCCTGCGCGGCGATCAGGACCTTCACTTCCTCGGTCAAGTCGAAATCCTTGGCGGGCTCCCACCGCCAGCCGTGGACGAATTCGGCGAGCAGCCACTCCGTCCGGTCGCGTTCGTCGACGGTGAGTGTCCGCCAGTGCTGGAACTCCGTCGAGAGCAGCCCGTCCCATCGCGGGTCGAACTCGGCCGGCGATCCCAAGAACGCGCGCCGCAGTCTGGACAGCATCGCGGTCAGCCGACCCGGTCGTTCGTCGCCGCAGGTCCGATCGCCGCCGGCACCCGATCGGAACCACCGAAGTACTCGGCGAGCCGTACGTCGGCATCGTCGCCGAACAGGATGTCGGCGACCTGGCGCAGCCCGGCCGAGGCTCCGATCTCGGCGTCCGGAACGACGAGTTCGATCTTTGATCGCCGCCGCATGAAGTCCTCGAGCTTGGTCACCATCTCGGATTGCGCGGCCGTGTGGAGTTCGACGCGGATGTAGTCGGCCGAACCCATGACATCCTCGGCCATCGAGGGATCCTGGCGGATCGCGTCGAGCATCGCGAAGGCTCTCCGACCGTACCGGCGCCAGAGTCGGTCCGACAATGGCTCGGTGTCCGGTTTGACGCGGGTGTCGTCGAGTTTCATCAGCCGAGCTTGGCGAAAGAACTCGGTGCGGGTGGCCTCCGCAGGCTCGCCGTACCAGTTCTGGACGTCGCGCTCGAGAGGGATCCCGAGACGCTCGATCCCGTCCGCCACCTCTTGGCCGACGTTGAGGCAGTCGGTGAGCTTGCCCCCGAACACCGTCACGATCCGCTTGCCACGGTCGCCTTCCACGGCGTGCTTGCGGCTCAGTTTCGTCCAGTCGACGTCGTCATAGCTGCCGCCCTTTCCGCTCACGACGAGCGGACGGACGCCGGCTCGGCCCGCGATGACATCGTCTGCGGTGAGTGGTGTGTCGAGATCGAGCCGCGCGTTGATCTGAGTGAGCAGGAATTCGACGTCGGTGTCGGTCACCTCCGTGTAGGCGCTGTCGACGCGTGTATCCGTGGTGCCGATCACCGATCGACGACCCATCGGAATCACGTAGAAGAGACGTTGCGTGTCGTCGTAGAAGGCGAGCACCTTGCCCTCGTCGCGCTCGCTGCGCCGGGCGGTGAGTCGGGGAACGACGAGATGGATGCCCTTCGAGTAGACGATCCTTCGCTTCGTCGAGATCCCCCAGCGACTGTTCAGTTCGTCGACGAACGGGCCGGCTGCGTTGACGATCGTCGACGCGGTGGTCGTGAATTCCTCGCCGCGATCGACGTCGTGCAAAGTTGCGATCCATCGATCGCGATCGCGCCGAAGATCGGTGAGCTCGACGTAGTTGGCGGCCGCGGCGCCGGCCTCGATCGCCGACCGGACGAACGAGAAGACGAACCGGGCATCGTTGTCGATCAGTAGTCCGTCGCGGTACTCGAGTCCTCCGATCACCGAACTCGTGTCGATCACCGGCTCCTCCGCCTCGATCCGCTCCCGACTCAAGAGCCGCGGGGGTCGGGTCCCGAAACCTCCGATGATCCAGTAGGCGAGCGCGCCGAGCGCGGCGATGCGCGGCGAATGTGGCGACGATTCATCGAGTGCGGCGTAGAACGGCACCTCGCGGATGTTGTCGGGGTACGCCTTCATCAGCCGGTTGCGGGACCGGCACAGCTTGCGGACGAGCAGGAACTCGTAGTTCTCGAGGTACTTGAATCCACCCCACACCAGATTCGAGGAGGCCTGACTCGTGAATCCGGCGAAATCACCGCGATCGATCAGCGCGACCGAGGCACCGCGGCCGGCGAGCGATGCCGCACTGACCGCACCGTTGATGCCGCCGCCGACGACGAGCGTGTCGAATGAGCCGTCGCGCATCCGGTCGAGGTGCGCGTCGCGGAGGGTCATGCGCCCAAGCGTCGCAGCGGATCGCGGCGGACCCAACCGGTCTGCCACACCTGGGTCATCGCTCGTCAACCACTGTTCACGAGCATGACGCTCCCGACGATGCACACGAATCCGAGTGCCAGGGGTGTCGCATATGTCGCCCACCTGGGGACTCGCTGGTGATCGGGCGCCAGCATCGTCAGCGCGCAGAGCGCCCCGACCGCCGCGCCGCCGAGATGTCCGCCGATCGAGATACCCGGCATGGCGAACGTGATGAACAGGTTGATGAGCAGTGCGGTTCCGATGCCGGTGCTGAACGGGTTGACGCCGCGCCTCCACAGCCCGACGGTCGCCGCGCCGAGCAGGCCGAACACGGCTCCTGAGGCACCCGCGGTGATGCTGCCCGAGTCGGACAGGATCACACCGAAGGACCCTCCGAGGAGCGATGCGAAGTAGAGCAGCGCGAAGCGGGTCCGCCCGAGGGGTTGTTCGAGCATCGGTCCGATCACGTACAGGAAATACATGTTGAACGCGAGGTGCAGGATTCCGAAGTGCAGGAAGCCCGAGGTGATCAGGCGGTACCACCCGTCGGGTTGGGTGACGAAGAGGCCGTCGCCGGTGTCCCAGATGATCGGCTCGGCGATGACCTCCCGGCTGAGGCCGAGATCGAGATGCGCCGTGGTGACCTGGCCGGAGATCGCACCCATGTCGCCGGTCCACAGGATGACCCCGATGAACACGAGCACGTTGGCGGCGATCAGCGCGTACGTCACGAGGCTGGACTGCCCGGCCGACCAGAACCGCGCCCGCGTGGCGAGATCCGGACGTGCGGCCTTCGCACATTCGAGGCAATGGCTCCCCACGCTGGCCTGGACCAGGCATTCCGAACAGGCCGGCTTGCCGCAGCGCGTGCATCGCCGACCGGCTTGGCGGGCCGTGTGCCGGTAACACGTGTCGGTCGTCCCGGCGCGGTTCGACGGCGGGGGAGGAGGCGCCCCGTGTGGTGGCGGAGGAGGGGGGAGCGGCACGGGCCCAGGGTATCGACCGGGCTCCGCGCGGCACCGTCGGCCCGAGATGGACGCATCGGCGGCCCTGCTCGACGCATCGCCCGTACGGTGATTCCCCGGCGGCGGCGGCGCGGTACGTTCCGGCGCATGGCATGGGACTTCGAGACCGAACCGGCATTCCAGGAGAAGCTCGACTGGATGGAGACCTTCGTCCGCGACGAGATCTTCCCCCTCGAGACGTTGCGCGACGAGTGGCGCTCCCCGAATGGGCGCGAGGAGTTCAAGCGGCTCGTCGCACCACTGAAGGAGGAGGTGCAGCGTCAGGGTCTGTGGGCAGCCCACCTGCCGCCTGACATGGGTGGGCTCGGATTCGGCCAGGTCAAGCTCGGCCTGATGCACGAGATCCTCGGTCAGACACCCTACGGACCGGCCGTCTTCGGCAACCAAGCACCCGATTCGGGTAACGCCGAACTGCTCGCCGTCGGTGGTACCCCTGAGCAGAAGGCGCAGTGGATGCAACCGCTGCTCGACGGTGAGATCCGCTCATGCTTCTCGATGACCGAGCCGACCGCCGGTGCCGACCCGACTTTGCTGTCGACGGAGGCGGTCCGCGACGGCGACGAGTGGGTCATCAACGGCCACAAATGGTTCTCGTCCAATGCATCGGTCGCGGACGTACTCATCGTGATGGCGCGCACGGGTGATCCCGAGACACACGCTTACCAGTCGTTTTCGATGTTCATCGTGCCGACCGACACGCCGGGTGTGAACATCCTCCGCGATGTCCCGACGATGGGAGAACCCGACCATCGCACCGGCGAGCCCGGTGGTCACGCCGAGATTCTCTACGAAGATGTGCGCGTCCCGTTCGACAGCATCGTCGGGGGAGAGGCGGGTCTCGGACAGGGTTTCGCGCTCGCCCAGAAGCGGCTCGGGCCCGGCCGGATCCACCATGCCATGCGGTGGCTCGGACAATCACGTCGGGCCTTCGACATGCTCTGCGAGCGGGCGCTCACCCGCTACACCCATGGTTCGCTCCTCGCCGAGAAACAGATGATCCAGGACTGGATCGCGGAGAGCTACGCCGAACGTCAGGCGGCGCGTCTGCTCACCCTCAACGCAGCCTGGAAGATGGACCAGCTGCACGCGGCGGGAAAGCACTACAGCGACGCTCGCCTCGAGATCGGGGTGATCAAGTTCTGGGGTGCCCGGGTGCTCTACAACGTCATCGACCGTGCGATTCAGATCCACGGCAGTCTCGGTTACACCACCGATCTCCCGCTCGAAGGGATGTACCGCGCGGCCCGTGCGGCGCGCATCTACGACGGCCCCGACGAGGTGCACAAGGTGACGGTGACCCGACAGGTGCTCAAGCGCTACAGGCCGTCGGACCCTCCGACCGAGCATGTGCCCACGCGGCGTGCCGCGGCGCTCGAGAAGTTCGCCGACCAACTCGATCTGGCGGCGCTCAACTCCTGAGACGTCAGCGCTCGTAGGTGCCGATCAACTCGGCGGCCGCGATCGTCAGGTCCTCGAGGTACGGGAGCACCTCGCTCACCGGTACTCCGTCGCCCAACTCGACCTGTTGCGCGAGCGCATGCAGTTTGAAGCGATAGTCGTGCGATCCACTGCCGGTGGACGGGCATGGTCCCGTCCAACCCACCTCACCGGCCGAGTTCGTCGCCTCGATGGCACTGGCCGGCACTTCCCCCTCGGTGAGGGAGATCAACTCCGGGTTGAAACCGGCGAGTACCCAGAGAACGGCCGGATCGGTCGGGGTGCCCGAGTCATCGTCGAAGACGACGAGGGCGAGTTCGACCGCCGCATCCGGGACCGCCTGCCAGCTGAGCGGGGGCGAGATGTCCTCACCGTCACAGGTGTACAGCTGGTCGATCGGCGCGCCGTCTTGCCACGGGCCGATCACCTCCATCGGCCCCGTCGCGACCTCGGTCGGAACGACCGGGAGCGCCGATGTCTCCGCACTCGAGTCCGGGACCACTCCGATGGCGCCATCCAATTCGCCGTCGATCGCGACCGAGTCGAGTGCCACCGAGTCGAGGGGGGTCGTGTCGGGTGGGGGGATCGTCGTGGGCACGACCGTGTCCTTCAGCGTCTTGCCGTCGCCGGTGTCGCAGGCCGCGAGTAGGACGACGAGCGCCGCGAGAGCCGGACCGATCATCGAGCGGTTCATCGAGCGGTTCATCGAGCGGAACCGTAGGGGACCGGAGCCACGCGCGCAGGTAGCCTGCCGTCTGTGGCCGAGTCCCTGACGCTGTTGACCGTGCACGCCCACCCCGACGACGAAGCCTCGAAGGGTGCGCCCACCCTGGCCAGATATCACGCCGAAGGTGTTCACACGATGCTCGTCTGCTGCACCGGTGGGGAGGAGGGCGATCTCCAGAATCCATCGCTGCGTGAACCCGGTCAACCGTTCCACGAGCTCGAACCCGACGAGGTGCGGACGCTCGTGGCATCGATGCGTTCGGCCGAGCTGGCGGCGTCGGCCGATGTCATCGGGTTCGACGAGACGCTGATGCTCGGCTACCGCGACTCCGGAATGCAAGACACCGCGCCCAACGATCATCCAGAGTCGTTTCACCAGGCCGACCTCGACGAGGCCGCGGGACGTCTGGTCGCGATCATCCGCCGGACGAGGCCACAGGTCATCAAAACCAACGGCGACGACCAGAAGATGTATCCCCATCCCGACCATCTCCGGGTGCATGACGTATCGGTGCTCGCGTTCGACCGCGCCGGCGATCCGGGTTGGTATCCGGAGCTCGGCGAGCCGTTCACGCCGCTGAAGCTCTACTACTCGGTGTGGTCGAAGGCCCGCATCGTCGCCGCCCACGAACTGTTGCTCGAGCGCACGGGTGAGTCGCCATTCGACCAGGCTTGGCTCGATCGTCCGTCTCAGGACCACCGCATCACCACGAAGATCGACGTTTCGGAGTATCTCTGGGCGCGGCGCGGCGCCCTGCTCGCACATGCGACCCAGGTGGATCCGACATCGGCGTGGTGGTTCGGTCTGTCCGATGAGGAGCAAGCTCGGTCATACCCGTGGGAGGACTGGATCCTCGCGAGGTCGCTCGTCGGCCCGATCCCCGAGCACGACGAAGAGCGCGATCTTTTTGCCGGCATCCGTCAGCGGGTCACAGCGTGAGTGCGCAGTTCCGGGTCGTCGTCGCCAAGAAGGATGAGCGCGTCTCGGGTCCCGACGACGCCGAGATCGTCCTGACCGTGCCCGTCGACATCGCCGCGGACCCGGACTTCGATCCGCCGGTCGCCTTCATGCGCGGTTCGCTGAAGGCTGCGGGTCACACGGGTGAGCTCATCGACGTGTTGACCGACGGCACGGCGGCCACCGAGATCGCGGCCCTCGTCGCCACCGCCTGAGATCGGCCGACTCAACCGATTCGGCGACGGACGGTCGCTGCCCGCGTCCGGAGGAGTTCTGCCATCTGGGGAGGATCGGTTCCGCTCACCGGAAGGAATCGCGCCCAGATCGTCGATGGGTCGATCGCGGATGGGAACAGGCTGGGTCGCTCAGGTCGCGCGCATGGCGTCGCGGAGCTCGCGATATCCGATCAATGTGGCGGCGTCGAGCCGAGCTCTGAGATCGCTGCCGGTCACGAGCGCCAGATCATCGATCCAACCCTGCGCGGCATC
>JASJHI010000491.1:0-4510 GCA_033791105.1 Acidimicrobiia bacterium | reverse complement strand
GATGAGGTCGGCGGTCATCTCTTGGAACTTCGACCGGCTCAGGCTCTCGTCGAGGTGGAGCGGGCCGTCAGCCGTGGCGGTGATGAACGGCAGGTTGATCTGCGTGGACTGGGTCTGGCTGAGTTCGATCTTCGCCTTCTCGGCGGCCTCCTGGAGGCGCTGAGCGGCCATCCGGTCCTGGCTCAGGTCGACGCCGTGCGCCGCCTTGAACTGGTCGACGAGCCACGTGATGATCCGCTGATCCCAGTCGTCGCCACCGAGGTCGGTGACGGTGGGCATCCGGGTGGAGCCGCCGACGAGGATGACGTGGTCGAGTTCACCCTTGGAGACGCCGGCGTCCTTGAGGGCCTGCTCGAAGGGGACCCGGCAACGCTCGATGAGGTCGGCGGTCAGTTCCTGGAACTTCGCCCGCGACAGGGACTCGTCGAGGTGCAGCGGGCCGTCGGCCGTCGCCGTGATGAACGGCAGGTTGATCTGGGTCTGCTGGACCTGGCTGAGCTCGATCTTGGCCTTCTCTGCGGCCTCCTGGAGACGCTGCGCGGCCATCCGGTCATTGCTGAGATCGACGCCGTGCGCCGCCTTGAACTGGTCGACGAGCCAATCGATGATGCGCTGGTCCCAGTCGTCGCCGCCGAGGGTGGTGTCACCGTGGGTCGACTTCACCTCGAAGACGCCGTCGCCGATCTCGAGCACGGACACGTCGAACGTGCCGCCGCCGAGGTCGAACACGAGCACCGTCTCGTCCTCGGAACCCTTGTCGAGGCCGTAGGCGAGTGCCGCCGCGGTCGGCTCGTTGATGATGCGGAGCACCTCGAGGCCGGCGATCGTGCCCGCCTCGGTGGTGGCGGTGCGCTGGGCGTCGTCGAAGTACGCCGGCACCGTGATGACGGCCTGCGTGACCGTGTCGCCGAGATACGACTCGGCGTCGCGCTTGAGCTTCATCAGCGTGCGCGCCGAGATCTCTTGGGCGGTGTACACCTTGCCGTCGACGTCGTCGGACTTCCAGTTGCCCTCGCCCATGTGTCGCTTGATCGACCGGAAGGTGCGGTCGGGGTTGGTGATCGCCTGACGCTTGGCGACCTCGCCGACGAGCACCTCGCCGGACTTCGAGAACGCGACGACCGATGGGGTCGTGCGGGCGCCTTCGGAGTTGGGCACGACGACGGGATCGCCACCCTCGAGGACCGCGACGACGGAGTTGGTGGTACCGAGGTCGATACCGACTGCCTTGGGCATTGATGTCTCCTGTTGCTGTGAATCTTACGAACGGTCACCCAAGATAGGGCTCGTTCAACGCTTCAGCAACGTCGGTGACAAGAAAGTTGAGTCGTCTCGACTCAACTCTTGCGGTCGGTGCGTCTCACGTCTCCAGCCCGAGCTGTTCGGGGCCGAAGGAGTCAGGGAGGAGACCTGCCATCGTCGAGGTGATCGACACGCCGGCGGTGGTCGTGGCGTAGATCCGCGTCTCGGGACGTGCGAATTCGCGGATCCGTTGCCGGCAACCACCGCACGGTGTGCCGGGCACGTCGCTCTCGGTCACCGTGACGATGTCGACGATCACGCGCTCGCCCGCCGCGACCATCGCCGCGATCGCGCCCGCCTCCGCGCACGTGCCCTCGGGAAACGAGGCGTTCTCGACGTTGCAGCCGCTGAAGACCTGTCCGGACGGCGTGCGGATCGCCGCACCGACCGGATACTTCGAGTACGGGCAGTGCGCCTGCCGTTGCGCATCGATCGCGGCCTCATGCAGTTCGCGGACGTCGGGCTCCATCTCCATCCCCGAATGCTCGCACACCACACCGGGTCGTCGTCCGGATTTGTGTCGGCCGATACCGGCGGCGCACCGATGTTCGCCGACACAAATCTCGGACCCCTAGCATCGGTGCGATGATCGGGACACTCGTCATCCTCCGTCACGGACAGTCGGTGTGGAACCGCGAGAACCTCTTCACGGGCTGGCACGACGTCGAGCTCACCGAGCAGGGGATCGCCGAAGCGATCGCCGGCGGGGTCACGATGGCCGAGGCCGGACTCCGATTCGACACCTCCCACACATCGCTGCAGACCAGGGCGGTCATCACCCACCATCTGGCGCTCGACGCGATGGGACAGGTGTGGCTGCCGGTCGCGCGGTCATGGCGGCTGAACGAGCGCCACTACGGCGCCCTCCAGGGCCTCGACAAGAAGCAGACGACCGACCGGCACGGCGCCGAGCAGGTACACGCGTGGCGCCGTGGGTACGACACGCCACCCCCGCCGGTCGACCGAGCGAGCCCCGAACACCCCGCCAACGATCCCCGATACGCACATCTTCCGCCGGACGTCCTCCCCGCCAGCGAGTGCCTGAAGGATGTCGTCGCACGCGTGTTGCCCTACTGGCACGACGCCATCGCACCACAACTGCTCGTCGGACTCGACGTACTCGTCACCGCGCACGGCAACTCACTGCGTGCGCTGCTCAAGCACCTCGAGGGCGTCGGCGACGACGACATCGCGGACGTCAACATTCCGACCGGCGCGCCCCGGCAGTACACGTTCGACGACGAACTCTCCGTGGTCGGCGCCCACTACCTCGGAGATGCAGACGCGGTCGCCGAGGCGGCGGAGGCGGTCGCGCGCCAGGCCGGCACGGCCTGACAGTGCCGAGAGCCGGCGCCCCGTCCGCGGGCCCGCGCGCTCAGTGTCCCGGTCGGGTGCGGCCCGCGCCTAGTGTTCACCGCCATGGCCACGATGAAGAAGTACCTGGAACACCTTCGGGAGGTGCCGCTCTTCAACGGCTGCACCAAGAAGGAGCTCGAGAAGATTGCCCGCGCGTCGGACGAGATCACGATGACCGCCGGGACGCTCATCATCGACCAGGGCCAGACCGGGCGCGAGGCGTTCGTCGTCCTCGAGGGCTCCGTCGCGGTCAAGCGCAACGGCCGCAAGATCGCCGACCTCGGCCCCGGCGCGATCGTCGGTGAGCTGTCGCTGCTCGACCATGGCCCGCGCACCGCGACCGCGGTGTGCACCACCGACTGTGACCTGCTCGTCCTCGACCAGCGTCGGTTCGTGGCCGTCATCGACGACATCCCGGCGCTGCAACACAAGATTCTGCGCACGCTGGCCTCGCGCATTCGCGAGCTCGACCGCAAGAACTACGGCTGATCCCGCGGCGCGGCCTCGCGCCCACCACCCGCGCCCACCAATCTGTGTGAGCGAATACCGCGGATCCCACCACAATCACTCCCGCAGCTTCCGCGCCCGCCAACCTGTGTGAGCGAATACCGCGGATCCGACCACAATCGCTCACACAGCTTCCGCGCCCGCCAACCTGTGTGAGCGAATACCGCGGATCCGACCACAATCGCTCACACAGCTTCGAGATCGACTGCCATCTCGCCTGCTTCCTCGCCCGGCCGGAATGCACTCGGTCACGTCCGGGTTGCACGGCTCATGAGCCTCCGCCCCCTCCCCACCGATTGGCCCGAGCAGCGCGAGACCCTGCGCCGGATCGCCACGCATGTGCTGGCGCAGCGCCGCAAGACGCTCGACAACCTGTTCGACCTCGAGCCGTCGGTCGGCGGTTTCGCCATTCCACCGGTCGGCCCCGATCGCGAACGTGTCCGAGTGTCGGGTGGTTTGCTCGTGCTCGAGCGCGCGACCGGGCCTGCACTGTCCGATCTGGTTGCGACGACGACGGTGATGCCGATCGACGGCAGCTCGCTCGGCGAACTCTGCGCGGCGGTCGGCTTCGAGCCGAGCTCCGAGTTCTCCGCGGGGCCTGACACCCCACCGCTCGGTGACCTCAGCGCTCGCCTTCGGCTGGACGCCACCGCTGCCGATGTTCTCGGCGAGTGGTTCCTGCTCGGGCAACGGGCGATCGATGCCGCGGTCGGCGAAGTCCAGGGCTCGGGCATCGAACCGGACGCATCGCTCGGCCGACTGTGGCCGGAACACTTCGACTACGGCCTCGATCTCGTCGCTGCCCCAGGCGTGCGCGCGAACCTGGGCGCCGCGGCCGGTGACGGATTCCACGAGGAGCCGTATCTCTACGTCGGACCATGGGACGCTGCGCGGCCGGGTCCTGACGACTACTGGAATGCTCCCTTCGGCGCGGTGCTCGGACACGCCGATCTCGCGTCCGTATCCGATCCGCTCGATCGGGCGGCGAGCTTCCTCGGCGAGGGCCTCACACACCTGCGCGGAAAGTGAAGCGGGGCGCGCCCGCGCGGTAGGTTTGCGACGCCTATGAGCACGCATGCCGACAACAGCGCGCCCGACGATCGTCCGAAGTCGCGCGTCAAGCCACACCAACTCGCGATCGGCCTCGGGGTCGGTGTCGCGTTGTTCACGATCGTGTCGGGAATCCTTCCGCAGATCACCGATTGGCACAACGACAACGCGGTCCACCGGGTCGTGTTAGTCAACAATACCGGTACGCTGCAGGTCGCCTTATACACCGTAATCCCGGTAATGATAGTGTGGGGTTCGATCGCCTTCGCCCACCGGATGAAGAAAAGGGAGCGCG
>JASJHI010000490.1:0-3598 GCA_033791105.1 Acidimicrobiia bacterium | reverse complement strand
GTAGATCGCGGGTTCGCGGAAGCGCTGACAGATGAGCAGATCCAGTCGAGTGGCGTCCGTGGGGAGCCCCTCGTCGAGGTCGTGCACCCGCGCCGACACCCGTGCGGTGAGCCCCGCTGCCTCCGCTGCTCGTGTGGTGAGGTCGACGGCGACCGGCGACATGTCGACCGCCACGACCGAGAGCCCACGCCCTGCCAGCCAGAGCGTCTGCGCTCCGGTTCCGCAGGCGATGTCGGCGGCAGATCCATGAGATGGCAGGCGCGAGAGCAGTGAAGGTTCGTCGGCGATCGCCGCCGGTGGGGCGGGTGTCGTGAGTGCGCGCCCCGCGTACCGTTCGTCCCAGCGCACTCCGTCGGCCTCCACCGGGCGATCCTGTCACGGTTCTACGCCGCGTGGCTCTGATGGACGATCCTTGGGTGATCACCGGTCGCGTGGGATCATCGGGGGGTGACCGACCTCGACGACACCGCCAGTACGCAGACGTCGACCGGCTGGCTCTCGCCCGAGGATCTCGAACTCGTCAGGGCGAACGTGCCGACCGTCTACGTCGACGCGGTCCCGGTCCGCGTCGACTCGTTGGGCAATGTGACCGAAGTCGGGATGCTGTTACGCGTTGCCGCCGACGGCTCGATCAGCCGGATGGTCGTCACCGGCCGCGTGCTGTTCGGCGAGCGCGTTCGCGAAGCGCTGATGCGGCACTGCGAGAAGGATCTCGGCCCGCTCGCCCTGCCGCGGGTCCCTGCGAACCCGACACCCTTCACGGTCGTCGAGTACTTCCCGAACCCCGAGCGATCCGGGTTCTACGATCCACGACAGCACGCGGTCAGCCTCGCCTATGTCGTCCCGGTGGATGGTGAGTGCGAACCGACTCAGGAGGCACTCGACCTCACCTGGTTCGCGCCCGACGAGGCTGTCAGCGACGAGGTGCGCACGCAGATGACCGGTGGGCACGACCGGCTGATCCGACTCGCGCTCGCGCATGTCGGCAAGCTGCCTTGAGCTGACACTTCCAGACCTGCTCTGATGGGAGCTGAGCCGGCCCTGCGTGACGCGGTGGTGGATCGGATGGGTCCACGACTTGGTCGGGTGGAGCGCGTACTGTCTGGGCGCGATGCCCGAGGGCGACACCATTCACCGGTCCGCGAGCGCGTTGCGCACGGCGCTCGCCGGCAAGCCGATGTTGCGTTTCGACGCTCCATGCCTCGTGGGCCCCGCGCCGCGCGCGGGGCGGGTCGTCGAGCGGGTCGAGAGCCACGGTAAGCACATCGAGATCGTCTGGGACGACAACATGGTCCTCCACACCCACATGCGCATGTCGGGTGAGTGGCATCTCTATCGGCAGGGCGATCGTTGGCGTCGTCCGCACGACCAACTGCGGGTCGCGATCGAGGTGCCCGATTGGGTCGCCGTCTGCTTCAGCGCGCCGACGGTCGAGACGTACCGCGTCGCAGACCGTCGTCGTCACCCGGGGATGGGCAGACTCGGTCCCGACCTGTGTGCGTCCGAGATCGACATCGAAGAGGTGGCCAACCTCCTGCTCTCGCATCCCGACCCGGACGCACGCATCGGCGAGGTGCTGCTCGATCAGCGCGTGATGTGCGGCATCGGCAACGTCTATCGCTGTGAGGTGCTGTTCGCGGTCGAGATGAGCCCGTTCGCTCGCGTCGGCGCGCTGAGCCAGTCCGATGCGATCGGGCTGGCGGATTCGGCGGTGTCGCTGCTCAGGGCAAACCTTCGGTCACCGCACCGGGTGACTGCGCCGAACACGCGCTCGGGGCGAGCCGTGTACGGCCGCAACGGTCAGCGGTGCCCACGATGCGGCGAGACGATCCAGTCGCGGCCCATGGGTGTGCACCACAGAATCCTCTACTGGTGCCCAGGCTGTCAGTTCCACCTCGACCCGCGCCAGAAATCCAGTGCCGACGACACACCGGCCGACCCGCATCCCGCGGCGCAGCAATTCCTCGCCGATCTCCCCTGGAATCGCGACGCGTCCTGAGCCCGTCGCGTGCCCTGCGTTGGACGCAGGTCACTCGGTGGCGATCGCCTCGAGGACGTCCATCTTGGCTGCCTTGCGAGCCGGATAGAGCGCCGCCAGTAGTCCCGCGATCACCGCTCCGACGAGGATCAGCACGATGGTCATCGGACTGAACGCGAGCGTGCCGACGAATTCGTCCGGCACCGCCAGCGACAACGCGATGCCGAGGAACGTGCCGAGCGCGATGCCCACGATCGCTCCGAAGGTCGACACGATCACGGCCTCCCACCGCACCGACCGCCGCGTTTGACGACGGTTCATACCGACCGCCCGCAGGAGTCCGATCTCTCTCGTGCGTTCGAACACGCCCAGCGCGAGAGTGATCGAGATCCCGAGCACTGCGATTGCGATCGCGAAGGCCAACAGCATCGTGATCAAGAGCAGGAGCTGATTGATCTGGTCCTCCTGCGACTTGCGGAACTCGGCGTTGGTCTGCACGTTCGCCTGCGGGAACTCGTCCATCGCCTCGATCACTGCGGCGTCGCCGACCTCGGTGTCGACACCGTCGGCGAGCATGCCGATGACGAAGAAGTCGCGGGCGGGTGCGGTCGAGACCGACTCGAGCGTGTCGAGACCGATCAGCCAGTTACCGAACGTCGCGTCGCCATAGATGCCCGCGACCGTGAGCGCGCTGGTGACGCCGTTCTGGTAGGTGACCGCGAATGTGGAGCCGACCTCGAGGTCGAGGTCGTCGGCCGGGTCGGTGTGCACGAGTACTTCGTCGAGTTGGAGTCCGGCGATCGAGCCGTCCTCGAGATCGGCGTTGACCAACTGGTCGAACGCGTCGGCGTCGATTGCACCGAAGCTCTTCTCGTCGCCGTCGACGATTGCCCCGATCCCGCGGATCGGGGTGACCGCG
Organism: Acidimicrobiia bacterium; assembly: GCA_033791105.1. Lineage (GTDB taxonomy): Bacteria > Actinomycetota > Acidimicrobiia > Acidimicrobiales > Ilumatobacteraceae > JASJHI01. Next base: position 701 of record JASJHI010000490.1, on the reverse strand, counting down.
TCGAGTTCGGGAACCTCTGCGAGTGTCTCGGCGACGACTGGTGAGAGTCCCTGGAACGTTTCGTCGGTGACGATGTAGTCCGCGTTGATCGCATTCTCCAGCGTCTCGACGAACGTTGCTCGCAGCGACGAGGCGAACACGGCCGCCGCGCTGACGAGCGACACGCCGATCATCAGCGCGGCTGCACTCGACGACGTCCGTCGCGGCGCGCGCGCAACGTTCTGCCGGGCGAGTGCGCCGGGCGTCTTGAACAGCTTCTCGATCGGCCATCCGATCGCAAGCGTGACCGGCCGGGCGATCGTCGAGGAGATGCTCGCGACGCCGAGAAAGAGCAGCAGCGCGCCGAGCCCGGCGAACAGAGCAAGGGCTGCCGCACCCCCCGGGCTGATGAACAGTCCGATGAGGAACAGCGCCGCGCCGACGCCGGTGACGATGGCCCCTGCGACCAGGCGCTTCGTGCGCATCGCCGAGAACCCGAGTTCGGGGTGCATGGCTGCCACCGGTGGGATTCGAGCCGCTCGCCGGGCCGGCACGAGTACGGAGAGCATCGTGATGCCGACGCCGACGATCGCGGCCATGACGATGGTGCGGGGGAGCAGCACTGTGCCCGCCGACGGGAAACCTGCCCCGGCCGCGCCGAACGCGGCGACAAGCAGCCGCGCGACGAGCACCCCGCCGAACACGCCGAGCACGGTGGCGAC
>JASJHI010000489.1:0-3649 GCA_033791105.1 Acidimicrobiia bacterium | reverse complement strand
GCCGCGTCGCGCGCCTCCTTCGTTCCGCGCAGCTCGCCGCGGTACTCGCGGAGCTGTCGTTTGAGGTCACGACCGGATCGCGGCGGGTCCACTGCGCCGAGCGCGTTAGCGACACGCGCGGCGTCGGCCAGATAGTGGTCGCGATCCCGTTTGGAGAGCTTGCTGCGGCCGTACCGGTCGTACGCGGTGAGAAAGCTGTCGACCTCGGCGACGTGCACCCAGCGCAGCAGATACGGATCGTCGGCCGAGTAGGGCAGACCGTCTACGGCGGTGCCTCGCACCGTGCTGTGTACCGCGCGTACCCGTTCGACCGCCAGCTCTGCTTCGGACGCCGGACCGAAGGTGGTCGCCGTCAGGAAGTCGACCGTGCGGTGGAGGCGCCCCCATGGGTCGTTCCGGAAGTCGGAGTGCTGCGCCACGCCCGCCATCGCCAGCGGATGTAGCGACTGCAGGAGCAGGGCCCGGAGCCCTCCGACGAACATCGACGCATCGCCGTGTACACGGCGGATCGGTGCATCCTCATCGAACCATCCGGGCTCATCGGACTCGACGAGTTGCTCGCGGCGCCGTTCGTCGCCGGCCCCGACCAGTCGCCAGCGGATCTGTTCGCCGAGCCAGCCCCGCAGGTCGTCTCCCATGTGAACATGGTGCCACGTCCGGTGGATACGATCCGGACGTGTCCGATGCCCCCTCAGACAACCCTGGCCGGGCGACGGGCGATGACGCGGGTGCGGTGGGCGACTCGGGGGGCGGCCCAGCACCGGACGACAGTTCGGACGAGTCCGCCGAGCGGGTGCTGCCCAGGTGGGTTCTCCCCGCGATCCTCCTGTTCTGGGCCGGGTTTCTCCTCACGCTCGCGGCGCGCCACGTCTTCGGTCGCCTTTCGGGCCTCCTCGTCGTCCTCCTCGTCTCGCTGTTCCTGGCGCTCGCCATCGAACCCGGTGTGAACCGACTCGCGCGGCGCGGATGGCGTCGCGGGCGGGCGACATCGCTGATCCTCTTCGGTACGGTCCTCGCCTTCCTCGCGTTCGCGGTCGGCGTCGGCACGCTGATCGGCACCCAGGTCGCGGAATTGCTCGACGATTCCGACAGGTACATCACCGACACGGTCGAGTTCCTGAACGACAACTTCGGCACCGAGATCGACCCGAAAGAGGTGATCGACGAGTTCGAGGACCCCGACGGTGCGGTGCAGGAGTTCATCCAGTCGCAGGGCGACGAGGCGGTGCGGCTCTCGCTCACGGCCCTCGAAGTGCTCTTCCAGGCGTTGTCGGTGGTGTTGTTCACCTTCTACCTGGTGGCTGATGGCCCGCGGCTCAGGCGTTCGATCTGTTCGCGGATGTCCCCGAAGAAGCAGCAGCGCGTCCTGCAGGGCTGGGAGCTGGCGATCACCAAGACCGGCGGATACCTCTACTCGCGGGCACTGCTCGCACTGATCTCAGCGTTCTTCCACTGGATCGCGTTCCAGGCGATCGGCACCCAGGCACCGATCGCGTTGGCGCTCTGGGTCGGACTCGTGAGCCAGTTCCTCCCCGTGGTCGGCACCTACATCGCCGGCGTGTTGCCCGTGCTCGTCACGTTCCTCGACTCGCCGCCCAAGGCGTTGCTCGTGATCGCGTTCCTCGTCATCTACCAGCAGATCGAGAACTACTACTTCGCGCCGCGCATCACCGCCCGCACGATGGAGATGCACCCGGCGATCGCGTTCGGAGCGGCGATCGCGGGCGCCGCATTACTCGGCGTCGTGGGCGCGGTCCTCGCACTGCCTGCCGCGGCGATGACCCAGGCCTTGGTCAGCGAGTGGGGCAACCGGTACGAGGTCGTCGACAGCGACCTCACCGTCCTGGGCTCGCAGAAACGTGCTCGAGGAAGTCCGTTTCGACGAAAACCGCGTGAGGCCGACTCGTGACAGGGCTCGATCGGTCGATCGCGCCGATCGCGGTCGCGATCCGCAGCGAGCTCGCCGAGTCGGTGCATCACGGCGTCGCGGTGGCGATCGATGCCGGCGGGCGCGTCACCGCGTTCGTGGGTGATCCCGGCGCGGTGATCTACCCGCGGTCCGCGCTCAAACCGCTACAGGCGTCGGCGATGGTCGACATCGGGCTCGACGTGCCATCCGAGATGCTGGCGCTCGCCAGCGCCAGTCATGACGGAGCACCCGACCACGTCGAGGGCGTCCGCCGGATGCTCGCGGCATTCGATCTCTCCGAATCGGACCTCGGGAACACATCGGCGCGGCCCTACGGTTCGGCCGCCCGAGCCCGAGCGCGCGCCGAGGGGACACCGCCCTCGGCAATTCAGCAGAACTGTTCGGGAAAACACGCCGCGATGTTGGCGACCTGCCGGGTGAATGGATGGGCTATCGAGGGGTACACGGCCAGTTGTCACCCCGTGCAACGGGCGATCACCGGTGCGATTTCCGAGCTGGCATCCGAGGTGTTGCACGTCGGCGTCGACGGCTGCGGCGCACCCACTCACGCTCTCCGCCTCCAGGACCTGGCCGCAGCGATCGCGACGGTGACTCGCGATCGTCGTTCTCCCGCGATCGCGATGGGTGAGCATCCTGAGTTGGTCGGTGGGCCGACGCGTGATGTCACGCTCGCGATGCGCGCAGTGCCGGGCCTGCTCGTGAAGGACGGAGCCCAGGGGGTCACCGTGGCGGCGATGCCGGACGGTCGAGCCGTCGCACTGAAGATCGCGGACGGCTCCGACGACTGTCGCCGCGCGCTCACTGCGACGGCGCTGACACACATCGGTGTCGAGCTGTCCCGCGACCTCGTCGAGGCGTTGCGCGTCCCGCTGTTCGGGCACGGTGAACCGGTCGGGGAGATCGAACCTCTGAAGTGGACCACATGCGTTTCCTGACGCTCGACGAAGGCGACTTCTCGTACGGCGCGGTCGAGGCTGTCGCCCCCGGGGTACGACGTGTGCTCGCCGAAAACCCCTCCAAATTCACGTATCGCGGGACCGGCACCTACATCGTCGGTGAGGGCGATGTGGTGGTCATCGATCCGGGGCCACGGCTCGACTCACACCGCGATGCGCTGGCCGCCGCGCTCGGCGGCGAGACCGTACAGGCGATCCTCGTCACCCACTGCCATGCCGACCATTCGCCCCTCGCCGCCTGGCTCGCCGCGGAGTGCGGCGCGCCGACGATCGCGCACGGACCTCACGGCGACACGACGTGGGATCTCGGCGACGACCCTCCCGAGCTCGAACCGGACCCGCCTGCGGATCGCGGCCAGCGCGAATCAGATTCGAAAGAACCGATCCTGGAGGAGTCGACCGACGTCGATTTCGATCCCGACATCGCGTGCACGACGGGCGACGTTGTCGCGCAGATCGGCTCATCGACGATCACCGCGATCCACACCCCGGGCCACACGTCGAACCACACCTGTTTCGCCGTCGACGACGGTATGCGGCGAACGCTGTTCACCGGCGACCATGTGATGGGTTGGAGCACGACGGTCGTGTCGCCGCCCGACGGCGACATGGCGGCCTACATCGAGTCGTTGCGCGTGGTCGTTGGGCGCGGCGACGACGTCGCCATCCCAACGCACGGTCCACCGATACCGGATAAAGCGACGTACGTCGGTGCCCACGTCGCTCACCGACTCGAGCGCGAGGACCACGTGGTGGCCGGTGT
>JASJHI010000488.1:0-4771 GCA_033791105.1 Acidimicrobiia bacterium | reverse complement strand
TCGGCGAGGGGCTGTGCGGTCTCGATGAGGCCACCGGTCTCCTGCGATGGCGTCAGTGTGAAGACCAGCTGGTCGGGCCAGTCGGCTCCGCCATCGCCGGCGTCCGCCGGCGCATCGGTCTCCGCCGGGCTGGTGTCTTCGCTACTGCTGTCGTCACTGCCGCAGGCGGTGGCGATCAGCCCCGCTGCACAGACCGTGGCGACGATGTGTCGAGCTCGCATTCTGTGGGTCTCCTGTTCAGGTGTGGATGAAGCCGAACGTAGCGCACGGTCCGGGTGAGCCAACATTCGGCCGGCTCACGGGGGCTGCTCGTCGAACAGTGCCTCGAACTCCGACCAGCGTGCGATGTCGACGACGCCGTCGTGGGCTTGATTCCAGGGCCGAACGAACCTGCACACAAGGGCCCCGGGATGGACCGCTCGGAGGTCTTCGAGGTTGTGATCCGCATCCTCGAGATAGACGTCGCACGACACGGTCGTCTTGTCGTCGACGATGTGAACTTCGGTGGATGGCACGCGGTGTTCAGCGAGCCACGCATAGGTGTCGTGCACGGCGAAGTCGGGCTTGGTCGTGACGATGACGACACGATGTTGCTTCGTGAGCCGGCGCAACGTTTCGATCGAGTCGGGATACGGGTCGAGGACGCGGAAGATGCTGGCGCCCTCGCCGGCGGTCGCAGCCCACCGCCAGAACTGGCTCATCGACGTGAAGTGGGTGAGCCTGACCGGCGCGTTCCATCCGTCGACCTCTTCGACGGTGAGGGTCGCGCCGAAGTCCTCGTTGTACCTCGGAATCCATCCGGCGTTGAAGTCAGCGACGACGCCGTCGAGATCGATACCCAGGCGCAGAGGCGCAACGAGCGATCGCGTGGCGGCGAGGTTGTGCATCGGGCACACTCTGGCAGGCTGAGGGGTGTGAACGGGCAATTCGTGTTGGGTGTCGATCTCGACGGTGTCGTCGCCGACCACACGAGGCGCTTCCGCGACATTCTGGCCTCGATCCGCGGTGTCGATCCGGAGACCTACCCCCTCGAGCGGTCCTGGGACTTCGGCGAATGGGATCTCGCGCCCGGCGAGTACTCCGATCTGCATCGCATCGCCGTGATGGAGCACGACATGCTGCGCACGATGGACGTCATCGAGGGGGCGGCCGACGCACTGTGGCGTCTCTCCGATGCCGGCGTGTGGCTCCGCATCATCACCCACCGGCTGTACGTCAACTGGGGCCACGGCAAGGCGATCGCGGACACGGCCGCCTGGCTCGACATCCACCGCATCCCGTACCGGGACATCTGTTTCCTCGGGGCGAAGCCGGAGGTCGAGGCCGACGCCTACATCGACGATGCGCCGCACAACATCGAGCAACTCCGCGACCACGGCAACACGGTGATCATCTTCGAACAGCCGTACAACCGGGACATCGCGGGGTTGCGCGCCCGTGACTGGTCCGAGGTCGAAGCGATCGTGACCGAGCTGGTCACGTCGCGCGCCGGGAGATTCGAGCAGCAACTACCGGGCATCGACGCCGGCTCCGACCGGCTGCGCCGGCGTCAACGGACTCCGGACTGAGCAGGCCCTGGAGTCGATCCGCAACTCGGCGGAGGTGCACCGGATCATCCTGCAGGAACCGATCCGCCGCTCGATCGGGTGGGTTGCCTTCGATGCCTACTGGCGGCTCATCTCCGCCCGCGCCTCGGCCTCTCGGGAGGCGATGTCCTGTGCGGAGAGCAGTTGGATGACCACGTCGTGGAGTGTTCCTTCGAAGTCGAATGCGCCGTCGTACTTCACCGACACCGTCGAGCCGTGGTCGCGACCGATGCTCGCACCCACCGATGAGATCATGCGCATGAACAGCGCGATCTCCGCCTGTCCTGCGGCCGCTCCGTCCACCAGGAGGCCGACCGAGCCCGACCGACCGTCGCCGCGCCGGAACTGCACCGTGAGCGTCGCCTCCCCCTCGGGAATCTCGACGTCGGACACCACGACCGTGTGGTCGTCGAAGGAGTTGTAGTCGACGACGAGACGGTCGTCCTGGACGAAGACCGAAATCCCGGAGTTCTGCGTGCCCGTCGCCCAGAGCACACCCTCGTCGCCGGCCGCCCGCGTGACACGTGCTGTGAGATCGAAGGCGCGTCCGGCGACCGCCGCGGCCGCCTGGCCGGGAATCGACGACATCGGCGGACGGTATACGTACCGCCGATCCTCGGGATGGGGTGAGTTCGGCCGGAATCGGGCGCCGAACAATTCGAACATGCGGTCGTCGAGCGGCAGGACGCCATGTCGTTCGGCCTCCTCCCACCAGAGATCGACCAGCTCGCGCAGCTTGTCCGGCTGCTCCGACGCAAGATCGTTGCACTCCGAGCGATCGGCCGCGAGGTGGTACAGCTCCCAGGATTCGGTGTCGTAGTCGGCACCGGGAACGTGCTTGCACACCGCCTTCCACTCGCCCGACACGAGCGCGCGGCTGCCGGCCATTTCGAAGTACTGCTGCGTGTTCGTCGGTGGCGCATCCGCCGATCCGAGCAGCGTTGCGAACGAGGCACCCGTGATCGGGAGCTGCTCGACCCCGCGGTATTCGTCGCGCGGCTCGACGCCGACGAGTTCGTAGAGCGTCGGCGCGATGTCGGAGACGTTGATGAACTGGTCGCGCTTGCCACCCGCCTCGCCCGGGTCGATGCCATCGGGCCAATGGATCAGGAGGGGGACGTGGACACCCCCTTCGTGTGTGTTCTGCTTGTACCACTTGAACGGCGAGTTCCCGCACTGTGCCCAGCCCCACGGATAGTTCGTGTGACTGTGCGGTCCACCGATGTCGTCGATCCGCTCGATCGCCTCGTCCGGGCTCTCGAGGATCCCGTTGAAAAACTTCATCTCGTGCATGACACCGAACGGGCCGCCCTCTTGCGACGCACCGTTGTCGGCGAGGAGCACGACGATCGTGTTGTCGAGCTGGTCGAGCATCCGCAGTCCGTCGACCAGCCGGCCGATCTGGTCATCGGTGTGGTCGAGGAACGCAGCAAACGCCTCCTGGAGGCGGGCTGCGAGCAGCCGCTGGTTCTGCGGCAGATCATCCCACGCGTCGACGCCCGGATTGCGCGGTGCCAGTTGCGTGTTTTCGGGGATGACGCCGAGCTCGAGTTGTCGCTCGTACCACCGGCGGCGAACGACGTCCCAGCCCTCGTCGTAGCGGCCGCGGTACTTCGCGAGATACTCCTCCGGAGCCTGATGCGGCGCGTGGGTCGCACCGAAGGGCACGTAGAGGAAGAACGGTCGGTCGGGTCGCACGCCGCGGGAATCCGACACCATGCGCAATGCCTGATCGACCAGATCCTCGGAGACGTGGTAGCCGTCCTCCGGCCGCGCAGGCGGATCGATCGGGTGGTTGTCGCAGACCAGCTCTGGATGGAACTGGTCGGTCTCACCCTCGAGGAAGCCGTAGAAGCGGTCGAATCCCTTGCCGAGCGGCCAGAACTCGAACGGACCGGCCGCAGAACACTGCTCCATTGGCGCGAGGTGCCATTTGCCCGTGCAGAACGTGGCGTACCCCTCGTCGCGCAGCACCTCCGCGGCGGTTGCGGCGTGGTTCGTGATGTGCCCGAGCATGTTCGGGAATCCGGTGCGGAAGTTCGACACCCCCCGCATGCCGACGGCGTGCTGCGAGCGGCCGGTGAGGAGGGAGGCTCTCGTCGGCGAGCACAGCGGAGTGACGTGAAAGTTCGTGAACTGCAAGCCGCCCGTCGCGAGCGCATCGATGTGCGGCGTGTCGATGTCGGACCCGTAGCAGCCGAGTTGCGCGAATCCGGTGTCGTCGAGCAACACGACGACGATGTTCGGCGCGTCGGGACCCGGATGGGGTGGCTCGTCGAACCACGGCTCGGACTCGGCGACGGTGCGCCCGATGTTGCCTTCGAATCGCGCAGGTCTTGACACTGGCTCCCCCGATCGTGTTTGCATTGGTGACGGTAGCCCCTGCGCGGAAACAGCGACACGATCGGCCATGATTGCGCCCGTGAACGCAGCCACGCCGAAGTCGAACGCAGTCCGAGCAACGCTGGGCGGTCGGCGACAGCGACTCCTCGCCGTCGCGTTCGTCGTGCTCATGGCCGGCTGCGCCTCCGACGCCGGTGGCGATACGGGCAATGACGGTGGCGACCAGGGCGGCACCGGCGCGACCGAGGCTCCAGCTGCCGACACCAGCACCGACGACAGCAGCGGGGCGGCCGACACAGACGATGCGGCCGTGAATCCGACCGTCTCGATCGAGCCGAGCGACTACATCACGATCGCAGCCGAGCTCACCGTCGTGAGCGACGACGCCGTTCGCCTGGACGTGACTGCCACGTCGGACGAGCACGTCGTCGAGCTCCCGCGGACCGCGACCGCTTCGACGGAACACTCGATTCCGGTCGTCGGCCTGCGCGCCGGCCGTGAGTACACGATCGACATCTCGCTCGTCGACGATGCCGGAACGGTCGTGGGTACGGAGGTGACCACCTTCGTCACCGGCGATCTCCCCGACGACTTCGTCGACTACGAGTTCTCCGCCGATCCGGAGCGGTCGTCGCCGGGATACACGCTGCTCGAGATCACCCGTGACGGCACCCCGTACCTACTCGCGCTCGATGTCGACGGAGAGGTGGTGTGGTATTACCGCAACACCGGCGTGGTCGGCGGGGTCGAGCCGACCGAGCGAGGCACCTTCCTCTCGCACTATTGGCCGGTCGGTGTCCGCGAGTTCGACCTCCTCGGCAACGTGGTCGGCAACTGGCAGT
>JASJHI010000487.1:0-16170 GCA_033791105.1 Acidimicrobiia bacterium | reverse complement strand
ACCCGGGCTCGGTCGCCGGTCCGGTACCAGCGACCGGCATCGTCGTCGAGCGCCTCAGTGGGATCGGCCACCCCTGTGAGCGTGACGAAGCGCTCTGCCGAGAGCGTCGGGCGGCCGAGATACTCCTGCGCCATCCCTGGCCGCCGGACGTACAGCTCTCCCCACGCACCGGTGGGTGTCGGATGTCCGAACCGATCGAGCAACGCGATGCGGCTTCCCGGAGCTGCGTTGCCGATGGGCACGTCAGCGTCGTGATCGAGGTCGGGGTCCCAGCGGTGGATCATGCAACCGACCACCGCTTCGGTCGGCCCGTACTCGTTGTAGATGCGTACCTCGGACGTGCACGAATCGGCAGTTCGGCGTGCGATCGACGTGCGGAATGCTTCGCCACCGACGACGATCGTCTGGAGCGGTCGCGGCTCATCGACGAGGCGGACGAAGAGTTCGAGTTGTGAAGGTGTGGCCTTGAGGAACGTGATGCGATCGTCGTCGGCGATCTGCGCAAGCGCGGTGATCGGCTCCGCGTCGAAGATGACGGTGAGGCCGTTGGTGAGGAACGAGACGAAGAGACTCGTGATCGTGAGGTCGACCGACAGACTCGAGTGCAGAGCGACGACAGGCGGGCCCTCGACGTACGACTCGACGGCGAACTCCAGGTAGTCAGCGAGGCCGCGGTGCGAGACCGGGACCCCCTTCGGCTCACCTGTCGATCCGGACGTGTAGAGCACGTACGCGCGGTCGTCGACATCGACGGTCGGGAGGGTTCGTTCAGCGTCGGATGGGGACGGCTCGGGCAGCTGCTGGAGCGTGAGGAGGAGGTCGGCGTCGGCAGAGATCGACGCCAGACGCGCGGGTGGATCCTCGGGCGAGAGCATGACGAAGGCTCCGCCTGCGCGGAGCACGCCATGCATCGCGATCAACGCGTCGAAGCTCCGCGGCATTTGGATACCGACCGCCCGTCCGCTCGAGACTCCGGCCGCGAGCAACCAGTGCGCAACCTGATCGGCATGGCGATCGAACTCCGCGGCCGACAGGCGTTCGCCGTCGTGTTCGGCCACGATCCAGGACGGACGTGCGCGCAACCGAACCGCGATCTGCTCGTGAACCGGCTCGGTGTGCAGTCGAGGCACAGGATCGGGGGTGAGCGCTTCGAGCTCGGCGCGCTCGGCGTCGCCGACGATCGACCGCGCGCCCACCGAGTCGTCGGGTGCACCGGTCACGTGCCGGACGACCGCAGCAAGATGCTCGGGGAACCGCCCCGACGACTCGTCCGCGCTCAGCGCGCTGTTCACGTCCAACTCCCATTGCAGATGGGCGAGACCGGGCATCGTGGAGGAGTCGGCGGTGTAGTCGAAGATCTGTGATCGGAGCAAGTGACCGGGGTCGACATGTCCGGAGCGCATCCACTCCGAGGTGGCCGGCATGTCCGCGAAGTGGCCGTACCGTGCAGTGAGAACATTGAGCACGATCTCGAAGCGGGCCGCTGGGCTCTCACCGGGCTTGGCTCGCCGGAGGAGGGTGACGACCGATGCCAGCACACGCTTGAACATCTCAGCGTGGGTCTCGCTCGGCTCGACGGACACTGTCAGTGGGTAGAGCTCCATCAGCGGGCCGACGAGGCGCCGCGCATCGCGCGCCGATCGATGGTGAACGGGCACGCCGAGCACCACCGAGGATCGGCCGTCGAGACGATGGACCGCGATCGCGGTGGACATCGCAGCGATCGTCAGGAGCCCCAGTTCTCGGCTGATCGTGCGGTACACCGAGTCGAGTGCCGCCTGCAGTCCCTGTCGGTCGTCCGGTCCGAGCGGCATTGCGAGCCTCCGCACGCGGGTGGTCCTCGGCCCCCGTGCTCCGTAGGGCTCGAGCGGCGGCTGCGGGCCGGCCGAATCGACCTCCTCTCGCCACGCGGTCTCGCGATCTGTTCCGAGCCCGTCGGCCGCGGCGGTCGGCGGCGTGTGGTCGCCGTAGAACGACCCGTCGATGATGGAGCTGAGGTCGATGTCGTCCCCACCGTCTGCGTACGCGGCCGACGTTGCCTCGAAGATCAGTGCTGATGACCACGCGTCAGTTGCGATGTGATGCAGGTCGAGCCACCACGTCCAATCGTCATCAGCGTGACGGAGGAGCACCGAGTCGTACACGCAGGCTGTGGCGTCGATCGGGACCGAGATCCGATCGGCACACCATGCGTCGAGCTCGATGGCCGGAAGGTCGATGACCTCGGTCGAGGCTGGAGGCAGCGCTCGAACGACCGCGACTGCGCCTTCTCGCTTGGAACGCTGCGGCGCATGGGACGGACGATCCGCGACGACCGTGCGCAAAGCCTCACATCGTCGCACGACGACATCGAACGCACGCACGAGTCGTTTCGGATCGAGGTGCCCCTCGATGCGGGTGCGCTTGCCCATGTTCGCGAGAGGTGTGTCGGGGTGGAGCCGTTGGCTGGTCCAGATGTCCGACTGCGTCCTGGTCAGTTCGGCGATCTTCTCAATCCTCGGGCTGATACGGACGGTTCGTCCGTCATCCTGTGTCATTGCGTCCCGACGAAGTCGAGCATCGCCTCGACCGTGAGGAAGTTCTCGAGTACCACGTCGCCGGCGTTGATCGAGATGCCGAGATCACTCTCGATCCACTCGATGATCATCATCACGCCCAACGAATCGACGAGGCCCGTCAACAACAGGTTCGTCTCGCGTTCGATCGTCACGTTGCCGTCGAGGGCGACATGCATGCTGATGTGCTCGGTCAGACGATCACCGAACGAATCGTCGACCGTCTGTGCGTCTGGGATTGCGGCGTGAGCGCTGACGTGGGGGGTTGTCACGTGAACGGGCCTCCGTTGAGTTTCGTCTTGGGTTCGGACGATTGGGCAGAAGTGGGCAAATCGATGAGTTCTCGAGCCGCGATGCGATCGATCTTGCCTGTGGCCGTCCGCGGTAGCGACTGCACCAGTCTGACCTCGGCCGGCACGGCGTATCGCGGCAAACGGGCCCGAAGCTCGGCCAGCACCGACGCGCTGACCGCGTCCTGGGAGTCGACATCGGAGCGGTCGGCGGCTGTCCGCGGAACGACGAGTGCGATCAAGCGGTCCTCTCCGTCCTCATGGACGTCGAGGATCACTGTCCCGGCCGAAAGGAGATCGATGTCTCCCAACACGACGTCGATCGCCTCGAGCTCGATGCGGTAGCCGCGGAGCTTCACCTGGTTGTCGAGCCGACCGAGGAACTCGAGGTCACCACCGTCTCGCTCGACGGCGAGATCACCCGTGCGATACCAGTGTTCGGTAGAACCGTCTGCTGTGCGCCGTTCGACGATCGTGGCCGAGGTCAGATCCGGACGGTGCCAATACCCGGTCATCATCGTCGGCGTCCGCACGATCAACACACCGGGCGCGCCCCGCGGGACCGCGGTGTGCGGATCATCGGGCTCGACGAGTTCGATCTCGGCTCCGGGCCATGCTCCCCCTATTGGCACGGCAGCATCGCCGGTCGGTGGTCCCGGCAGATTGTGGATCGTGCATTGATTGACTTCCGCTGGTCCGTAGACGTTCGAGAAGCGCGCCCCGGGGAGTTGCCGCATCAAACCTGCGAGTTGGCTCGGCGGAAACACCTCGCCACCGAAGAGCACCCAACGAAGCGTCGACAAATCCCGCTCGTCGAGGACCCCGCGCGTCGACAACTGGGCCAGAAGGTACGGAACCGAGTACCAAACCGTGATCCGCTCGCGCTCGATCAACTCGCTGAGACTGGCGGGGAACCGGAGATGGGGCTCAGGGACGACCAGGACGATGGATCCGGCGAGGGGGGCTGCGTACAGCTCGAACGTCGACTGGTCGAAGTGGAGGGGCGCAACATTGGCCAGACGATCGTCACGATCGAGCCCGTAGACGCACGCCGCCGTGGTGGCGTATGCGAGTGCGCTGCGATGGCTGTGGACGATCCCCTTCGGTCGCCCGGTGGAACCCGATGTGTAGATGATGTAGGCGGCTTCATCGGGATCGACTGCCACAAGCCCGCAATCGGTGCTCGATGCGATCTGCGCGCGGCCGACCATCGTGATGTCGCTGCCTGCGGCCGACGGGTTCGGGTCGTCGGCGGCCGGGCTGAGGACTGTCCTCACCAGCGTGCGCTCGCAGAGCAGAGCGAGCCGATCAGGTGCTGCATCGGAGACGAGCACCTCAGCGTCGGAGTCCACGAGCAGTTCGGTCGCCAGGTCGGGTGGTGCGAGCGGGTCGAGCGGCACCATCACCGCACCGGTTCGGAGCACCGCGTGGACCGCGACGAAGGATTCCGCGGACTTGTGCAGGTTGACCGCGACCCGGTCACCACGCCGAACTCCCGCCGCGGCCAGCGCGCCCGCCAGATGGCCCACACGGTCGATGTACTCCAACCAGGTCAGCGACGTCGTGCCGTCGGTGAGTGCGTCCGCCGAGACGTCGACACCGCGGGCGCGCATGGACGGGCCGTCGAGAAGTTCGCCCAGCGTCTCGACCTGGTACCCCCGGAGATCGTCGGTGCTCGTCACGAATTGACAGTATGCAGGAGAGCGACAACCGTGTGCACCCTGACCACACCGGCTCCACCAACATGCTGCTGACCGCCAACGGACACCCACTCGACACCAGCTCGACCCGATTCGGCGAACTCGAGCAGGCGAATCATCTGCTCAGCGACCCGTCAGCGCTACGAGAGTGTCTGGCGGAGCGCGGGTACCTGTTCCTCCGACGGCTGCTCGACCCGACGCTCGTCCTCGAGGCACGACGGGAGATATTGCTCAAATACGCGATCCTCGGCGAGGTCGATGACCGCCACCCGATCGACGAGGCGATCGCCGGTGACGGCAACGGCGTGCGAACGGCAAACCTCCGCGCGTTCTCCGAGAGTGTGCGCACCGGCGCGAACTATCTGCGCGTCACCGATGCGCCCGAGCTGCTCGAGATCCACGAGCAGTTGCTCGAAGGTCCCGTGCGCAGTTTCGACATGCGCTGGCCACGATTCGTCCGACCCGGCGAAGGATGTGGGTTCCACTGTGATGGGCCGTACATGAGTCGCGGGACGAGCCGAATCTTCTCGAGCTGGGTCCCGCTCGGCCGGGTTCACAGGACAGAAGGTGCCCTGCTCGTCCTCGAGGGAAGCCACCGTTCCGAGCGGCTCGAACGGGGATATCTCCGCGCCGACGCAGATCGCGATGGGCTCACCTGGCTCGACGCCGACCCCTCCGTGGTGCAGCGCGAATACGGGTCTCGTTGGTTGACCACCGATTTCGTGCCCGGCGACGTCCTCGTATTCGGGATGCACACGTTGCACGGTGCGCTCGACAACCAATCGCCGAACGGACGGTGCCGCTTGTCGTCCGACAGCCGATACCAGCGCGTCGATGAACCGGCAGACCCGCGTTGGACCGGTGCGGACTTCGGCGGTCACGGTGGCCGACGCGTCTTCTATCCCGGCCTCGGTAGTTGGAACAATGCGGACTTCCAGGACGAATGGAAAGACGTCGACGAATCCGGTCGGCTGCGACTGCGCGAGGAGCCGGCATGACGACCGAGAACGAGATCGACGCGGAGCTCCTTGCGCTCGCGTACGCGATCGCCGAGCCCGACCACCCGATCAAGAGCGACATGGCGACGTGGGCAGCGAACCACCTCTCCGATCACGATCGTGTCGGCGCGGATGCTGCATCCTCGTTCGCCGCCGCCGACTGGAAGCGCTGCGCTGACCGTGGGGTGTTCGGACTCTTCGTGCCGCGTGACCTCGGGGGCGCTGGTCTCGGGCTCGCCAGCGTGCTGCTCTCGCTCGAAGGCCTCGGACTCGGCTGCCGCGACAATGGGCTCACCTTCGCCGTCGGCAGTCAGGTGCTGAGCACACAAGACGCGCTGGTCAAATTCGGAACGACCGAGCAGCAGGGCCGTTGGCTTCGGCCGATGCTCGACGGCACCGCCATCGGAGCGTTCGCGATGACGGAACCCGAGACAGGATCGGATGCGTACAACATTTCGACGACCGCGCAGCGGCGGCCTGACGGCAACTACATCATCAACGGTCACAAGGCGTACGTCACCTTCGGTTCGGTGTGCGACATGGTCGTGCTCTTCGCGTCGACCAGCCCGACCGCCGGACAATGGGGTATCTCCGCGTTCATCGTCCCATGCGATCTCGACGGGGTCGAGCGACTCGGGAACCGCGAAAAGATGGGGATGCGAACGACTCCGTTCGGCGACATCACCTTCAGCGACGTCGTCGTACCGGAATCGGCGCTGCTCGGCCAGGAAGGTGCTGGCGCAAGCATCTTCAATGCGGTGCTCCAGGTCGAGCGGGCCTTCGTCTTCGCCACCCAGGTCGGCGCGCTCGAACGGCAACTCGACGACGCCATTCGATACGCCCAGGAACGCATGCAGGGCGGTCGAGCGATCGGTGAGTATCAAGCCGTCGCTCACCGCCTGGTCGACATGAAGCAACAGCACGAAGGCGCAAGGTTGTTCCTCTACCGAGCGGCGATTGCGATGATCCGCGGTCGTGACTTCACAATCTCCGCGGCGCTGGCCAAGCTCGTCGGCAGCGAGTCCGGTGTCGGCATTGCGCTCGACGCGGGAAAAATCCACGGAGCGAAGGGGTACGTGACTGAGTTCGAGGTCGAGCGACACCTTCGAGATGCTGTCGGCGGGCTCGTCTACTCCGGAACGTCGGACATTCAGCGCAACATCATTGCCCGATTGCTCGGGGTGGGTTGAGTCGATCGAGAATCAAGCCTGCGCCGCCGCTCGACCAGAGCGATCGACCAGTTCGCACGTTCGACTGCTCCTGATCGGTCTCCTCGTCACGCTCGCGAGTCCTCTCCTGAGATCTACCACGGCACAGGCCCACTCCGGCAACCAGAGTGACGTCTACCTGGAGGTCTTCGACACTGCGACCGCAGGACGGGTCGAGTATCCGATCAGGGATCTCAACCGGGTGCTCGGTCTCGATATCCCGGCCGGTGAATCCGAGACGTTGGCAGAGCTCGAGGCGAACGCCGAGACGATCCAGTCCGACACCCGCGAACACACCGAGCTCGGGCCTGTCGACGGGGGGTGATCGAGTGGGGAGCCGAACACATCAGGATCGGAACCGATCACATCCTCTTCGCGTTCGCCCTCGTGCTTCCCTCGGTCCTCGTGTTCACCCGTTGGCGTGACGACGACGAGAGTGACTGGCACCCGTCGCCAAGGTTTGGTTCGTCGTTGTGGCGCGTCCTGAAGATCGTCACGATGTTCACGGTCGCACACTCGATCACGCTCGTGCTCGGCGGCCTCGGCATCATCGAACTCTCGCCGCGCCTCGTCGAGACGATCATCGCGCTCTCGGTTGTCGCGGCCGCGTCGCACAACATCCACCCGATCTTCGTGAACAAGGAACGGGTGCTGGCATCCGGCTTCGGGCTGTTTCACGGATTCGGATTCGCGGGCTGCTCTCAGAACTCGGGTTGGACCGAAGCAACCGGTTCCGGTCGCTGCTCGGGTTCAACATCCGCGTCGAGCTCGGCCAGTCCGCGATCATCTTGATGATCTTTCCGGTTCTCTTCATCATCCGTCGTACCCGCTTCTGTCTACCCGTTCCTGTTCGCCGGATCCGTCACACTCGCGTTCGTCGCGCTCGTCGCGGTGGCGTGGGCGACCGAACCGATCTTCGACTACGACACCCGAGTCAATGATCCCGTCGATCCCGCCCTGCGTCGGCCGCGTTCCGCCGTGCTCGTGGCCTTCGCCTACGGTGGCGGCGACGGCGGTGTGGTTCTTCGATCGTTGACGCGACCGTCTGTTGCCGACACGCGACCCCGCCACCGAGCTCGCTGGTGAGGACCGAGCGGCTCGTGAGCTGATCGACGCCTGAGTCAGGCTCAGATGCGGCGGGCAGTCCACCGATGAGCGACGGTCACCGCTTCGTCGCCGAGGATCGGGCTCGAGTGGTCCGGCGGGGGATCGATGGACGACGGCAGCCGGCTCTGTTCGTGGACGATCAGCCGCGCGCCGTTGGGCAACTTTTCGAGCGTGGGAGCAAGCAACGCATCGACGATGTTGATCGGCAAGAACATGAATACCACGCTCGCTGAACTCAAGTCGGCTGACCGGGCATCGGCAACTCTGATATCGACCAGGTCGCTGACCGCCGCCCGCTCGGCGCGGGCGCGCGCCGCTGCTGCGAGCTCGGCCGATCGTTCGATGCCCACGACCTGGCAGCCGTACGAAGATGCGGCGGCGACTGCGAGACGACCATCTCCACAGCCGACGTCGACGAACCGGTCGGTCGGCTGGAGCGACGCGAACTCGAGCAGTGGGCCGATCAAAGACTCGGGTGTCGAGAGGTAGGGCCCGAGGCCCGCGTTGTGGCGTTCGAGTAGCGGGGTTCGCTCGAGCAGCAACCTCATCGGCCGAACCAATGAGTAGGCCGGCCAGGCGCGTTCGGGCAGATCGATCATGTCCCAATCGCCGGCCGTCGGACGGAACAGGCGGTCGAAGGTCGTGCGTGCTCTGACCGGCGACCAGGCGATGCGGGCCACCATCGTGACGTCCGTCGTTCGACCGAGCGTGAGATGATCGGCAACACGTCGGAACGACTGCGCAGCACCCCGCGCCCACCGCTCCCAACGCTCGTAGCCTCCCGGCTCCAAGAGTTCCGCCGCACGATCGGCGCAGGCATGATCCGAGACGGCGAGGCTGATCGCGTGGTTCTGGCGGGGGCCGTCGCGGTCGTTCGGCTCGACCGGAACTCCGGCTTCCCGGAGCAGTGCGACGAGGCGTTCGCGCTCCAACGACGTCCGTTCCCCGATGCGCCGCGTGGTCTCGATTGCTCGCGCCGAGAGGCGTCGGTCCGACGCCGACGCCATCGGATCGTCCAGGATCTGCGCGGCGCGGTCGGAGAGACGATGCTCGTGAATACCCTCCGACAAGCGGTCGGACGTCATGGGCGAGTCTCGGCAGCGGATCGGTCGTTCGAGGTCAGCGGCACGCCCAGACGGTAGCGATCGGACGGCCCGTCGTGAGCGGCGAAGTACTCGTCTCCATCTCGCACCCGGTCCAGTTGGACACGTAGCCGAACGTGGCGATCTCGAAGACGGGTGGCATGCGCGTTCGGTCCGATCGTTTACCCGGCTCTCCGATCCTCCAGGAACCGATGGTCGAAGATCTCGTAGGCCGGTCGTAGAAAGCCTGGATTGAGGTGATCGACCGGTCGGGCCGCGTAGCGGAACGGAATGCTGATGTTGGGTTCGAGCGCCTCGATCTCATGGGCCCAGTACGGGGGGATGAACAGCACCTCGTCGGCGTGGAGTTGCGCCTCGTAGCGCATTGCACGGCCGAACCGAGGATACTTCTCCGGATCGGCGTCGTCAGATCGGGCGGGCAGCCTGCTCCAGCGTTCGCGCGCTGCCAATGGTGAGGTGAAGTAGAGGTTCGGGCGTTCGCTCGGCGGGAACATCAACACCCGCTTCGAGCCCGTCATCTGGAACAACAAGCCCGTCCATGCGTCGTGGTGCAGGGGTGTGACGACGCCGGCCGATCCGATCCAGATGCCACTCGCACCACGATCGGGTCGTCGACCTGCCACCTCGGGCAGCGCGCCCGCGAGGTCGTCGATCATTTTGCCGACAGCGCCGTCTAGGTCGCCCACGCCGAACAGGCGATAGATGCACACGTCAGCGCTGCATTCGTCCTCGAACATTGCGTCGAGAAAGCCGTCGAGCGTCATCGTCTCGACGCGCTCCAGTTCCGCCCCGTAATCGCCGACGTAGAGAAAGTACGGCGAGTGAGCTCTGTGTACCTTCACCTTGAAGGTGTTCGTCGCCTCTTGCGCTACGGCTCTGAACCCGTCGAGATCGGGGGCGATGCGCAGATCCAGCTCACTGGCGAGGCCCTCGATGATCACCGGCTCCCCTCTGCGCATGACGGCTGCCATGTCGAGGTCGCTTGCGCTGACGCGCTCGATCGGTCGCACCGAACCCGATCTCCGCCTGGTTCGGATGCCGTTGACGAGGCGATCGATCGCCCACACCGGAATCAGTACGAGCAGCAGCCCGGACAACGCGACCGAGATCAGCGCGCCAGAGACGGTGGTACGGAATGGGAGTCGCACGTGGAGATCCTCGTGTTGGCAGAACGGACGGCGGTGTCGATCGAATGCGCTCGATCGCCGGTCTTCATCCTGCCAGCGACTCGCGGGGTGTTGCTCGGAAGGGCCGCGAATCGGCCGATGAAGTGGCTACGGTGCGCGTTCGATGACTAGCCCGGCACGTCCCTGCCTCAGTGTCGTCGTGCCCTGCTACAACGAACAGGCCACGGTGCTCGAACTCCTCGGCGCGGTGCTCCGCTCACCCTGGGTTGTCGAGATCGTCGTCGTTGACGACGGCTCGACCGACGGTACGCGAGAACTCTTGGCGAAGGTCGACGACCCGCGTGTCATGGTTCTTCTCCAGGAGCGCAACCGAGGAAAGGGTGCCGCCCTACGCGTCGGGTTCGGACATGTCTCTGCCGAGTACGTGATCATCCAGGACGCTGACCTCGAGTACGACCCGGCCGAGTACGGCGAGCTGATGGCTCCACTCGAGGCCGGACTTGCCGATGCCGTCTACGGCTCGCGTTTCTTCTCGGGCAGGTCGCACCGCGTGCTGTACTTCTGGCACAGCCTCGGGAACCGGTTCTTGACCCTGCTCTCGAACATGTTCACCGATCTCAACCTCAGCGACATGGAGACCTGTTTCAAGGCCTTCCGCCGTGAGCTGATCCAGTCGATCGTGATAGAGGAGGATTCATTCGGTTTCGAGCCGGAGATCACGGCGAAGGTGGCACGTGCAAAGGCACGCATCTTCGAGGTTGGTATCTCGTACGCCGGACGGACCTACGAGGAAGGGAAGATGATCGGCTGGAGGGACGGTGTGCACGCCGCGTGGTGCATCGTGAAGTACTCCAACGTGGGTGTTCGGCTCCGACGCGTCCGCTGAGCGGCTCCGCACCGCTCCTCGTGCCGGCGGTGGCAGCGCATGTTCAGGTCGATTGATCGTCCGGGAGTTCGGCACGCTCGAATCGGCTCCAGCGATGTATCCCCCGGGACCGCTCGTCGTGCAGTGCCCGGACGAGCCGCACAGGATGCGGAAACTCGGCGTCGAAGCGGGCCTGCAGGCTGCGTTGGAGCGCCTCCCCATCGACCGCCTGCCAACTCTCCATCGAGTCCCAGACGAACACGAGCGTCACTTCGCCAGGACGTGAATCGTCGAGCCAGATCTCTTTCGACAGTAGCGGGATTCGTTCGAGTCCGGTGGCGAAGGCCTCGCCCAGCGTCCATACCTCGTGGTCGACTCGGAGGAACTCGTCGAGTTGTGCCGGATCGACCTCGAACACGAGCACTTCGACCGGTCGACGTTCGCCGTGCGAATACACGAAGTCACCGTTCCCCGTTTTCTCCATCGAGTGTTGTTAGCAGATTTGCGCGCAGGAATCGTCGGGCGCGGCACCTCGTCTACGCTGCGACCGTGCCGATCACGGGTGATCGGCCGGGGGAGAACGGCATGAACGAGATTGTTGTAGGCGTCGACGAGACTGAGACGGCAGGCCGCGCCGCTGCCACGGCGGCCGAACTCGCGGCCGATATGGGTGTTCCGCTGCACATGGTGATGTGCGTCTCCGGCTCCCCGGAAGACGTGACCGTCGGCGGAGAGCGCGTGCACCTCGACCCGGTCGAGCGCGCACGGAACTTCCTCGGGTCGCTCCGCTTCGAGCGGAACCCACCGGAGACATCGACGTTCGTGAGCGTCGCCGCGCCGGCGGAGGTGATCTGTGCCGAGGCCGAACGGCTCGACGCGCAGATCATCGTGGTGGGCAACCGGCGGGTGCAGGGTCTGGCCCGTGTACTCGGCTCGGTCGGCGTCGACGTGCTGCGCCGCGCCCACTGTGACGTGCTGATCGCCCACACCACCGGCTGACAGCCCAGCCCAGGGGACCGGTTGCAACCGACGCAGCCGGCCCCTCGCGTGCGGTGATCGCCGTGCCGGCGCGTCTGAGCTCGTGCCGAGACGCGACGGAGGGCGACCATTGCGAGAGGCCCTCCGTCATTTGGAACTCAGGTCAATCGACGTTCAGGATGTCTCGAGTCCGTCGTAGGTGAACCCGCCTCCGGAGAGGAAGGTGCCCTGCGGTCCGTCGAAGTCGACTTGATCGGGTGTGATGCCCTTCACCGGTACACCGACCACGCCGTTGACGGCCTCGGTCGACGCCGCGAGCACGAAGATCGCGTAGGCGATCGCGTCGACGTTGATGTCGAGTGCGTACCGGCTGCGGTTGTCCTGCGTGTCACAGGCCTGGTGATAGCACGGGTCGTACTGCTCGCCGGCCGTGCCGCCCCAGATCGCTTCCTGCTCGGCTGTCTTGATGCCCTCGGCGCCGGTGAACAGTCCGCTTGCCGGAATACCGACGCTGATGAAGGCGTCATAGTCGGAGCGACCCGAGAACTCGGTGTCGTCGTAGGGCTCACCCTTCACGGTGTAGTACGCCTCGAAGAGATCCTCGAGGGCCTCCGAGCCCGGCGGCACGGCAACGGGCGCCGGGAACGTCGACTCGTCGGCGTCGTAGACGCCGAAGATGTAGTTCGGTGAGCCCACCATGTCGAAGTTGAGGTACAGCGCCAGCGCGAAGTACTCCTCATCGGTGAGGCCGAATTCCGGGTGGAAGACGTAGTTGTCCGAGCCGATCAGACCGGATTCCTCCGCACCCCACCAGGCGAAGCGCAGCGTGTTCTGCGGTACGTACTGCTTGTTGTTCCCCAGTTCGAGCGCGACGGTCAGCAATGCCGCTGAGCCGCTCCCGTTGTCGTGGATGCCGGGACCCTCGTCGACCGAGTCGAGGTGGGCGCCGGCCATCACGACGTTGTCCGGGTTGACGCCCGGAAGGTCGCCGATGATGTTCTCGGTCGTCCTCGTGTCGATGGTCGTGTCGGCGGACATGCTGACCGGACCCGCGCCCACCAGTGCGACGCCGTCGTCGTAGCCGGTGCTGATCACCGGGATAGTGATCACTCCGACAGCGCCTTCGCCGAGGGTGCCGTTGATCTGACCCAGGCGGTCCTCGGTGTTGCCCTGATTGAAGATGACGACACCTTCAGCGCCGGCGTCCTGGGCGTTGACCGCCTTGTCCACGAAGTCGCAGGCACCACGCTGGATCACGGCGATGTCGGCAGGACCGGAGAAGTCGAGACCGTCGAAGTCGGTCGCCTCGCACCCGGAAGTAGAGCTGTTGCCGAGGCCCAGGTCGAGATCGACCGAGATGACGTCGCCGTCGACGGCGCCGGAGCCGGAGTAGCTCATCGTCGTCGTCTCGACGGCACCGCCGTTGGTCAGCGAACTCGAGTTCTCGGTGAAGAGGCTGAAGTCGAACACCTGGCGTTCTACGGTGAATCCGGCGCGATCGAGCTGCCAGGCGACATAGTCGGCCGAGGCGTCGTAGCCCGGCGTGCCGGAGGCGCGCGTGCCACCGTTGGCGTCGGCGATGTCCTGGAACGTCTCCATGTGCCAGCGCACGTCGCTGCTGCTCGTGCAGGCAAGCATCTTGCGCACGGAGTTGATGTTGCGATTCTCGCAGCCATGCGATCTGCCGCCGTGGCCACCGCCGTTGTCTCCTCCGTGTCCACCTCCCGCGAGTGCTGCTGCGGGTACGGCGGCCGCGACCAGCACAACGGCGAGTGCCGTGGCGATGCCGCGATTGCGTCGTCGATGTCGTGTCATCCTCATGTTCCCCTTCCAGATGAACAGAAGGGACAGTCGTGCCGACTGACCCGATCGCGCACCGTAGCCGAACCGTCACGGCCGAGATTCGCCGTTCGCGCAGTCGTGTATTGTTCGATGTTCAGTATTCAGAACCGGTCGCGAGACCGGCGGAAGCGGAAATCATGATCAAGCGAGTACTGCTCGCGTCCGCACTCGTCTGTGGCACGATCGTGTTGGCGGCGCCCGCCGCCAGCGCAGGTCCACAGTCGTGCGAGAAGCGCAGCAACAACAACCTCGACAAGTTGCTGGAGTGTGTGACCGTCGACAACGTCCGTGCCCACCAACAGGCATTCCAGGACGCGGCTGACGCCAACGGCGGAACCCGCGAAGCGAGCACGCCTGGATACGCGGCATCCGGCGCATATGTCGCCGAGCAGATGGAGGCGGCCGGTTACGACGTCATCATCCAAGACTTCCAGTTCCCGTTCTTCCAGGAGCACTCAATGGCTGAGCTCCAGCAGGTCACACCGACTCCCACCGACTACCCGTACTTCGATGCCTTCGGGTTCGCGACGATGGACTACTCCGGCTCCGGAGACGTGACGGCGACCGCCCAAGGCGTCGACCTGGTGATTCCGGCGGCACCCGATGCCAACACCTCGACGTCGGGTTGTGAGGCTGCGGACTTCGCCGGCTTCGGTGCGGGCAATATCGCGATCGTCCAGCGTGGCTCGTGCGACTTCGTCGTGAAGGCCGTGAACGCCGAAGCAGCCGGTGCAGTTGGCGTCGTGATCTTCAACGAGGGGCAGCCGGGACGTACATTTGCGTTCCTCGGCACGCTCGGTGGGCCGGACGTCGAAATACCTGTTGTCGCCGCCCACTACGACGTCGGTGTCGAGCTCGCCGCGGGAGGTGTCGAGGTTCGCATGTTCACCGACACCACGAGTGAGCTGCGCGACACGTTCAACGTGATCGCCGAGAGCGAGAAGGGCAACCCGGACAACGTGGTCATGGTCGGGGCACACCTCGATTCCGTGGCCGAAGGGCCGGGCATCCAGGACAACGGCTCGGGCTCCGCTGCGATCCTCGAGACGGCGATCCAGATGCAGCAGGTGCACCCGCGCAACCAGGTGCGCTTCGCCTGGTGGGGTGCTGAGGAATCCGGCCTGCTCGGCTCGGAGTACTACGTCGACAACCTCACCGAGGACGCGCTCGACGACATCACCCTGTACCTCAACTTCGACATGATCGGGTCACCGAACTACATGTTCGCCATCTACGACGGCGACGACTCCGACATGGTCGGTGCAGGACCGGGTCCGGAAGGGTCGGCGCAGATCGAGAAGACCTTCGAGGACTACTACGACTCGATCGGTGAGCCATACCAGGGCACCGACTTCTCAGGCAGGTCCGACTACGGCCCGTTCATCGCGGTCGGTATTCCCGCGGGCGGCCTGTTCACCGGCGCCGAGGGCATCAAGACCACTGACGAGGCAGCCCTCTACGGCGGCACGGCCGGCGATCCGTACGACCCGTGCTACCACCTCGCCTGCGACACGTTCGACAACATCAGCCTGCACGCGCTCGATGTGAACTCGGACGCGGTCGCCCACGCAACGCTCAGCTACGCGATGAGCACCGAGCTCATCAACGGCGACAAGAGCAAGGGCAACTTCAAGCCCGACACGGGAGTGGCCGGGTCCTGACCTGGGTCACCCTCTGACGCGGAGTTCTCCGCACGAGTCGGCCGGATCCTTCGGGGTCCGGCCGACTCGCGTCCGGGCCCGTGTCGCCGGCATGCCTCGGGATGTGGTGAGATTCCGGGTATGAGCGCGCTCGTGACCGGGGAGGTAGTGGCCGGCCGGTCGCTGTTGCCGCCGGCCGACTACATCGGCGAGACGCGCCGGATGTACGACCGCCTCGGCTATCCGCCGTACCGATGGGCCGAGCGCTCGGAGCCGCCCGAGTGGACCCCGCTGACCAAGCCGTTGGCGGACTGCCGGGTGATGATGATCGGCTCCGGGGGGATCTACTCGCGAGGCCAGATCGCATTCCACACCAAAGACGACACGTCGCTCAGGCTGATCGCCAACGACACGCCGACCGATGACCTGCGAACCGCCCATTTCGCCTACGACCAGACAGATGCCCGGCGCGACCCGAACTGCGTGTTCCCCCTCGACCCGTTGCGCGATCTGGTCGCCGGGGGAGTGATCGGCGGCATGACCGACAACAGCATCGCGTTCATGGGCGGCATCTACTCCAGTCGCCGCATGCGCGCCGAAACTGGAGCTGCAATCGTCGAGCAGTGCCGGATCGAACAACCCGACCTCGTGCTGCTCGTCCCCGTTTGACCGATCTGTCATCAGTCGGTCGGACTGATCGCCCATGAGATCGAGGCCAGTGGTATTCCCACCGTCGGATTGACGTCTGCCCGCACCA
>JASJHI010000486.1:0-5078 GCA_033791105.1 Acidimicrobiia bacterium | reverse complement strand
GGCAGGCATGGATCTGATAGACGCTGCGCGCCGACAGGCCGCGAGCCTGGTGAGCTCCGTACAGATCGGTGAGCGTCTTCGTGGTCACCTTCGTGACGGGTTTCTTGCCGAGGGTCGGCTTGATGTTGTAGCCGTACACCTGCTCGTAGCCGGCGATGGTGTTGGGGGAACGGCCTTTGCGTTTCAGCTCCACGATCCAGTCGGCGAACAGATCGTCGAGCGACGCTCTCGTGCCGTCGTGTCGGCCCTTGCTCGCCTCGACGAGCAGCGCCGCCCGCTCTTTCTTCGCATCGCGCAGGTTGCCGCGGAATGTGCGGCTCGCCTGGCGCCGCTTGCCGGTGACGGGATCGCGTCCGGCCTCGACGATGAGCTCCCACACGTCGGGTTCACGCTCCCGCATCCCTGGCGACGATCGCAGCTGTGCCACACCGAAACAGTAGCTCGGATGTTGGAAAAATGTTGGATGGATGTCGGAATTGCGCTTCCCGACGCTCCTTCAGCAGTCGAGAAATCCCTATCATCCCTGGTAGATAGTAGTGGGGCGGCCGGGGCTCGAACCCGGGACCGACGGATTATGAGTCCGCTGCTCTGACCAACTGAGCTACCACCCCTGTCTTCGAGGTGACAACATACGGCCAGGAGACGAAGGGGCGCACATGAGAGAGATCACCGTGAGCCGCCAGATCAACTCGCCGCAGTCGGCGTTGACCGGCGAGGTGGCTCCGGGAGCAGGGCTCGAACCTGCGACATTCTGATTAACAGTCAGACGCTCTGCCAGCTGAGCTATCCCGGATTGCGAACGGTGATGATATCGGCGCAAGGTCGGCCCTCACACGCTACAGCGAGCGCCATCACTCGGATTCGAGGAACTCGCGCAGGCGCTGCGAACGCTGAGGATGGCGCAGCTTGGCGAGCGTCTTCGCCTCGATCTGGCGGATCCGTTCGCGGGTGACACCGAATTCTCGACCAACCTCTTCCAGCGTCTTCGCCTGTCCGCCGTCGAGCCCGAATCGCAGCCGCACGATGTCCTGCTCGCGCTCTGACAACTCGCCGAGCACCTCTCCGACCGCCTCGGTCAGCATCGCCCGAGTGGCAGCATCGGCCGGCCCGTCGACGCTTTCGTCCTCGATGAAGTCCCCGAGATTCGACTCGTCCTCCTCGCCGATCGGCGAGTCGAGGGAGAGCGGATCCTGGGAGTAACGAAGCAGCTCGCGCACCCGATCGGGTTCGAGTTGCACCTGATGTGCGAGCTCGTCGATCGTCGGTTCACGTTCGAGTTCTTGGTGCATCTGCCGCTTCGACCGGGTCACGCGGTTCATGTGCTCCACCATGTGCACGGGGATCCGGATGGTGCGCGCCTGGTCGGCAATCGACCGGGTGATCGCCTGTCGGATCCACCAGGTGGCGTATGTCGAGAACTTGAAACCCTTCGTGTAGTCGAACTTGTCGACCGCTCGCATCAGCCCGAGATTGCCCTCCTGCACGAGGTCGAGCAACTGCATTCCTCGGCCCGAGTACCGCTTGGCGATGCTGACGACCAGCCGCAGATTGGCCTGGGTCAACTCGCTCTTGGCGCGCTCGCCTCGATTGACCGCCCGGATGAACATTCGACCATCGACACCTTCGATCACGCCACCGTCGGCCTCGATCTCGTCGATCGTCTGTGCAGCGATCTGGCCCGCTTCGATGAGTTGTGCGAGCCGGCGCTCGTCCTCGACCGTAAGGAGATCGACCTCACCGATCTCGCGCAGATACATCCGTACCGCATCGGACGTTCCACCCTCACCCTTTGGTGACGACTTCTTGGTGCGTCGAGTTCGGCGACGGCTCAGAAGCCGCTCGTCGGGGTCCTCGTCCGCGGCAGCTTCGGGGATCTGCTCGACGACGTGTACCTCACGACGGAGCGTGCTCGGCGTGTCGTCGACCAGCGACTCGACTGTCTCGTCGATCACGATGCCTTGCAACTCCATCGTGGTCTCGACCTCGGCGAGCACATCACCGGTGAGCTCGACGTGACGAAGGACGCGGGTGACGTCTTCGGCGTGCAGCACACCGGATTCGCGCCCGCGCGCGATCAGTGCACTCCACTCCCCCGGCTCGACCCCGCTGAACGGAGCTTCGGAAGCCGGAGGATCGTTGGAGGCTTCCTCAGCCACCACGACCCGTGTGGTCCTCTGTCCGTCTATTGAGCCAACCTAGCAACGACTCGGCAGCCATGAGAGCGCGTTCCTGATCAGCATCGTTCAACGCCTGCACATCGAGCCGCGCCTGGCGGTCCTCTTCGATCGCATCGGGGTCGGTCATCGCGGTCCGGCTCCGGACTTCTCGTCGGACTGCGGCTGCGATCAATGTCTTCGCCTCGATCAGTGGATCGATCCGCAGGTCGGCGACCGCGGCACGTTCCAGCACCTCGCGCGAATCCGGCGGCGCGACGGCGAGCGCCGCGTTGAGATCGCCGCCGACCTCAGCGAGGGCGAGGAACGCCATTCGGTTGGCATCGTCGTCGAACAGCGCCTCGACGAGCCACGGCGCGATCACGTCCCAGTCCTGTACGAGCAGGACGAGCGCGGCGTACTCCGCGTTCTCCATCTGGCCACGGGACTGCTTGGCTCGGACCTGTACGGCCGGTCGCCGCGTCCCCGACTCCGCGATCCGCACCAGATCGGCGACTGGCAACCCGACACCTGCGGCGACCTCCCCCGCGTACAGCTTTCGGACGGTCGGATTCGGGTGCTCGTTGACGACGGCCATCGCCTCCTCTGCGAGCCGGGCCTTGTGTTCGGGTGAGTCGATCGGACGTGATCCAAGGGTCCGACGGAGCCGGAAGCCGAGGAACGGAACCGACCCTTCGATCGCCGCGGGCAGCGCCTCGGGTCGAGACTGCGCGAGGTCACCTGGATCGCTCCCGGCCGGGAGCGCGGCAACCGATACCTCGACCTGGTGCTTCTCCTCCCACTCGTAGAACCGTTCGGCGGCACCCTGTCCTGCAGCGTCGGCGTCGAAGGCGAGCACGACCTTGCTCGCATACCGCTTGAGGAGGCGCACGTGTTCCTCGGTCAGCGCCGTTCCACACGTGGCGACCGCACGTGGCACCCCTGCCCGGTGGAATCCGATCACGTCGGTGTATCCCTCGCAGACGATGACCTGGTCGTGCTTGGCGACGTCGGCCTTGGCCCAGTTGAGCCCGTAGAGCGTCTTCGATTTCGTGTAGATCGCCGTCTCCGATGAGTTCTTGTACTTCGCGGGATCGTCCGAGCCGGGCAGGATCCGTCCGCCGAACGCCAGCGCCTCGCCTGACTCGGAGAAGATCGGAAACATCACGCGCGCCCGGAAGGAATCCTGCATCTTGTTGCGGCGGTTGCGGAACGAGAGGCCGACGTCCTGCAGCACGTCGTGGGGTTGGCCGAGATCGGCTGACAGAGCGTCCCACTCGTCGGGGGCCCATCCGAGCTTGAACTGCCTCGCGGTGTCGCCGGCGAGCCCCCTCCGACGCAGATAGTCGCGAGCCGGCCGGGCGGCGGGGTCGGATAGCAGCCGCTCGTGGTACCAATCGACTGCTTCCGACATCGCAGCCACCAACCGCTTGCGCCGTGAACGCTCCTTCGACTGCTCGGTCGAGGTGTAGTTCAGCTGGATGCCGGCTCTCGCGGCGAGGTGCTCGACGGCGCCGGGGAAGTCGAGGTGCTCGATCTCCTGCACGAATGTGAAAACGTCGCCAGCGGCCTGGCAGCCGAAGCACTTGTATCGCCCCATCTCCTCGCGGACGTTGAACGAGCCGGACTTCTCGGCGTGGAAGGGGCACAGCCCCACCCAATTGCGGCCGACCCGCTTCAGCGCGACGTAGTGCTGCACGGTGTCGACGATCGACACCGCCGAACGCAGACGCTCGATGTCCTCGTCGACGATCGCCATCGCTGGAGACTACGTGTCGGAGGGCTGCACTTCGTCGGTCGCTGGCGAGTCGTCGGTTGCCGGCACGTCGTCACGCGCCGACGAGTCTTCGGTCGCCGGGATGTCAGCTGCAGCTGAGGCCTCGCGGTCTCCACTCACCTTGAGCGACACGACGATCGACACCGTCAACACCACCGCGATGAATCCGAGCGAGACGGCCGTCGGGATGTGGACCCACTCGGCGATGATCATCTTGATGCCCACGAAGGCGAGGATCACAGCGAGACCCTGTTGCAGATAGATGAACCGGGAGTGCATGTCGGCGAGCAGGAAGTACAGCGCGCGTAGACCGAGGATCGCGAACGCGTTCGAGGCGAACACGATGAACGGTTCATTGCTCACCGCCAGCACGGCCGGGACCGAGTCGACGGCAAAGATGACGTCGGTGCCCTCGATCAGCACGAGGACCGCGAACAGCGGCGTCGCCAGACGGCGGCCGTTCTTCATAGTGAACAGCTTCTGCCCGTCGTACTCGTCGGTCGACGGGACGAACCGTTTGACGATCCGCAGGAACCGCGAGTTTCCCGGATCGACATGGCTGTTCTTGGAGAACAACAGCTTGCCCGCGGTGTACAGCAGAAAGCCGCCGAACACGAAGAGAATCCAGCTGAACCGGGCGATCAGTGCGACCCCGCCGAAGATGAAGATCGCGCGCATCACGAGGGCGCCGAAGATTCCCCAGAACAGCACTCGATGCTGGTACTTGTGCGGGACGAGGAAGTACGAGAAGATCAGCGCCCAGACGAACACATTGTCGACGCTGAGGCTCTTCTCGATCAGGTAGCCCGAGATGTACTCGGTACCCGCGTCGACGCCGAACCACCAGACCACAACGGCCGTGAACGCGACCCCGATCGAAATCCAGACGGCGGATTCGATCGCCGCCTCCTTCGTCTTGATCTCGTGTGCCTTGCGATGAACGACGAGTAGATCGACCAGCAGCAGTGCGGTGATGATCCCCAACAGAACGAGCCACTGCCACAAGTGGACGTCGAGATCGACCAGGTTTTCGCGGGCATCACCCGATGTCGGCGCGAACAGGAACCTCACCGCTCAAGTCCTCCGTACACGCCCGCGGCGTGTCAGTTCCTCGCGTTGATGATCGCCTGTGCTGAAGCGAGTCGGGC
>JASJHI010000485.1:0-4167 GCA_033791105.1 Acidimicrobiia bacterium | reverse complement strand
CGCGAATCTGCGCTGCGTGCCATAGTGACGGGATGATCGAACTGGTGTTGACCATAATCGGGCGCGACCGAGCAGGTGTCGTTGCGTCACTGGCCGACGTGGTTCGCTTTCACGAAGGCAACTGGAAGCGCAGCGAGTTGGCCGAGATCGCTGGAACGTTCGCTGGGGTCGTGGTGGTGGAGGTCGGCGACGACCGGGTCGACGAACTCCTCACCAACCTGTTGGTCCTGCGTGACCAGGGTCTGCACGTTACGGCTCAGCAGGTCGAGGAACCCATCGTTGCACCCGACGCCGATGAGGTGCGCCTGCGACTCACCGGTGATGACCGACCGGGCGTCGTCCATGAGATCTCCACAGCGATCAGCGAAGCCGGAATCAGCATCTCGCGTCTGGGCACGGTCACCGACTTGCCAGGCAAGGATGGTGGCAGGCGGTTCGAGATCACCGCCCAGTTGACCGTGCCGGTCGGGGCCGACCTCGACGCTGTGCTCGATTCGATCGGGGAGGTCGCCGTCCGCTTGGGCATCGCCCTGAACGTGGAAGACCTGACGGGCGACGACGCGGGCAAATAGCCAGCACCGGCGACACGCCGGAGCGCGCCGCCTAGAAGTGGAGCTGGCGGGAATCGCATCAGTCGCGATCGAACGGTCGATTTCACCTGGTGGGCGCCCATTCAGATCCGGCGGGTGGAAGCGGGTGGCGCACCCAGAGGGAGACGGGGAGTACTGCGCCGCTGCCGATCCAGAACCTGACGTTCTCCGCAGCAGTAGTCGGGTGGCCCACTAGCGATGCAGGTTCGAGAGCGGAGCGACTCCGGCTCGGGCTCGGTGGCCGATGTTCTGAGCGTCTCTGCCCACGGTAGAAGTGCCGCTAAGAGCGGTTTGACTGCTGAAGAGCGCTCGCTGATATGTGTGCTCGTTGAGGTAGCGTCGCTGGGTGTCGTTCGCGCCGGGATGACGACGCGCTCGGGGTCGGGCGTCCCCTAGCGAGACCTAGATCGAGACCGGCAATGGGGTTCGGTAGGGTCGCACGATGGCTCTCACCAGCCGGCAACTGAACCGCGCCACGCTGGCCCGCCAACTGCTGCTCGAGCGGCGACCGGCAGGTGTGGTCGAAGGGGTGCGGCAGGTCGTCGCGCTTCAGGCGCAGGAGCCGGCATCGCCCTACATTGCACTGTGGAACAGCCTCGCTGGCTTCGATTCCGCACACCTCGACGAGGCCTTCGTCGAGCGGACGATCGTCAAGGCAACGCTCATGCGCATCACGCTCCATGCTGTGGCCGCCGACGAGTACCCGCACTTCCACGCAGCGATGGTGCGAGTTCTCCGAGCGAGCCGCCTGAGCGATCGCCGGTACACCTCGACGGGCTTGACCGTCGAGGACGCCGATGCTGCGCTGCAGCGGGTCGTCAGGTACACATCCCAACCGCGCAGCAAGGACGAGATCCTCGGCATGTTGTCCGATGGTTCACCGGTCGAACCGAGACTGTGGTGGGCGCTTCGCACGTACGCTCCGCTAATCCACGTTCCGACCGGCGGACCGTGGTCGTTCGGACCGAGCCAGGCATTCGCGACAGCCCCGACGACACCTGCACGCCCCGGTGAGCAGGCGGCGCTCCAGCACCTGATCTGGCGGTACCTGGAAGGCTTCGGGCCGGCGACACCCCAGGACTTCGGCCAGTTCGCGCTCCAACGACAGGCCGAGGTCGGCCCGGCACTGGAGGCGATGGCGGACCGGCTCACGATCCTCGAAGGACCAGACGGCGAGCCCCTGTTCGACGTTCCCGGCGGGCTGATCCCGTCTGCCGATGCTCCGGCCCCGGCACGGCTCCTTGGAATGTGGGACAGCATCCTGCTTGCGTATCGGGACCGCAGTCGAATCATTCCAGACGACTACCGCGCACACGTGATCCGTCGAAACGGCGACGTACTCCCGACAGTGCTGGTCGACGGCTACTTCAGTGGCGTGTGGCGACCCACCGACAGCGGCATCGAGGTGCAGGCGTTTCACGCGCTGTCTGATAGCGACTGGAGAGACCTGGCGCAAGAAGCCGGCCCGCTCAGAAAGCTCGTCGCCTCGCGCGACCCCCAAACGTATCGGCGCTACGCCGGCTGGTGGGACAACCTGCCCCAAGCAGAGCGCCGTACTATCGGCCAGTCAGCGACTGCGTGAAGCGCTGACGCAACGCATCGCAGATCGGCTCGAACCCCGAGCAATCTGGAGCAGGTCGCCGCACCGATACGTGCCGTTCGCGAGCGGGGCCAGCGCGTGGAGCGGGCCGTGATTCATCGAGCGGCCTTCGTCGGTTCGAAGGCGTGCGACTTCGCCGGCTATCGAGCGGTTCAACGCTCCGCGACAGGCGGCTCGAATTGTTCCCCAGGGCCGGCGTTTGGTGGCAGGGTTGCGTTCCGATCTGGCTGGGGTGGTCTGACGTCGGAGCCATCGCGAGGTCGTGTCCGTGGATCTGAGCAACGCTGCGTCGGGGCGGGAGCGGCGGTTGAGAGTGGTCGGTATTGGTGCGCCGAGGCGGGATCGGGCCGACGCATGTTGGCCGGTGGATGCCCGACTCCCCGTCGTCGAAGCGCACGACGAGAGCCCTTCCGCGCACAGACCGTTCGTGCCCGGAGTCGCTCGTCAGGCGGGGAGGACCGAGTCGTCGACCCAGCTGCCGTGGAAACCGAAGGGCACTCGTTGTGGGAGGTGGATCCGAGCGACCGGATCGCTGCCGGGCGCTGATGCATCGAGGATGACGAGGTCGGAGGAGTCCGCGGACGCGTTGTACACGAAACCGATCGCCCAGCCCTCGTCTTCGCCAGCAGCATCATCGTCTTGCACGAAGACGAACTCACTCGGGAATGCGTCAGGCCCGAGGTCGTGGGTGGCGTGTGTGCCGGTGACGACATCCCACTTCACGACGACTCCGGGTTCACGAAGCGTCGTCTCGCTGCCATCGCGGTGAGTCACACCCCAGCCGTACCGGTGCGTAAGGCCGACGACCCGGTCATCGACGCGCGAGAAGGCGTGCGTCCTCTCGTCGATCCGCTCTTCGCTGACGGCACCCGATGCCAAGTCGAACGTCCACCGGTGCAGATGTGCCGGTGGGGTATAGACCTCCGGTTGCATCGACATCGAGGCGTGACGACCGACATCGCAGACCACCTTGTTGTCGTCCACGTATGCGTTGAGGGGGTGGAACACGTAGCACGGGTCGATCTCGAACCAGCGGATGTCCGCGTTCGTGCCCATGCGCGGCATGATGCCGATGCGGGCGCCGTAGGTGTCGTCCCACCCGATCGGTGACTCCAGGTTCGACAGATCGAACACGATCGGTAGGTCCATGAAGATGGCGTGGTCGCGGGTGATCATGAAGTCGTGCATCATCGTGCCCTTCGGCACGGCGATCTGGGTGGAATGGACGAGCGATCCGCCGGCGTCGAGAACGTGGTATGTCAGGAAGGGCGGGAACGGGGAGTAGCCGAAGAAGTGCAGCTCTCCGGTCTGGGGGCACAGTTTCGGGTGTGCGGTGAATGCTGTCGTCAGCTTGCCGCCGAAGTCGTCACTGCCGATCGTGTCGAGTTCGGGGCTCAGCTCGTACGGAAGGTGGAGCTCCTCCAGCGCCCAGATCCGTCCGGCATGGGCCAGCACACTCGTGTTCCCCGAGCTGGCTGTCGGGTCGGCGAACACCTCCGGGTCGGCTGCGTCCAATCCTCTCGCGAGCTTGGTGGTCTGTACGTACCGGTTTCGATACCAGACCGCGTTGCCGGCGTCGAGGCGGACGCCGTGCACCATCCCGTCACCGGCGAACCAGTGGCTCGACACCCCCGAGGGCGGATTGGATCCAGTGCGCAGGTAGCGGCCCGACAGCGACGGCGGGATTGAACCCGTGACTCGCAGGTTGACGTCGGTGACCTCGTCGAAAACGGGCCCGAAGTTTCCGTCGAGGAACCACGGAGTGTGACCTGGGTCCGTATGGGCGTCGATGTCGAGATCTGTCATACCGCAATCCTGACAGAAGACATCCAGAGCGAGCGGCCCGGAACGATCGGGGCGGTCAGACGGGTGGGACGTAACGTCCGCCGGGCGATACACAAGTTCGCAGTGACCCCCGGGATCACGGGCAGGTTGGTTGTGGGATCAGGCCACGGTGGTGGTCTCGTAGTCGTGTCC
>JASJHI010000484.1:0-8594 GCA_033791105.1 Acidimicrobiia bacterium | reverse complement strand
CAAGTCGATGCGCGGCTCCGATCCGGACGCGTCCGTCTACTGGCTCGCCCGGATGCTCGAAGCGGGCGAGGACCCCCGCTTCATCGTTCGACGGATGATCATCTTCGCCAGCGAGGACGTGGGTCTCGCCGACACCGGTGCGCTCGGTGTTGCGGTCGCCGCTGCACACGCGCTCGAACACGTCGGTCTGCCCGAAGCGCAGCTCAACCTGTCGCAGGCCGCAATTCACCTCGCCGCCGCGCCGAAGAGCAACCGCGCCGCGCTCGCCATCTGGGCCGCGCGCGAGGCGGTTCGGGACGGCGCGATCGGCGAGGTGCCGGCGCATCTCCGCGACTCCCACTACCAGGGCGCGTCATCGCTGGGCCACGGGGCCGGGTACGAGTATCCTCACGATCATGCGTCAGGCTGGGTCGACCAGGGTCATCTGCCCGCCGAACTCAACGACCGCACGTGGTACGAGCCGAGCATGCACGGCGACGAGGCCGACGTGGCGAGTCGGATGAATCGGAGACGAGCGATGATGGACGACGGGCACGCGTCCGGACCCACTGGGCGGGCGGACGGCGATCGCGATTCCGACCGCGGAGGCGAGTCATGACAGCCGGTGAACTCGTCGTCGTTCTCGCGGCGTTGCTCTGCGCGATCGGGTTCGCGGCACTTGTCGTCGTGTTGATGCGCGTGCTCGACATGTTGCGTGATCTGCGGTACGAGGTCGCTGACCTCCGGTCCGAGACGCGGCCGCTCATCGAGGAATTGCGCGTCACGACAGATGAAGCGCGCAACACCGTCGACGACGCGCGCACCGACCTCGAGCGCTTCGACCGGGTGCTCGGCTCGGCGGAGGCGATCGGCGACGCTGTCTCCGGACGTGTTGCGCGTACCGCGTTCTCCACCCCGGTCATCAAGGCGACGGGGTTGGCCAAGGGCACGTCACGGGTCCTCCTTCGGCTGCGCGGAACGCGCGTCCAGAGCGAGCGGATCCGGCGGGCCGAGATCGAACTCGCGCGCGAGGACGAGCGCCGTTCGCGCCGCAGGAGGCGTCGCCGATGATCAAGCGCGTGACATGGTTCGTCGGGGGTGTCGCGGTCGGTGTCGCCGGCGCCGGATACGCGAAGAAGAAGGTCATCGCGACCGCGTCGCAGCTCACCCCATCGACGGTGGCGCGCAGCGCGGCTGATCGTGTCACCTCGCGGGGTCGTGAGGTTGCCGAGGCACTCCGGGAGGGCCGCCGCGTGATGCGGCAGCACGAGGACGAGGTCGAGGCGTTCCGCGATGGACGCCTCGTGCTCCTGGAGGACCATGTGGCGCCCGACGACGAGGTATATGTCGATGGCGAACTGGTCGGATCCGAACGCGTCGTCGTGATGCGTCCGCGGTAGCACGATGCGCGTGCGCCGCAAGACCAACGGCAGCGAGCTACCCGACGGTCTCTCCCACGTGGTCGACGAACTCAGCCGCCGATTGCGCCCGGACCAGGTTCGTACCGCCCGCACCGAGACCAGCCTCTACCGGCACGACGCCTCCAACATGTCGAACCCGGCGGGAGTCGTGTGTTTTGCGGAATCGACCGCCGACGTCGCGGCAATCGTGGAGGTCGCCGCACGAACCGGTACGCCGTTCGTCGCTCGCGGCTCGGGCACCGGACTTGCCGGCGGGGCTGTGCCGCCCGACGGCGCGATCGTGATCTCGACCTCGAAGATGAACCGCATGCTCTCGGTCGATCACGTCAACCGGCTGGCCTGGGTGGAACCGGGCGTCCTCAACCTCGATCTGTCACGGGGTGTCGCTCATCTCGGGGTGCATTTCGCGCCCGATCCGAGCAGCCAGCAGACGTGCACGATCGGCGGCAACGTCGCCAACAACTCGGGCGGGCCGCATTGCCTCGCGGACGGCGTCACGAATGCGCACATCCACGCGGTCGAGGTCGTGTTGCCCGACGGCGCGGTCACGGTGCTCGGTGGCGAGGACCCCGAGCCCGATGGCCTCGACCTGCGCGGCGTGTTCGTCGGGAGCGAGGGAATGTTCGGTGTGGCGACGAAGGTCTGCGTGCGGTTGATGCAGGACGCGCCGGACGTGGCGACCCTGCTGCTCGACTTCGGTTCCGTGCGCGACGGTGCGCAGCTGGTGAGCGATGTGATCGCCGACGGGATCGTGCCGGCGGCGATGGAGATGATGGATCAGCTGTGTCTGCGCGCCGTCGAGGAGTTCATCCATGCCGATCTACCGGTCGAGCAGGCTGCGGCGCTGCTGATCGAGTTGGTCGGCCAACCGGTGGGCGTCGCTGCGGACGTCGCTCGGATCCGTGAGCTCGCCGCAGACCGGGATGTGGGCACGATCCGGATTGCGGCCGACGAGGCGGAAAGGGCGCTGCTGTGGAAGGGGCGCAAGTCGGCCTTCGGAGCGATCGCCAACATCGCGCCGAACTACTACCTCCACGACACCGTGGTCCCGAGGCACCGCTTGCCCGAGGTACTGGAGCAGGTCTACGCCACCGCAGAGCGGCACGATCTCCAGGTCCTGAACGTGTTCCACGCCGGCGACGGAAACCTCCACCCGCTGCTCCTGTTCGACGCCGCTGAGCCCGGCGTGATGGCTCGCGTCAAGGCCGCCGGCATCGAGATCGTGCGGGCGTCGGTCGAGGCCGGCGGCGTCCTGTCGGGCGAGCACGGCATCGGTCTGGAGAAACGCGATCTGATGCCGCTGATGTTCTCGGAAGTCGATCTCCGGGCCCAGGAGGCGGTGCGGGCGGCGTTCGATCCGGCGCTCATCGCCAACCCGGACAAGGTGCTGCCGAACCCGGCGACCTGCGCGGACATCCAGCGAATCCCGGAGGGTGCGTGGATCTGACGCTGGCGGAATTCGCCGACGCTGTCGGTCCTGCCGGCGAGGTGACGATCGCCGGGGAGGGCACGCGCGGCGGCCCG
Source organism: Acidimicrobiia bacterium (assembly GCA_033791105.1). GTDB lineage: Bacteria > Actinomycetota > Acidimicrobiia > Acidimicrobiales > Ilumatobacteraceae > JASJHI01. The sequence continues at coordinate 5,670 of JASJHI010000484.1, read as the reverse complement.
GTCGACAGCGTGCGCTGTGTGCGCGCTCCGGACGGACTGGTGTCGATCGACCCGGCTGAGATGGTCGTCCGGTGTGGTGCCGCGACGCCGGTCGACGAACTCTCCGCGGCACTCGCCGAGCATCGCCAGAGCGTCGCATTGCCGGCCGGCGGCACGGTCGGAGGCGCGCTCGCGGTGGGCCGTAGCAGCCCGCGCCGCCTCGGCGAGGGCGCCATGCGCGATGCTCTGCTCCAGGTGTCGTACGTGTCGGCTGTCGGCGAAGTCGTCACGGCCGGAGGCCCCACGGTGAAGAACGTGAGCGGCTTCGATCTCTGCCGACTGCTCGTCGGCTCGCGTGGCACGCTCGGCTTCCTCGGTGAGGTGATCCTGCGGACCCGCCCTCTCCCGATCATCGGGCAGTGGTTCATGAGCGACACCGATCCGTGGCACCTGCTCGCTGAGTTGTATCGACCGACATCGCTCCTCTGGGACGGCGGATCGTGTCACGTGCTGCTCGAGGGGCATCCCGACGACGTCGCCGAACAGGCGCGTCGGCACGGACTCGCTGCGGTCGAGGGCCCGCCACTGCTGCCGACCGGAGGACGGTGGTCGCTTCCTGCCTCCGAGCTCGCGTCGCTCGGCACCTCTGACGCCCGCTTCATCGCCGAGATCGGCGTCGGCGTCGTCCACCACAGCGAGCCTGCACCGCCGCGTGCCGCCTCAGCGGCGGTGGTGGCGCTACACGCGCGCCTGAAGCAGGAATTCGATCCCGGCGCCCGTCTCAATCCTGGTGTCTCGGCGCTGCGCGGGTGATGAGCAGGTGACGGGCGGGCCCGGCCCCGTGGCGGTCCCGGCGCGGCCGTATGTCGATCGACCGGTCACGGACATGGGCGCCGCGCAGCGTGCTGCCGGCGCTGCCGTCCTCGAGTGGGGGCTCGGCGAGGTTTCTGCAGCACGACTGCTCCGGCTCGGAATGAACGCGATCTTTCTCGCCGACGGGCTCGTCCTGCGCGTGAGCGCACCGACCGTCGATGCGGTGTGGTCGATCCGGCTCGCCGAGATGCTCGCGGACGTCGGCCTGCGTGTCCCGCGGCCGCTCCGCACCGATGTCGTGAGCCTCGGCGGCTACGACGTGACGTGTTGGGAATACGTCGAACCGACGGGCAAGCCGATCGATTGGACCGCTGTCGGAACGATGGTTCGCACCGCCCACCGGATCGATGCCGCGGACCTGCCCGTCGGCTATCCGGCACCATCACCTGCCGGCTTTCCATGGTGGGATTTCGATGCGCTCCTCATCGAGACGCGCGAGACGATCGAGCCGGCTGCTCTCGATGGTCTCCAGCGTGCAGTTGAGCGCTGGCGCGGATGGGCCGACTTCGACGATGTGGTTGTGTGTCACGGTGATGTCCACCCCGGCAACGTCCTCGCTTCCGGGCACGGTCCGATCCTCATCGACTGGGATCTGCTCTGCCGTGCGCCCGCCGGGTGGGACCACGCGCCGATGATGACCTGGGGCGAGCGGTGGGGAGGCACCGGCGCCGAGTACCCGGCGTTCGCCGCCGGCTACGGCGAGTCTCTGCGCGGCGATCGGTGGGCCGATGGTTTCGCCGAACTCCGCCTGGTGGCCGCCACCCTGATGAGGGCGCGAGCCGGGCTCGACGATGAGGCGGCGATGCTCGAGGCGCACCGTCGGCTCCGCTACTGGGCGCGCGATCCGCATGCGCCGACATGGCGCGCGCAGTGAAGTGCGCTCGTACGCTCTTGGGCCGATGGAGGAGCACATCATGACGGGGCGGACGCGATGAGCACCGAACGTGCCGAGCACGTCACCGGCCGTGGCGGCGCGCTCGGTCTCGACCCGGTCGATCTGGCGACGTGTGTGTCCTGCGGACTCTGTCTCCCGCACTGTCCGACGTTCCGGGTGACGGGTGAGGAGGCCTACTCGCCGCGTGGCCGCGTCGACGCGATGCGCGCAGTGCAGAACAACGGGTTCCCGATCGACGATTCGTTCCTCGACTTCATGGAGACGTGTGTGCAGTGCCGAGGTTGCGAGCCCGCCTGCCCCAGCGGCGTTCCGTTCGGCTCGCTGATGGAGCAAACACGGTCGAGCCTCGCCGGATCCGGCCGTTCGGTACCGCGCTGGCAGCGTCTCGGTTATTCGGTGTTGAACCGGCACCGACTGCTGCTCGCCGGTTCGACCGTGCTCGCGATCGCCCAGCGGCTGCGGTTGGTGCCGGCTCGCCTGGGATTGCCGGACCTCCCTGTGCGGCGCCCGAGACCGCTGGAGTCCACCGGCACCGACGTGTGGTTGTTCACCGGATGTGTGATGGACGCGTGGCAGCGCGACACCCACCGCAACACTGCCGATCTGATCACAGCGGTCGGCTCGAGTTTCGCCGTTCCCGGCCAGGGTGCCGATTGCTGCGGCGCCCTCCACGTCCATGCAGGCCTTCACGACCGTGCGGTCGCCCTTGCGCAGAACGTGATGGCGTCGATGCCGGGCGGCGCGCCGATCGTGGTCAACTCGGCGGGCTGCGGTGCGGCCATCAAGGACTACGGGCGAACGGTGGGGACGCCAGAGGCCGTCGCGTTCTCGGCGCGGGTCGTCGACGCGCTCGAGTGGTTCGCCGATCGCGTCGACCTTCTGCCGGAGCCACGTGAGGTCCGGCCAGCGGTGATCGTGCAGGACCCGTGTCACCTGCGGCATGTGCAGCGGCTCACCGAGCCGACCCGGGCTGTGCTCGCCCGCGTCGCTGATGTGGTCGAACTCGACGACGACGGGCTGTGCTGCGGCGCGGGCGGTGCGTTCTCCATCCTGCAGCCCGAGTTGTCCCTCGAGATCCGCGACCGCAAGCTCGCATCGATCGCACGGGCCGCTGCCGCCGGTGGAGCAACCGTGGTCGCGAGTGCGAACCCGGGTTGCTCGATGCACCTCGCGCTCCCTCTTCGCGAAATCGGCTTGGCGGTGCGCCACCCGGTCGACATCGTCGCGGACACCGTCCGTGCCGCCGGTGCGATCGGGGACGTCGGGGCGCGCTGATCCGATGTCCGACTACGGATCCCTCATCGACCGGCTCGAATCGATCGCTGCGGACATCGACGAGATCGCATTCGATCAACTTCGCGAAGCCGTCGCCGATGGCGCCGTCGAACGTCCGATCGGCGACAAGCAGCTGATGCAGGCTCGACGAGCGATCGAGAAGGCGGCTGGAGTGCTGCGGCAGCTCGACGATTCGGAACCGGTATGAGCCGTCACTCAACGTTCGTCGAGCGAACAGTCCAGAAACCGGCGGGTGCGATGAGCGAACAATCTCGAAAACTCGGCCGGCGCGCCTGCCCATCTGCCGCGGGAGCGACCCGCCCCGGGTAGTTCTGTTTCCCGATGACCTCGACACCAACCCCCGATTCGACAGCGGATCGAGTCCCGGAGATGCCCGTCGCCGGCCGGCCCGACCTCGCCGACACAGAGAGCGGTCGCCGGATGACCGGTACCGCGGGTCGCCGCTGGTACGGCGTGCTGCTGGGACTGCTCGCCACGGGCGCCGGCCTTGCGGCGGCCGAACTCACGGCTGGACTCGTCCGCGACACGGTGTCGCCCGTGGTGCCGGTCGGACAGGTATTCATCGACTGGGTCCCGCCGGAGGTGAAGGACTGGGCGATCGACGTGTTCGGTTCGGCCGACAAGGCGGTCCTCGTCTTCGGGGCGCTCCTGGTGATCCTCGGTGTCGGTATCGTCGTCGGGCTGTTGGCGATCAAAGGTGAGCGCGTCGGCGCGTTCGTGATCACCGGGGCGATCGGCCTCGTCGCTGCGTACGCGGTCCTCATCAGGCCGGAGCCGTCGTTCGCCAAGTTGCTCCCGACGATCACGGGGACAACGGTGTCCATGCTCGTGCTCTGGTGGTTGTCCCCGAGACGCGCCGTCGACGACGACGGCCGACCGATGTTGATGGGCGTCGACCGCCGCCAGTTCCTGTACGGCGCCGCCGGCCTCGGCACGGCTGCCGTCGTCACCGGGGGATTCGGGCGCATGTTGCGCGAGCGGTTCGAGGTGGGCGCCGAGCGTGAGGCACTGGTACTCCCGGGAGCCGATTCGGTGGCCGACGTGCTGCCCGCGAACGCGGAACTCGGCGTACCAGGTGTCGAGTCGTTCGTCGTGCCCAACGACTACTTCTACCGCATCGACACGGCGCTGGTGGTCCCGCAAGTCCGCAAGGACTCCTGGCGACTCAAGATCCACGGCAAGGTCGACGAGGAGATCGAGTTGAGTTTCGACGACCTGCTCGCGCGGCCTCAGGTCGAGCGGTACATCACACTGTCGTGTGTGTCGAACAACGTCGGTGGCGACCTCGTCGGCAACGCGCTCTGGCAAGGTGTCCTGCTGCGGGACATCCTCGACGAAGCGGGCCTGCAGGCCGGTGCCGAGCAAGTCGTCAGCCGCTCAGTCGACGGGTGGACCGCGGGAACGCCGATCGAGGCGATCATGGACGGTCGCGACTCGATGCTCGCCATCGCGATGAACGGCGAACCGCTCCCGGCGCGTCACGGCTACCCGGTCCGCATGGTCGTGCCCGGCCTGTACGGCTACGTGTCGGCGACCAAATGGGTCACCGACATCCAGCTGACCGGGTGGGACGAGTACGACGCGTATTGGATCACCCGGAACTGGTCCAAGCGCGGCCCGGTGAAGACGATGACCCGAATCGACACGCCGCGCGGCGGAAGTTCACATACCGGTGAAGTGGCGATCGGTGGTGTCGCGTGGGCAGTGCACCGCGGGATCTCTGCGGTGCAGGTTCGGATCGACGACGGAGAGTGGCTCGACGCCGAAATCGGCGGTGTCCCGTCGGCCGACACCTGGGTCCAGTGGGTGCACCGCTACGCAGGGGCGCCGGGCAAGCACGTGGTCGAGGCCCGCGCGTTCGACGGATCCGGCAAGCCGCAGCCGGAGGAACCCAAGCCCGTCGGCCCCGACGGGGCCCAGGGTTACCACCGGATCACCATCGACATCGACCCCACCTGATCCGCGCGACCCCTCCTCGCCTCACCGCCCCGGTCTCCACTCCCGAAACTTGTACCGATCTTCCCGCTGAGCGGGAAGATCGGCACGCAGAACGGGAGTGGGTGTCAGGAGCGGAGCGTGGTCGCCTTGTCCTCGAGGGCTGTGAGGAGTTCGTCGAAGGCCTTCTGGAAGCTGCTGACGCCTTCGCGTTCGAGCTGGGCGGCGACGTCGTCCATGTTGACGCCCACGTCGGCCAATCCTTGCCAAGCGGCCCGCGCCTCGTCGAGATCGGCATCGATTCGGCGGGCGACGGTGCCGTGGTCGGCGAAGGCTGCGAGCGTGTCGTCGGGAAGCGTGTTGACCGTGTGTGTTCCGATCAGTTCGTCCACGTAGAGCGTGTCCGGGTAGGCCGGGTTCTTGGTCGATGTCGATGCCCACAGCGGGCGCTGCACGCGGGCGCCCCGGGCGACAAGTGCATCCCAGCGCGGGCCGCTGAACGCTGCCGTGAAGAGCTGATACGCCAGCTTGCCCTGCGCCACGGCGGCCGCGCCGCGGAGCGCGAGTGCTTGGTCACTACCGATTGCCTCGAGTCGGCGGTCGACCTCGGTGTCGACACGACTGATGAAGAAACTCGCGACGCTCGCGACGCGGGAGAGGTCCGCCTCTGGATCCGCCGCCAGACGTTCGAG
>JASJHI010000483.1:0-7423 GCA_033791105.1 Acidimicrobiia bacterium | reverse complement strand
AACAGGTCGTGCTCGACGCGTCGACGACAGCTGTCGACATCTGCCGCGCGTTCGAGCACAGCTCCGCTCGCTACATCGCACTCCGGCCGGTCGACGCCGATCCTGATCGAACCGGTTGGCTGTCCCCACTCACCGCCCAGTGCGCGAGAGCGAACGTGGGCGCCGCCGGGCCATTGGTCACGAGCTCGGACGGCCGCCTCGTGTCCGCCGGACGGGTGCACCATCCGGCCGTCATCGATCTGTTCCAAGGCATCGACGCCGACAACCACGGCCCATGGGGCGCGTTCCTCGTCAGACGGGAGGTCGCCAGTGTGTCGCCGCTGGGAGCGGTGTTCGACCGAAGCGCAACGCTCGAGGTCGGCGGTTTCGATCTTGCCGCGATGTTGGGCGACCGGGATCCGGTCGTCGAGCCGGAGGTCGATCCCGACGCGCTCGTCGACATCACCGTTGCCGTGCTGTGCACGAAGCTCCGCCTCGCTGGATTGTCGACAATCTGGACTCCACAGTCGCGGCTGACGCTCCCCCCGTCGGCGCTCTTCACCGACCAGCAACTCGCGGAGCGGAGGCGGGTGTTCCGCTACATCGCCGGTGTCTTCCCCCAGCTCGCCGAGGACCCCTACTCGCCGATCGGGGTCCACCGGATCTGACCCGGCGACCATCGGACGGCGACGCTGTAGCGTGCGGGCGATGCCAGGAACACTCTTCATCACCGGCGACGTGGCGGCCGACAAGCTGCTCAACTCGAACGGCAACGCACTCCTGCTCGGCATGCTCCTCGACCAGCAGGTGCCGATGGAGTGGGCCTTCACCGGTCCCGCCACCCTGAAGAAACGCCTCGGTCACCTCGATCCGAAGAAGATCGCCGCGATGGACCTCGACGACTTCGTCGAGGTGTGCCGTGAGAAGCCGGCGATCCACCGGTTCCCGGCGTCGATGGGCAAGCGGATCCACGCGGTCTGCACCGTCCTCGCCGACGACTACAAGGGCAACGCGACCAACATCTGGAAGAACGTCGAGTCCGGTGGCGAACTGTTCCGGAGGCTGAAGGCGTTGCCCGGCTACGGCGACGAGAAGTCGAAGATCTTCGTCGCCATTCTGGCCAAGACCCAGGGTGTCACACCCGATGGCTGGCAGCAGGCGGCGGGGAAGTTCGGCGACGACGTGCCGAGATCGGTCGCCGACATCTACGACGAGGATTCACTCGCCAAGGTACGCGACTGGAAGCGCGCGCAGAAGGCCGCCAAGAAGGACAAGCAGGACCGACCGGTCACCTGATCGCGTTCACTCGCGAACCTCACCCGGCGCGACGATTCCGGTCGATGTCGGAGTGAGACGCCGGGCCCACGTCCACAGGCCGACCGAGGCAGCGACGCTCATCGCGAGCAGTACGACCGGCGGCACCGGGCTGTTGTAGGTGTTCCAGTCCCACGGAAACATCGAGCCGGCGAGACCCACGGACCACCGTCGCATCGCTGCCGCCAATGCGACATTCGGCACGACGAGTGCCAGCAGAACGAGCGCGTTCGCGAGACGTGTCGAGAAGCCGTCGGGTAGTCGGGCGCGCCCGAGCATGATCGGTATCCCGACGAGGAAGGGCAAGTAATACCGACCCTGCCAGTACGTGCCGGTCGGATCCCCCTGCGCCATCTCGAGCACCCACGAGGCGAGAACACCGGTGACGACGATCAATCCTGCCGCCGCGAGGAGGCGCCGATCGCCGATCGCGATCGCGCCCGCTGAAAGCACCCCGAGTCCGACGAGCCAGGCGAACGCCAGCGACGTCGGGATCGGCGTGTCGAGCCAGCCCAGCATGCCGATCGCCTCATTGAGGTGCAAGCCCGTGCGGCCGATGACGATGCGCATGACGTCGGCGTCGTATCCGCCCTCACGGCGATCCATGACGATATAGATCGCGAACGCGCCAACCGCCACCACGGCGATGGTCGCGGCGAACTTGCGGATGTGGCCGGCCATCCAGGCCGCGTTCCAGGCCCAACGTCCCGCGTCGACTGCAATCGGCACGAACGGCGTCAGCAGAAGCAACTCGACCGACGTGACGTCGCTCATCGCCGCCCACGCGAGCGTCGCCAGCGTCGCGGTGCCCGCCAACGCCACCGGACCTGGTCCGAGCCCGCGCCACAGGGAACGGAGCGTCGCGCCATCGACGAGCATGACGACCGCCAGGATGAGCACCGCCCACAACAGTCCGTCCCTCCGCGGCAACGTCATCAACGCCCACGACACCGCGACCAGCCACCGCGTGAGCACGTCGGGGTGCCGCGCCAACAGCGCGAGCCCCACCCAGAGCCCGACGCCACCGGCGATGACCAGCCCGGACGGGTTGACGACCGCGAACATGAACCACGCGAGCGGGGTCACGGCCAGCAGCACACCGGCGAACATCAGCCGCCCACGCCGTAGCGCGAGGAAGAACGCGAGCCCGACGACGACCACGGGAAGGGCGGCGTCGAGCGCTCGGGCCGCCCAGGTGCCGATCGAGGCGGGCGCCAGCGTTCCGGCGCCGGGGAGCAGGTGTCCCCACACCTGGTATTTCCACGCCCCGGTTTCGGATTCTGCTTCGCCGTCGGGCCTCGGCACGGTCGTCGCGCACGCTGCTGGTTCATACGGGAAGAAGGCGAAGCATCCCGGGTCGGGATGGCCGACCCAGCCTGGAATCTCGTACACCCGTCTGGAGGCGGAGAACTCCGACGGCTCGCCGTCGAGTTGGCCCCGGATGACCGCGGCGCCGCGAATCATGTGTGCCGGTTCGTCGGGTCCGCCCGACGGCGGTGTCGCCAGCAGCCACGACAACACCATGATGCCCACCAGCGCCACGCCGATGAGCGCAGCGGTCACCGATCTCGATCCGATCGCCGAGGAGCCATCAGCGCCGGCCGGCGACTCGTGGCGCGATGCCTGCGTCGACCCTGTCGCGTCCGTCATCGGCCCGCTCCGGCCCGGCGTCGCTCGGCGAGTAGTCGAGGAGCGGCAGCGATACCCGCTGCCAGAGCGCGAGTGTGGGCCAGGCGCGGGCGATGCCGCACGCGACGCGCCGACAGCCACAGCGATCGCCCCACCGTTGTCGCTCCGCGGAAGCGGATCGTGGTCCAGATCCGATTGCGTTCCCGGAGGTAGTGGACCTCGTCACCGAGGTCACCGCTGGAGGAGCCTTGATCGTGAACGACGGTGCTGGCCGGCTCGCACCGGAAATGCCAGCTTCGTTCGGCTCCCCGCAGGGCGAGATCGACATCTTCGTAGTAGAGGAAGTAGCGCTCGTCGAAGCCACCGAGATCATCGAGGAACGCGCGTCGAAAGAGCACCGCACCGCCGGTGAACACAGCGATGTCACGAGACGTCGAGTACGCGGTGCCGTCCACCTCGCCATATCCGATGTCCGAACCCGCCCCCGCACCGTCGAATCGGACGCCGAGACTGTTGATCTTCGGCGGTGAGGTTCCGGCGAGGAGCAACTTCGGCTGTACGGCGCCGAGGGAATGATCGCCGTCGAGCTGGGTCACGAGTGGCGCCAGCCAATCGATCGCGACCTCGACGTCATCGTTGAGGAGGGCGATGTACGCGGGAGCGCGGCCGGCGACGGCGGCGAGTTCCCCGACACGTGCCACGCCCGCATTGAACGCCGCACCGAACCCTCGATTCTCGACTCGGAGCACCTCGCCGACCCCGGGGCCGTAGTCGTCGCGGGGCACCGATGCGTGCGCGCCGTTGTCGACGACGATGGTGCAGCGCGGGCCATCAGCTCGCGAGATCGACTCGAGGCACCGGCGGAGCATCGCCGTCGGGCCTCGATGGGTGATGACCACGCCCGCGACCCCCGACGCGGAATGAGGGCTCCCCACTCCGGCCATGTGGCGATCGTAGTGGCCTGTGGTGCCGAGGTTCTCGCCACTAGCGTTGCTCCGATGCCCGAGACGACCGACGAGATCGAGCTGCTGCGCACAGAGAATGCAGAGCTCCGGCGGCGCATCACCGAGGTCGACGCGGCGATCGAGGTCCTGCAAGCCGAGGCGCTGGAACGGCGCGCCCGGGTACGCGAACTCGCCGAGTCCCTGCCGACCGCGATGAGCCGGCGGACGTTGCTGATCCAGATGTCCCGCGACGTGCGGCATCATCCGGACAAGAGTGGCGTGATCCGTCGCGGAATCGCCAAGCTCGGGCGAGCACCGGCCAAGCTGGCGCGACTCGTGCGCGATCGCTACCGCTCGATCCGGAGTCGCTGATGACCGGGCGCGCCGTCGCCGGGGACGTCTCGCCCGATCGGGCACCCGTCAAGGTCTTCGTCTCGGCCCGCGGCAACGGATTCATGACCGACATTGCACACATGGTGTGCGAGGCGGCCGCACCCCACCGCCACGCCGAAGTCGTCACCGACGAGTTGCCGTTGCCCGACGGAACGATCAACCTGGTCGTGGCACCACACGAATTCTTCGAACTCGACGACGCGTCACGGTCCGAGCTGCAGGCGGCGGCCGCCGCGAGCATCTGCATCGGGACCGAGCAACCAGGAACCCCGTGGTTCCACCTCGCGGCGGACGCGTGCCGGCGCGGGCTGCTGACACTCGACATCAACGACCTGGCCGTCCAGTCGCTTCGTGCGTACGGCATCACGACCGAACGTCTCCGGCTCGGTGCCGTGCGGTCGCTCGACCTCATCGATCGGAGGGGCACCTCGCTCGACGCCGAGCGGCACACCGACGTGCTGTTCATGGGCGGTCTCGACGCTCGCCGGGGACAACAACTCGGCGGGCTCGCAGCCACCCTTCATCCCCTTCGTTGCGACCTGCGGCTGTTCCAGTTCGACAAACCCGTCGACGCTGTGACGAGAGGCGTGGTGTTCGGCGCCGACAAGTACGACCTCCTCGCGTCGTCCAAGATCCTGCTCAACCTGCATCGGGGCAGCCCGGACGAGGCAGCGGGCGGCGATCGCTACTTCGAGTGGGTCCGCATGATCGAAGCGATGGCGAACGGCTGCGCGGTCATCAGCGAACCTTCGGTGGGACACGAGCCGCTGGTCGCGGGCGAACACTTCGTATGCGCTGAGGGCGACGACATCGCGAGCGCGATCACCGAACTCGTGAGCGACGAGCGACGACGCCACAACATCGTCGACGCCGCGCACCGTGCCGTCACGGTCGACCTGTCGCTCACCGATGCACTTGCGCCGCTGCTCGCCGAGATCGAGTCGCGAGTACTCCCCGAGCTGCCCGCCCACGTGCAGAGCGGCGCGCATCGACGCGGCTCATGGCGCTTCCACGGCGAGGTCGCCAACCCGGTCGAGCGGCTCGGGGTCTTCCGTCCGTATGCCGAACTCCAGCGGCGAGCCAAGCGCCTGGCATTGGCCGACACCGCATCGTTGCGACGCCTCGACTCACTGCAGTGCGTGCTTCGCCATGGAGAGCCCCGCCATGTCCACCGTGAGTCCACTCCGGCACATGCGGACATCGAGCCGGACGTGTCCGTCGTGGTCACGGTCTACAACTACGCCGACGTCGTCGAAGAGACACTCGCCAGCATCGTCGCCTCGACCGACGTCGCCGCGGAGGTCATCGTCGTCGAGGACCACGCCACCGACGGGTCGAGGGCGACGATCCGGCGCTTCATGAGCGCGCATCCCGACGCTGCGATCCTCTTGCTGGCGAAGGATTGCAACGAGGGCCTCGCCGCAGCCCGCAACGATGGATTCGCGGCAGCTCGAGGCGACTTCGTGATGGTTGTCGACGCGGACAACCATCTCTACCCCGAGTGTCTCGCGAGACTTCGGTCGGGGCTGCTCGACGAGCCCGACGCCGCCGCGGCCTACACGATCCTCGAGGAGTTCGGTGACGCGACCGGCATCCGTGGCGCAACCGATTGGGATGTCGAGCGCCTCTGCGCCGCCAACTACATCGACGCACAGGCGATGTGGCGCCGCTCGTCGTGGGAACGGCTCGGTGGCTACCGGGACGACGACGACAACGTCTTCGGCTGGGAGGACTGGGATCTGTGGCTGCGCCTCGCCGAATCCGGCGGGTACGCGATGCTGCACCGTGAGATCCTCGGTCGCTATCGCGTGCAAGAAGGGTCGATGATCTCGTTGACGAACCTCGCTGCGGATGATGCGACCGTCGCGATCCGTGAGCGTTACCCGTCGCTCCCCTGGCCCGCCTGACGATCGGGCGACAATGGCGTACCGACGGCCCCGACCGGCGGTTCGCGCCGCCGCTACAGTTCGCGGCGCGATGGACCCCGCCCCGAACGCTCATGCCCTCGCGGCCCGCGACCGGCGCGATCCGGTCGGGTCTGCGCGCGAGTCGATCGCAGGTGGGGAGATCGATCTCCTCACGTGTGACGTGTTCGACACACTGGTGTGGCGGCCGGTCGCGGAGCCACATCATCTGTTCGTCGAGATCGGCCGACGCCTGGCGGCTGTCGGGGCGCTCCCCCGATTCGTCGAGCCGGTGCAATTCATGCACGGTCGTGTCGTCGCCGAGCAGCAGGCGCGTGAGCGCAACCGCGACGCTCGGGAGTCCACCGAGTGCACGCTGGAGGAGATCTGGGCATGCATGCCGGAGCGGTGGCACGAACGATCATCGGCAGGCGGCTCGCTCGAGGAGTGGCGCGAGCGCGGACTCGACGTCGAGCTCGGCACCGAGGCCGATGCGCTCGGTGTCCATCGTGCCGTGGCCGACCTGCTGCGGCACGCGCACGACGAAGGTGTGACCACCGTCCTCGTCAGCGACACCTACTTCGGCGAGGCGCAGCTGCGGATGTTGCTCGAGTCTGCTGGGGCTCCCCTTGATGTGATCGACCGGGTCGTCGTCTCCGGTGAGCGCGATCTCGCGAAGTTCGCGGGTCTGCTACGCGCCGTCGTCTCCGAAGTCGGCGCGGACCCAGGGCGCACGATCCACCTCGGCGACAATCCAGTGGCGGATGTCCGAGCCGCCGAGGAGTTGGGGGCGATCGCTGTGTGCGCAGCGGTGGATGACCGCGATCTCGTCGCTCCAGCCGTACTCGATGAAGTCGCAATCCACTCGGCGACCCGCGGCGACGATGGGGGCGTGACCGCGACCGCTGCCGCTCGGGTCGTCGACGCAGCTGTGTACAGGAGTGTCGACGCCGAATTCGGCGTGACGGTCGGTGGCCCGCTGATGTTCGGCTTCACCGACTGGGTGTCGAGGACCGCCGAGGAACTCGGCGTCGGAACGATCCACTGCCTGCTTCGCGAGGGCGGCTTCATCGCAGATCTCCTCGAGGTAGTCCGGCCCGACGGCCCGACACCGCGGCGGGTGCATGCGTCACGCTGGGTGATGCTGCGATCGGCGGTGTTCGACGGAACGCCCGACCAATTGCTGCGCGCCCTTGCCCGCAACGTCGACTTCGACCCCGCGCATGTCGTCGACGCGTTCGGCGTCGACGAGCGGCTCGT
>JASJHI010000482.1:0-15611 GCA_033791105.1 Acidimicrobiia bacterium | reverse complement strand
CGGAGCAGCCCGGTCTGCAGCACGGGATCGTGGGCTCGGAGATGCCCCCCGGCGCCCACGACGCGCCACCAGGGCAACTCGTCGTCGCTCACCCGCAGAATGCGGCCGACGAGGCGTGCGTTGCGCGGGTAGCCCGCGACCTCGGCGACGTCGCCGTAGGTGGTGACCTCGCCCTCGACGAGCGCCATCACGACATCGATGATCCGGCGCGTCCGCTCGTCGGGCGCCGCTTCGGCCGCACCGCTCACGTTGCGATCCGCGCCGCCTCGTATCGGCCCAGTTTGGCCAACAGCTCGAAACCCACCGCCGTGCCCGGTTCGATGGAGCGCGTCCCATTCACGATCTCGATGCAGTGGAATCGATGGCGGGAGCCGTCCTCCGCGACGATTGTTCCGAGCCCCCGTTCGACGTCGAACTCCTCGACGATGCCCCGGCGTCGCTCGGCTCCCCCACTCACGATCAGATCCTCACGGGACGATCTTTGCGATCGACATCTCGACCAGGTCGGTCGCGCCCGCTTCGCGCAGCGCCGGGATCACGAGGTTGATCGACCGCTTCTCGACGACCGACTCGACCGCATAACCGCCGCCGGCCAGGGGCGACATCGTGGGCGACTTCATCGACGGCAGCGCACGGAGCACGGCGTCCTTGTCGGCCTCGGCAACATTGAGCTTGAGCAACACCCGGCCGCGGGCGTCGAGCACGCCATTGAGCAGTGTCATGATCTGGTTCATCGACTTACGCTTGGCGGGGTCGCTCGCCGCGGCGCGGTTGGCGATCACTTCGGTGTAGCTCGTGAGGACGGTGTCGATGATCCGTAGGCCCGCGGCACGCAACGCTCGCCCCGTCTCGGTGATCTCGACCACACAGTCGGCGATGTCGGGGATCTTCGCTTCGGTCGCGCCGTAGGAAAGACGCACCTCCGCGTCGACGCCCTGCTCGGCGAAGTAGCGCCGGGTCAGCTCCGGGTATTCCGAGTGCACACGCACGCCGTCGGGCAGCTCCGCGGCCGACTCGGCCGTCGCGTCACCGGCCACAGCCACGACCAGTCGGATCGGGTTGCTCGTCGCCTTCGAGTAGCGCAACTCTCCCAGTGTCTCGACATCACTGCTCGTCTCCTCGATCCAATCTCGCCCGGTGATCCCGATGTCGAACAATCCCTCCTCGACGTAGGTCGGGATCTCCTGTGGTCGCAGGATCCGCACCGAATCGATGCGCGGATCATCGATCGTTGCCTGATAGTCGACCGAAGAAGACCGTTGCACCGGCAGGTCGGCCGCCTCGAACAGTTCGAGCGTCGCCCGCTCGAGTGAGCCCTTCGGAAGCACGATGCGCAGCACGGTCGGCGAGGCTACCTGGAGACCTCCTCGGCGCTTCGGCTGGATTCGGTGGCGCCGTCCAGGACGCTGTCGAGAGAACGCGCGCCAGCGGTCAGTGTGAGGTGTCCGTGTCGTGCAGCAGGCGGAGTGCATGCGGCACGACATCGATGATCGCCTCGAGCTGTTCGACACATCCCTTGGTGCTGCCGGGCGTGTTGAGGATGATGGCCGCGCCCCGGATACCCGCCACTCCCCGTGACAACCTGCCGAGGGGATTGCACAGCCGCATCGCCTCGGAGAGACCAGGAGCCTCGCGCTCGATCACGCGGCGCGTTCCCTCAGGGGTCTGGTCCCGGGGAGCGAAGCCGGTGCCACCGGTGGAGACGATCGCGCCGGCGAATCCCGCGGCCATATCGGTGAGTGCCGCAGCGACCGAGTCAGCGCCATCGGCGGTGACTCGACGATCGACGACGAGGAAACCGGCACCGCTCAGCGACGCCACCAGAGCCTCGCCGCTTCTGTCCTCGCGCGAGCCGTGGGCGACACCGTCGCTGACCGTGAGGACTTTCGCCAGGGGCAGGTCGGCCGTATCGCTCATCACCGACGACGGTATCGAACCAACGCCATTCCGTCGGTGTCGGCATCCTGGGGCAGCACGCGCCAGCCCGGACCGTACGCTCTCCACCGACCGACATCGGGTGGCCGAGGATCGATCTCGAATCCCGCCGGAGGAACATGGTCGATCGACTCCTGCGCGGTGAGCGTGCAGACGCTGTAAACGATCCGGCCACCAGGCGCGACGAGTGGGGCCGAGCCATCGAGCAGTCGTCGCTGGAGCCCAGCCAGATGCTCGATGTCCGGATCGCTGATCCGCCACCGCGCGTCGGCGCGCCGACGGAGTGCACCAAGGCCCGAACAGGGCGCATCGACGAGGACCACAGCGAAGGAGGACTCACGGAAGGGCGACGAGGTGCCATCGGCGATCACCACAGGAATGTCGACTCCGAGACGGTCCGCATTCTCGGCCACCAGTCGTGCCCGCGAGGCGCGTCGATCAGCAGCGATCACGAGTGCACCCGTACGCACGATCGCGGTGGTCTTGCCGCCTGGCGCTGCGCACACGTCGAGAACCCGGTCGCCGGGCCTCGCTTCGACGGCTGCCGCCACCCACTGCGACGACGTGTCCTGCACGTACCCGTCATCGCGCACGGTCACCGGCGGCGGTTCGTTCATCCGCTCGAGCGCCCCGATCGCATCGTCGCCGAGCTCGATGCCTAAACGATCGACCATCCAGTCGGGATAGCTCAGTCGCGCGCCGGTCGACGGCCAGTTCTGTTCGTCGACCGGGTGAGTCGCCACCTTGCGCAGCACTGCGTTGACGAATCCTCTCGTGCGCCGAGGGGCGAGACCGACCGTTTCGCCGACCGCAGCGTGTGGGGGCACGCCGGCGTAGGCGAGTTGGTACGCGCCTAATCGCAGCAGCGTGCGCGTCGACCGGTCGGGAGGTGTGGTGACGAACCGGTCGACGAGCACGTCGCAGGCCCTTCGCATCCGGGTCGTGCCATACACGAGGTCGGTGGCGAAGCGGCGGTCGGCGTCCGACAGATCCGATGCATCGAGCGCTGATCCGAGGGCGAGGTTGGCGTATGCACCGCCGCCTTCGATGCGGCCGAGCACGTCGCGCGCCAGCCCCCGGGCAGTCGTGACCCGCGGACCGCTCACCCGAACAGCTCGTCAGCCGCCGGGCCGGCTCCGTTGCGCCATGCGGCGAACGACATCGGGGCCTTCCCCTCGGGCTGCACCGCGGTCGGAATCACCGTCGCCTCGATCAGGTCGCCGGACAGGATCTTGAGGCGCTTGCCACGGAACGTGGTCCACGCCCCGCCGACGCGAATCTGGCGGTCGATCGACTTCGCGGACGCGGCCCAGTCGATCTCACGGTCCGCCGTTGACAACTTCGCTGCGTACGTCGACTCGCCGAGCTGTGGTTCGGCGCGATCGATCCAGCCCTCACTCCATTGCGCCGCCGCGACCTCGAGTGTCTCGACGAGCAGCTCGGTTCCGGCGGTGACCAGCTGCGCGCGCAACTCGCCGGCCGACGCCCGTTCGCCGATCGGCACTTCCCGGCGGGAGTACACGCCTCCCGTGTCGAGTCCTTCCTCGACGCGCATGATGCAGACGCCGGTGAGCTCGTCGCCGGCGAGCAGCGCTCGCTCGACCGGCGCCGCGCCGCGCCATCTCGGGAGCAGCGAAAAGTGCACGTTGACGAAGGGGAGCGCGTCGAGCAGAGGGGCTCTGATGATCTGGCCGTACGCGACGACCACACCCAGCCGGACCTCGTCGAGCGACGCGATGTCGTCGATCGAGTGGGACACCGGTAGGCCGTGGGTGACTGCGGCCGCCTTGACGGGGCTCGGCGACAGCTCGCGTCCCCTCCCCCTCCGCTTGTCCTCGCCGGTCACGACGAGTGCCACATCGTGTCCGGCGGCGACGAGCGCATCGAGTGGCGCCACCGCCATGGCGGGGGTGCCGAGGTAGACGAGTCTCATTTCCAGGACCGCATCCTCATCGAAGCGCGACCTCGGTCAACCCAACCGGAGACGTCGGCGCACCGGCTCCCGCCGCGATTGGGCGGCCGCCTCTTCCTCCTGGAGACGTCGGAACTCGACGAGCGCCTCCTTGCGCTGATCGGACGTCATCCGGTCGAACATCAACACGCCCTGGAGATGATCGATCACGTGCTGGACCATCCGCGCCTCGAGTTCATCGGCCTCGATCTCGACCGCTTCGCCATCCAGTCCGATCCCTCTGACGAGCACTCGTTTCGGCCGCAGCATCTCGACGTAGAGGCCGGGGATCGAAAGGCAGCCCTCGTCGTAGACCCACTCGCCGTCCGACTCGACGATCTCGGGGTTCACGATGGCGGTGGGGTCGTCGCCGAAATCCCACACCACGACCTGTTTGCGTACACCGATCTGCGGTGCGGCGAGGGCGAGCCCGTTGCCGGATTCGACGAGCGTGTCGAACATGTCGCCGACCAGGCGCACGACCTTGCCGTCGACGTCGTCGACGGTGGATGCAACCGTCTTGAGGACCGGATCACCGTAGGTGCGAATCGTGTACGACATCGCGTGCCAGGCTACGGGCCGTGGCAACCGACGCGGACGACCGGGACCGGGCGCACTACTTCACCGACGACCCCGATACAGCCTCCGACCCGGTCGATGTCGATGTCGTGCTGCCCGATGTCGCCTTCACGCTTCGCACGGACCGTGGCGTGTTCAGCCGAGGCCACGTCGACACGGGCAGCTCAGTGCTGCTCCGGGCCGGGCTGTCGCTCCCGCCGAACGGACACGTTCTCGACCTCGGATGCGGCGCCGGACCGATCGCATTGGCCATGGCGAAGCGGGCTCCGGGCGCCATCGTGTGGGCCGTCGACGTGAACGGGCGGGCACGTGCGTTGACCCAGGTGAACGCGGACCGCAACGGCGTGCGAAACATCCGCGTCGCAGCGCCCGACGAAGTCCCCGGCGACATCCGGTTCGCTGCAATCTGGTCGAACCCACCGATTCGGATCGGGAAGCCGGCCCTGCGGGAACTGCTCGTCGCATGGCTCGATCGTCTCACGCCCGACGGATCCGCGGCCCTCGTCGTACAACGCCATCTCGGGGCCGACTCGCTGCAACGCTGGCTCGTCGCCGAGGGATACGAGACCACGCGCCGTTCCTCGAAGGCCGGTTTCCGGCTCCTCTCGGTCGCGGCCCGCCACTGACGGAGTCGCCCGACCGCATCGTTCGGGTTTGTTTCCCTCGATCACGTTGAGCGTTTCGCGCCCGATCGTCTTGAGTGGGACAACGTTGAGCACACCCCAAGATCCGGAGGAACAACGCCCATGAACACCACCAGGAAGACAAGGACCATCGCCGCGGCCGCAGTCGCATTGGCCGGCGCAGCTGCGATCGTGCCGGCCACCGTCGATGCAACCCACGGCGGAGGCTCGTCCACATCGACCTACCGCATCACCGTCGAGAATCTCACGCCGGCGGGCTCACAGCCACTGTCACCCGTCGGTACCGTCGTCCACCATCGTCGAGCCGATGTCTGGAGCCCCGGACAACCCGCGACTGCGGCCGTCGCGGCAGTAGCCGAGGACGCCGGCCTCCCCATCTTCGTCGAAACCTACGCGCAAACACCCGGCGTGCGTTCGGCCGGCGTCGGCGGCGCGGCGCCGATCGCACCCGGGGCGGCGGCCACGTTCGACGTCGAGGCGAGACCCGGAGACCGGCTGAGTCTCGTGAGCATGCTGGTCAACACGAACGATGCGTTCACCGGCCTCGACGCCGTCCGACTCGGTCGCCGGCAGCAGGAATTCCATGTGCGCGCCTACGACGCCGGCACCGAGGCGAACAACGAGGACGCGGCGTTCATCCCCGGCCCCGTAGGTGGCAACCCTGGAGTTCGGGATCCCGAGGGCGGCGTGATCCGCCACCACGACGGACTGGTCGGCCGGCCCGGCGGGATCGACCCCGAGGTCTATGGCTGGGACGACCCGGTCGCGCGCATCACGGTCGAACGCGTCGACTGAATCCGCACAACAGCGCAACCGCCCTCTCCGCGGCCCGGGTCGGACCCATCCCCCGCCGACCCGGGCCGTACCGCGGACGAGCCGCCGGAGCGAGTTCGGCTCACACGGTGGGCCGGCCGAACGCAGACGGCGGGCGGCGATCGGTTCTACCTACACCCGTGCGGGGTCGACTTCGATCCGGACGCGGGACCCGGTCGGGCGCTCGGCGGCGTTCAGGGCTGCGCCGAGCGTCATCCAGTCTGCGGATCGAACCAGATAGCGCGAGCTCCCGTGACCGTCGATCTCGCCCACCTCGATCCCACCGTCGTGGCCGATGAGTTCGGCGACGACCTCATCGGCTCCGGTCCCCGACAGCAAGGCGAGAGCCCCATACGGCGGAAGCCCGAGGCGGAGGCGACGGTCGCGCTCGATCGCGGCCACGATGTCGGGATCGCCCCGCACTGCCGCCTGCAGCACTGGATGATCCGGGACGAAGGTCTGTACCACCACTTCAGGAGCGAGCCGCCCTGCACGAACCAGCAGAGCGAGCGACTGCTCGGCGGCCCGGAACCGGGGCGCCAACATCTCGGAGTCGAACTCGAGGAACACCACGACGTCGGCCGGCCCGGATCGATGAAGCACCGCCTCGGTGCCGACGACCACGTCGATGTGCGGGTCAGGAGGTCGATCGTCGGCGGCCGTCAACTGAGCCACGGGACGCCCTGCGGCCGCCTCGAGTTCCTCGCGCAGTCTGGTGACCCCCGGCCGGAGGTTGGCGAACGCGGCAGCACCGCAGGCCTGGCAGACCGCCGGTCGATCGGTGCCGCAGCGTTTGCAGACGAGTCGTCGCTCGTCGGTCAGGCCGACAGCAGCGTCGCACACCTCGCATCTGACCAGCGCCTGACAGGACCGACACGCGAGCACCCTTGCCCGGCCGGTGATGTTCGACACGCACAACACACGACGCTCGGGATCGCGCAACCGCTCGATCAACGCTGACGTCACCAGCGACCGGCGCCACGGTTCCTCGTCTCGTCGATCGACGACCGCGACCGTCGGCCAGCCGGAACGCTCCCGCGCCCGGGGCGGGTGAACCACACCGTCGCGGGCATACCACTCGATCGCGGTCACGGTGGGGACCGGCGAGATCAGGACGCAGGGCACACCAGCGCGCCGGCAGCGCTCGGCTACGACATCGCGAGCGTGCCATGTCGGTGCGCGCTCTTCCTGCAACGCCTCGTCGTGCTCATCGATCACGAGCGCGCACGCCATCTCCGCGCAAGGTGCCCAGGCAGCGGACCGCGTGCCGATCACGACATCGACTCCGCCGGCCGCTTGGGCCCACTCACCGGGAACGATCGCGACCGCAACGTTCGCTCTCCGGAGCCGCGCGGCGATCAGGGCAACATCATCCTGGGCGGGCACCACAACGAGGGCCGGGCCGTGGCGGACCGCGGCCAACACCGCCGGGAGCAGATCGGCGCGCGGAGGAAGACGGAGGAGCCCACCGCCGGAGGCGAGCAGTTCGGCCGTCGCCGGCGAACACGGCCCAGGCCGGAGCGCGGTCCGCCGCGCCTCGGGCAACCCCGGAACCATGCGCGGTGGCGACGCGGTCACGAGGAATGGTCGCTGCCGCGCGGCCGCCCATCGCACGCCCGCCCACTCAGCGAGGTCGATCAGCTCCGCCGTCGGGCCGCAACCGGAGAACTTCGCGACCTCCTTGAGCGAAGCCGCTTCGACCAGCGTCTCGCCGACGCCGTGGATCGACATCACCCATCCGCCCACACGGCGGCCGTGCAGGTCGATCCGCACCAACGAACCGACCACGATGCGATCGGCCATGTCGGCCGGGACCAGGTAGTCGAATCGTTTGTCGAGCCCGGTGATGTCGGGCAGGATGCGCGCGATCCGACCGGGCACGACGGCGCCGGGCGGATCGGTCAACTCAGACGCCGAGTGCGGCCTTGAACTCGTCGAGGCGACTCAGCTCTTCCCACGGCAGCCCGGGACGGCCGAAGTGGCCGTACGCCGCCGTCTGGAGGTAGATCGGGCGCTTGAGGCCGAGATCGCGGACGATCGCGCCCGGACGCAGGTCGAACGTCGCCCGCACTGCGGCCTCGATCTCTTCGTGTGGCATGTGATTCGTGCCGAACGTCTCCACGAGAATGCTGACCGGGTGCGCCATACCGATCGCGTAGGCCATCTGGACTTCGCAGCGATCGGCGACGCCGCTCGCGACGACATGCTTGGCGACCCAGCGGCCGGCGTATGCGCCCGAGCGATCGACCTTGCTGGGATCCTTACCGGAGAATGCGCCGCCGCCGTGGCGACCCATGCCGCCATAGGTGTCGACGATGATCTTCCGGCCGGTGAGCCCGGCATCCGCATACGGACCGCCGCGGACGAAGTTGCCGGTCGGGTTGACGAATACTTCGTAGTCGTCGTCGGCGAACCGGTCGGGCACGACACGCCGGATGACCTGCTCTTCGAGATCGGGCTTGATGACCGTGTCGCGGTCGATGCCGTCCTGGTGTTGTGTGCTGATCAACACCGACTCGAGAGCGACCGGCGTGCCGTTCTCGTAGCGATAGGTGACCTGCGTCTTGCCGTCGGGGCGCAGATACGGGATCTGCCCGGACTTGCGGACTTCGGCCAACCGCTCGGCGAGACGGTGTGCGGTCCAGATTGGGAGCGGCATGAGATCGACCGTCTCGGTGCAGGCGTACCCGAACATCATGCCCTGGTCGCCTGCACCCTGGAGGTTGAGCTGATCCTCGCCGGACGTGCCGCCGCGGACCTCCTCGCTCGTGTCGACGCCCTGGGCGATGTCGGGGCTCTGCGGATCGATCGAAACGAGCACACCGCAGGTCTCGGCGTCGAAGCCATAGGCCGCGTTGTCGTAGCCGATGCCGGCGATCGTCTCGCGTGCGATCTTGGGGATCTCGACGTATGCGTCGGTGCTGATCTCGCCGGCGATCACGCACAGGCCGGTCGTGACGAGCGTCTCGCACGCGACGCGACCGTCGGGGTCCTTGGCGAGAATCGCGTCGAGCACCGCATCGGAGACCTGATCGGCCATCTTGTCGGGATGGCCCTCGGTGACGCTTTCGGAGGTGAAGGTGTAGTTCGACATGGTGGTGTTCGGAAGTCCTGTCAGTGTCTGGAACGGATGGTGACGATGGTGTCGATGACCGCCCGAGCGACATCTCGCTTGGAGGCGAGGTCGATCTCGACAGGCTCCGCGCCGGGCTGGATCATCGTAACGGCGTTGGTGTCGTGAGCGAACCCGACCCCAACTGCGCCAACGTCGTTGGCGACGATGAGATCGAGCCGTTTGGCCGCGAGTTTCGCCGACGCATTGGCGATCAGATCGTCGGTCTCCGCGGCGAACCCCACGAGCACCTGCCCCGGGCGCTTGCCCGCGCCCAGGGCGGCCAGGATGTCGGGCGTCGGCTCGAGCAGGATCTCGGGGGCACCATCACGCTTCTTGAGCTTGCCGTCGACCGCTGACCGGGGTCGGAAGTCGGCAACCGCAGCCGCCATGACGACGACCTCGCACTGCGCCGCGGCCGCTGACATCGCGGCCTCCATCTCTGCGGCGGTTTCGACCGGAACGACCTCGACGCCGTGCGGCGGTGCCAGGTCGACCGTGGAGACGAGGACGACCTCGGCGCCGCGTCGGGCGGCGTCCGCGGCGATCGCATATCCCTGCTTGCCGGAACTGCGGTTGGCGATGACGCGGACGGCGTCGATCGGCTCACGAGTCCCGCCCGCTGAGACGACGACGCGAACTCCGTCGAGATCACGGTCGGAGAGAATCGACTCGACCTCGGCGACAATGCGTTCGGGCGCGGCCAATCGCCCGGCACCGACATCACCTCCGGCGAGCCGGCCGGTATCGGGCTCGACGATGTGGACACCTCTCGCCCGGAGCGTCGCAACGTTGTCGGTCACGCTCGGGTGCTCCCACATCTCGGCGTGCATCGCCGGGCACACGACGACGGGCGCACGCGTCGCGAGCAGGGTGTTGGTGAGCAGATCGGTGGACAGGCCCATCCGATATGCCGCGAGCAAGCGAGCCGTCGCCGGCGCGACGAGCACGAGATCGGCACCTTGCCCGATCGATGTGTGGGGAATCGGCGTCGTCGGGTTGTCCCAGAGCCGGGTCTGCACCGGTTCGGATGCCAGCGCACTCAGCGTGGTCGAGCCGATGAACCGTTCGGCGCCGGCGGTCATGATCGGCACGACGTGCGCGCCTGCATCGACGAGACGACGCGACACATCGATCGCCTTGTACGCGGCGATTCCGCCGGTGACGCCGAGCACGATGCGCTTCCCCGCGAGCGACATCACCAGCTCCGAGCGTGGGCTCAGTTCTCGGCGTCGGCCTCGGCGTCGGCCATCGCCTGCGCCTCGGCTTCGGCGTCGTAGAGCAGCTCTGCTTCGGGAACCTCGGGCGCCTCGGTCCAGACGATCTTGTCGTCGGCGATCTCCTCGAAGCCGATGGAGAGCGGCTTGCGCGCGGTGGACGACACCTGGGGTGGAATCATGTGGCCGAGGCCGTCACCGAGCTGGTTGAAGTACGAGTTGATGTGTCGCGCCCGCCGAGCGGCGAGCGTGACCAGGGAGAACTTGGAATCGACCTTGCCGAGGAGTTCCTCGATCGGCGGGGTGATCATCGTGTCGTGGTCGAGGGCCATAGTGCACCAATACTAACGGCTTCGATACCGATTGATGATCGACAACATCTCGCCGATCGTCTCCTCGAGATCATCGTTGACGACGACGTGATCTGCCAACTCGAGCCCGATCGGCTCCTCTTCCTCGGCCTTCTTCAGCCGGGCGAGCACCTTGGGGTCCTCGTCACCGCGGTTGCGCAGTCGCCGTTCCTGTTCCTCGCGCGAGGGAGGCAGGACGAAGAGCAGCACCGCCTCCTCGTGGACGCGCTTCACCTGCTGCGCGCCGTCGACCTCGATTTCGAGCACGACGTCGGCCTCGTCACCGACCTCGGGTGTTGGGGTGCCGTAGTAGTGGCCGAGGAACTCGGTCCATTCGAGAAACCCACCCGCTGCGATCCGCTCCTCGAACTCCCGCGTCGAGACGAAGACATACGAGCGGTCCGATTCGGAGGTTCGGCGGTCGCGGGTGGTCCACGACCGGCTCAGCCAGAGATCGGGATCACGCTTGACGAGCGCGTCGACGATGGTGCCCTTGCCGACCCCGCCGGGGCCGGACACGACGATGATCAATGTCGATCGAGTCGCTCAGCTGCCGAGTTCGGCGAGCAGAGCCTTGCGCTGCTGTGCGCCGAGCCCCTGTACCCGCCGATTGTCCGCGATGCCGATCTCTTCCATCAGCTTGCGGGCCTTGACCTTGCCCACGCCGGGGAGCGACTCGAGCATCGAGACGACCTTCAGCTTGCCGACGTTGACATCGTCGGAATCGAGGGCCTCGGCGAGGGTCATCGAACCCATCTTCAACCGTTGCTTGATCTCCGCGCGTGCGGTCCGGGCCTCGGCGGCCTTTGCAAGCGCGGCCGTCCGTTGCTCCGGGGTCAACTGTGGAGGTGTTGCCATGGAATCACGCTAGCGCGCCGATCTCGGCCACGCTGGGTACCCCCCGCCTCATCGCCCAATCGAGCAGTTCGCCCTGGATCTTCAGCGGTGCTGTCGGATCGGCGAACGTCGCGGTTCCGACCTGCACCGCCGAGGCGCCCGCGAGCAGCATCTCCGCCGCGTCCCAGCCCGAGGCGATCCCGCCGACGCCGACGACCGGTAGGTCCGGATGCGCCACACACACGTCGTGCACGGCACGCACGGCTACAGGATGGATCGCACGACCGGACAGTCCTCCCCCACCCGCTCCGAGCGCCGGCGACGCGGTGTCCTCGTCGTAGGCGAGCCCGAGCAGCGTGTTGATGCAAGTGACCGCCTCGGCCCCAGCGTCGGCGACCGCGGCCGCAACATCGACGATGCGGTCGGTGTTCGCACTGAGCTTCGCCCAGCGCGGGCGCCCGCATACCGCTGTCGCTCGGATCACCTCGGCAGACAACGCCGCATCATGGGCGAAGATCGCGTTGCGGCCTTCGAGATTCGGACACGAGAGATTGACCTCGACAGCCACAACTTCAGGCGGCGCATCGGCAAGCAGTTCGGCGGCGCCGCGGTAGTCGTCGATCGAACGCCCCCAGATGCTGGCGACGATGGTCGCGCCGGTGGCAGCGAGTGCAGGGAGCACCTCGTCGAGCCAGTACCGGAGTCCGGGCCCCTGGAGCCCCACCGCGTTGAGCATCCCCTGCGCCGTGGGATACAGCCGCGGAGCCCGGTTGCCCTGCCACTCGAAGGCGGCGAGCGACTTCGTGACGATCGCCCCGATCGCCGAGAAGTCGAAGTAGGCGGCCAGTTCGTCGCCGTACCCAACGGTTCCGGAGGCGGCCATCACGGGTGCACGCAGTTCGACGGAACCGACTCGCACCCGCGGGTCGATCACGTCAGCCGGCGGCCGCGCCCGCATCCGTGCGTCCGTGGTACTCCTGGAGCGAGCGGACGCCCACGCCGTCGGCGTGGCGCTCGGCCATGCCCTGCGCGGCGGCGAGCGCGGCGTCGATCGTCGTGACACAGCTCACCCGGTGGAGGTTGGCCGCCTTGCGGATCTGCTCGCCGTCGTTACGGCCGATCCGGCCCCTGGGCGTGTTGACGACGAAGCAGATCTTCCCATCGGCGATCAGGTCGACGGCCGTGACGCCGGAGTGCTCCTGCACCTTGGCGACGACCTGGTCGACCGGTGAATCGAAGCGGGCCAGATATGCGGCCGTCCCAGCGGTGGCGGCGATCTCGAGCCCGAGCGCCCGTAATCGCTGTGCGACGACGAGACCGGCTGGTTTGTCGGGATCGGCGAGCGACAGGAAGACCGTGCCCTCCGTGGGCAGGATCGTGCCGGCCGACAGCTCGGCCTTGGCGAATGCCCGGCCGAACGAGTCGGAGATGCCCATCACCTCACCGGTCGAACGCATCTCGGGGCCGAGGGCCGGGTCGACCTCGGGGAATCGGTTGAACGGCAGCACCGCCTCCTTGACGGCCACGTGTCCGCCGACCGGCGGTACCAGCACGCCCTCGTCGCGCAGCTCTTGCAGCGTCGCACCGAGCATCACACGCGTCGCCACCTTGGCCAGGGGCACACCGGTCGCTTTGGCGACGAACGGCACGGTGCGGCTGGCACGGGGGTTCGCCTCGATCACGTAGACGGTGGTGCCGACGACGGCGAACTGCACGTTGATCAGACCGCGCACATCGAGCCGCTTGGCGATCGCCGCCGTGTACGACTCGATCACCTCGACGACCCACGACGGCAGTGTCTGCGGCGGGATGGCACAGGCCGAGTCGCCGGAATGCACGCCGGCTTCCTCGACGTGCTCCATCACGCCCCCGATGAGGACCTCACCGTCTCCGTCTCGGATCGCGTCGACGTCGACCTCGGTCGCGTCGGCGAGGAAGCGGTCGATCAGCACGGGCCGATCGGCTGACAGCCCGCCCTCTCGACCCAGGCTTCCGAATCCGGCGAGTTCGTCCATCGCCCGCGCGAGATGGTTGCGGTCGTGGACGATCTGCATCGCTCGTCCACCGAGGACGTAGCTCGGCCGGACGAGCACGGGGAATCCGATGTCGTCGGTGATCGCCAGTGCCTGCTCGAGATCGACCGCGGTTCCGCCCGGAGGCTGGGGGATGTGCAGCTCATCGCAGACGACGTTCCAACGCTCGCGGTCCTCGGCGGCGTCGATCGAGTCAGGCGACGTCCCCGCGACGAGGTCACTGGGAATCTCGCCGGACAGTTTGAGCGGCGTCTGTCCACCGAGCGAGACGATCACCTTGTGCGGCCGTTCGGCGGCGATGACGTTCCAGACGTCCTCCCGTGTGATCGGCTCGAAGTAGAGCCGATCCGACGTGTCGTAATCGGTCGAGACCGTCTCGGGGTTGCAGTTCACCATGATCGTCTCGAACCCGGCCTCGCGAAGTGCGAACGATGCGTGCACGCAGCAGTAGTCGAATTCGATGCCCTGACCGATTCGGTTCGGACCGGAGCCGAGGATGATCACCTTCTTCCGATCGGACCGGCGAACCTCGTCCTCATCCTCGTAGGACGAGTAGTGGTATGGCGTCGCGGCAGCGAACTCCGCAGAGCAAGTATCGACCGTCTTGTAAGTGGGGATCACTCCGGCTGCCTCGCGCAGCCGGCGCACACCGGGTTCGTCGCGCGCCCACAGATGGGCGAGCTGCGCGTCCGAGAAGCCCAGCCGTTTCGCGCGACGCCAACCACGACGCGACAACGAGTCGGCGTCGGCAGCGGCCAGCACGGTGCGCTCCTCGACGATCATTGCCATCTGATCGAGGAACCACGGATCGATCTGCGTCGCGTCGTGGACAGCGTCGATGGGCACACCGCGGCGCAGCAGTTCACCGACCCCGAAGATCCGGTCCGGCGTGGGGATCGCGACCGCTTCGAGCAGCCCCTCGTCGCCGACCTTGTCGAAGTCGCCCTCCCCGGGGTCTGCGTTGAGCCCGAGGCGACCTTGTTCGAGCGAGCGCAGAGCCTTCTGGAGACTCTCCGGGAACGTTCGGCCGATCGCCATCACCTCGCCCACCGACTGCATCTGCGTGCCGAGCACACCGGCGGTCCCCGGCAGCTTCTCGAACGCCCAGCGGGGCACCTTCGTGACGACGTAGTCGATCACCGGCTCGAACGATGCGGGTGTGGCCCCCGTGATGTCGTTGGGGATCTCGTCGAGCGTGTATCCGACAGCGAGTTTGGCGGCGATCTTGGCGATCGGGAAGCCGGTCGCCTTCGACGCGAGCGCGGACGAGCGGGACACGCGCGGATTCATCTCGATCACGACCTGTCGGCCCGTTGCCGGGTCGACCGCGAACTGCACGTTCGATCCGCCGGTCTCGACGCCCACGCGCCGAATGCATGCACAGCTGGCATCGCGCATCTGCTGATATTCGCCGTCGCTGAGCGTCTCGATGGCCGCGACCGTCAGCGAGTCGCCGGTGTGGACCCCCATCGCGTCGACGTTCTCGATCCCGCAGACGATCACACAGTTGTCAGCGTGATCGCGCATGACCTCGAGCTCGAATTCCTTCCACCCGACAATCGACTCCTCGACGAGGATCTCACCGATCGGGCTCGCGGCGATGCCGTTCGCCGCCGCACGCTCGAACTCCTCGGCGGTCGAAGCGATGCCGGTCCCCCGACCGCCGAGGATGTAGGCAGGTCGGATGATGACGGGGAGCCCGATGTCGTCGAGAATGCCGCGCGCATCGTCCATCGAGTGGGCGATACCCGACAGCGGCACCTCGAGGCCGATCTCGATCATCGCTCGTTTGAAATTGGCGCGATCCTCGGCGGTGGCGATCGCCTCGGCGTTGGCGCCGATCATCTCCGGTGTCCCCGGTACGCCGATGATGCCTCTCTCGTACAGTTCCATCGCGACGTTCAAACCGGTCTGACCGCCGAGCGTGGGAAGTACCGCGTCCGGCTGCTCCCGTTCGATGATCGCTTCGAGAACTTCCCATGTCAGCGGCTCGACGTACGTGGCATCGGCGAAGTCCGGATCGGTCATGATCGTCGCTGGATTCGAGTTGGCGAGGATGACCCGATAGCCCTCCTCCCGAAGAACTCGGCATGCCTGCGTACCCGAGTAGTCGAACTCGCAGGCCTGACCGATGACGATC
>JASJHI010000481.1:0-2954 GCA_033791105.1 Acidimicrobiia bacterium | reverse complement strand
TCTTCGTTGAGGTCCGAGGCCACGATCTGACCGCGTGGGCCGATCGCCGGGCCGGCCGCGCGGGTGACGACCCCCGTGCCGCACGCCAGATCGAGCACTCGCCAGCCGGGCTGCAGGTCTGCACGTTCGACAAGATCGGTGGCCCACGAGGCGAACCACGACGCGACGAATCGTTCGTACTTCTGCGCTGCTGAACCAGACATCTGCCAGTCATCATCGGAGGCCATCGTGAAAGCATCGCGCGGTCGCCCGCTGCGTGTGTCCGGCCCGCCGATCGTGTTGGTCTGGGCGCGATTCGTGCCGCGTTCCGAAACGATCCGCGCCCAGAAGACGCGCCGGCCCCGGCTCGTGCCGACGACGAATCCCGCGGCGCTCCAACTCGCATCGGGCAGATGTGATTGGCTGAGAGTGCCCACCGGACACTTGGAGGAACTTGTCGTGGAGATCGATCCCGGAGTCGTCGATGCGATCGATGTCGCACTCACCACCACCCGCGCTGTCCGCAAGCGGCTCGACCTCGAACGCGAGGTGAGCGAGGAGTTGATCCTCGACTGCATCGACATCGCCGAGCAGGCACCGACCGGTGGGAACCTCGGCAGCCGCAGATGGCTGGTCGTCCGCGACCCCGAGCGGAAGCGGCAGCTCGCGGAGATCTACATGGCGTCGGCCGGCGGTTGGATGCTGAAGGCGCGCGACGCGCTCGCAGGATCGGGAACCGAACAGGAGCGGATGATGTCCTCGGCCGCGCACCTGGCTGAGCACCTCGCGGAGGTCCCGGCGATCGTGATCCCGACGATCATCGGGCGGCACGACGGCAGCGGGCGCCCGGGTCTGTTCGACTCGGTGGTCCAAGCCGCCTGGAGCTTCTGTGTCGCGATGCGCGCCCGCGGGCTCGGCACCGCGTGGGTGACGGCGGTGTTCGCCGACGAGTCGAAGGTGAAGGAGCTGTTCGGAATTCCCGACCACATGACCGAGATCGTCATGCTGCCGGTCGCCTGGACGAAGGGCACCGACTTCAAGCTGGCGCCACGGCATCCCGCCCGTGAGATCACCTATTTCGACGGTTTCGGGCGCACGTACGAACGCGGTCCGAGCTCGCCGATCCGGATGGCGGACGGCCCGGGAACGGTTGCGGAGGTCGACATCGACGCACCCGCATCCGTCGTCTGGGAGTTCGTCAGTGACATCGAGTTGCCGGCGCGGTTCTCCGAGGAGTTCCTCGGCGCGTCGTGGGACGCCGATGGTGGCCCAGCGCTCGGCGCCTCGTTCACCGGACGCAACCAGCATCCCGCCGCCGGTGAGTGGGAGGTGCAGTCGTACATCATCGCTTACGAGGCAGAGCAGACGTTCGGGTGGGGGAGCGTCGACCCTGAGACACCAGGTGCCCGATGGCAATTCGACCTCGAGTCGATGCCTGGTGGAACACGATTGCGCTTCGTCGCCAAGCTCGGCCCTGGATGGTCGGGGACGACCGCCGCCATCGATGCGATGCCCGACAAGGAGCACCGCATCCTCCACGGTCGGCTGCGCGAGGTCAATGCGAACATGGAGCGAACGGTGCAGGGCATCAAGGAGCTGGCAGAGGCGCGGGCGCGTGAGTCGAAGTCGGAACCAGGTGCGCGTTCATGACGCTGCAGATCGGGATCTCGTCTGTCCCCGTCAGTCGCGCTGCAATCGAGGAGGTCGTCGAGGCGGAGCGTCTGGGAGCGACGTCGGTCTGGGTGCCCGAGTTCTGGGGATACGACGCGCTGGCACCACTCGGCGCGCTCTCGGTCGCGACAGAGACGATCAGACTTGGAACGGGGATCGTGCAACTCGGAACTCGCACTCCGGCGATGCTCGGAATGTCAGCGCTGTCGTTGCAGGCACTGTCCGACGGCAGGTTCATGCTCGGACTCGGTACGAGCGGGCCACAGGTGATGGAGGGCTGGCACGGCGTTCGCTTCGCCCGTCCGGTCAGGCGGACGAGGGAGACGATCGACATCATTCGGCTGGTCACCTCTGGAGAACGGGTGGAGTACGACGGGGAGATCTACGAGCTGCCGCTGCCCGAGAGCGAGGGCCGGTCGCTGCGCGCTGCCGCACCACCAGTGCCGGTGCCGAGCTATATCGCCTCGCTCGGTCCGGCCAACCTTGCGCTCACCGGTGAGCTCACCGATGGCTGGATCGGGAACTCCTTCTTTCCCGAGACCGCCGATGTCTTCTTCGACCGGATTGCGGCGGGCGCGGAATCCGCCGGACGCACGCTCGACGACATCGATCTCACGGTTGCGGTTGCCTGCGAATTCACCGACGACGTCGAGGAGGCGGGTCGCCGGCATGCCGACGGTTACGCATTCACGTTCGGGGCGATGGGGTCGGCAAAGACGAACTTCTACAACGAGGCGTTCGCCCGCCAGGGGTTCGGCGACGATGTGGCCGAGGTTCAGCGACTGTGGGCGAGCGGCGACCGCGATGCCGCCCGCGCCCGGGTTCCGATCGAGATCGGATTGGGCACGAATCTTGTCGGCCCGCCCGATGAGATCCGGCGGCGGCTCCGGCAGTACCACGACTGCGGTGTCAACACGCTGCGCGTCGGCCTCGCCGGGGACACCGCCGAGAAGCGCCTCGATCAGCTCGGTCTGCTGCTCGACCTCGTCGCCGAGCTGAACCGGGAGGTCGACCCGGGCCGGTAACCGCATCATGTGGGAACACGACGCGCAGCAGGAGGCCGCCGCGGCCAGTGTCACCCGCCCCCTCCCCCGAAACTTGTGCGCCGGATCCCGCTGAGCGGGAAGATCGGCACACAGAACGGGCGGCCCCGGAGCTCACTCCCGAAATTCGTGCGCCGGATCCCGCTCTGCGGGAAGATCGGTACAAGTTTCGGGGGGAGTGGGGATGGTTGGGTGGGATCAGCGGGGGGCGGAGGGGTAGTCGGCGGAGTTGCGGAGCATGTGGGCGGCGCCATCGGGATG
>JASJHI010000480.1:0-4713 GCA_033791105.1 Acidimicrobiia bacterium | reverse complement strand
CGTGGACATCGTGAACCAGGTCGGCGGTAGCCCGGCCAACTTCTTGGACATTGGTGGCGGCGCCAACGCCGAGGTGATGGCCGGTGCGCTCGAGGTCATCAACAACGACCCCAACGTGAAGTCCATCTTCATCAACATCTTCGGTGGTATCACCCGCGGCGAAGAGGTGGCGAAGGGCATCGTAGAGGCCCTCGGCCGGGTCGATCTGCGGGCGCCGATCGTGATTCGCCTCGACGGCACGAACGCACAGGAAGGGCGACAGATCCTGCTCGATGCGGGTATCCCCGAGGAGCGACTGCGCTCCGAACCGACCATGTTGGAAGCGGCCAGGGCGGCCGTCGCGATAGCGAACGAGAACTGAGGACGTCATGGCAATCTTCGTCGACGAAAACACCAAGGTCCTGGTCCAGGGCCTCACCGGAGGCCAGGGCAAATACCACGGACTCCGCAACCGCGACTACGGCACCAACATCGTGGCCGGCGTCACCCCGGGCAAGGGGGGACAGGACGTCGAGGGCATCCCGATCTTCGGTTCCGTGAAGGAGGCGGTCGAGGCCACCGGTGCCGACGCATCGTTCGCAACGGTGCCCCCGAAGTTCGCGTCGGGGGCGATCCTCGAAGCCGCTGAGGCAGGGATCGGCCTGGTGGTCTGTATCACCGAGGGCATCCCCGCCCAGGACGAGGCGATGACGTTCAATGTCCTGCAACGCGAGTTTCCCGCGACCCGGCTGCTCGGCCCGAACTGCCCCGGCATCATCAGCCCCGGCAAATGCAACATCGGTATCACCGCCGGTGAGATTGCCCAGGTGCCGACCGCGGGCGGGCCGAACGTGGGCATCGTCAGCCGCTCGGGCACGCTGACCTACCAGGCACTCTACGAATTGAAGCAGAAGGGCATCGGCGTGTCGACGTGCGTCGGCATCGGTGGTGACCCGGTACCCGGAACGAACTTCATCGACTGCCTGCGCGAGTTCGAGGCCGACCCCGAGACGCACGCGATCATGATGATCGGCGAGATCGGCGGATCAGCCGAGGAAGAGGCGGCCGAGTTCATCCAGGCCAATGTCTCCAAGCCGATGAGTGCCTATGTCGCCGGCGTGACCGCGCCGGCCGGCAAGAAGATGGGGCACGCTGGGGCAATCGTGTCCGGAGGCAAGGGCACCGCGCAGGGCAAGATGGATGCGCTCGAGGCAGCCGGGGTGAAGGTCGGGCTCAACCCGACCGAAGCCGGCGAGCTGATGGCCGAGATCGTCGCCGCACTCTGATCTCGCTGTCGCCCCTGACGCCATTCTGCGT
Organism: Acidimicrobiia bacterium; assembly: GCA_033791105.1. GTDB lineage: Bacteria > Actinomycetota > Acidimicrobiia > Acidimicrobiales > Ilumatobacteraceae > JASJHI01. Next base: position 3,417 of record JASJHI010000480.1, on the reverse strand, counting down.
GCGTAGCTTCCCGCTCAGCGGGAAGACACGCACAGATTTCGGGGTCGGGGTGACTGCAGCGAGGGGCGATCGGAGAGGATCAGTCGGCGGGAGGCGGCGGAGGTGGCTGGGCGGTGTCGTCGCCGGCCGCCGAACCACTGTCGTCACCCGAGAAGCTGCCCTTGATCTTGTCGATGCTGGTCAGATCCTTGATGTCGCCGCCGGCCTCCTGGAAACTCATGAAGGCGCCCGCTGCGACGATGGCCGCCCAGACCAGCGCGAGGTACATCCCGATGCCGCGATCGGCGTCGAACCCTGCGACGAGCTCGCGGCCGCCGAGGATGACCTGGATGATCATCAGCAGGGTCGCGACACCTGCCGCGGCGACGAAGATGAGTGGCCACGGTTGTGTCTCGGGGAGCTTGCCGAGGGCGCGGAGCAACGCCAGGATGCCGACCGCCACGACCAGGATCCAGGCGATTCCACCGGTGAGGAAGTAGTCGAACGGCCCGTCGCCGCTGTCGGAGACGCCCGCGAAACTGACACTCGACCACGGGAGCACGAACCCGAGGATCAACATCGCGAGTCCGCCACCCGCCATGAGCCAGTCGCTGACTTTGAAGTTACTGAAGTCCACGGTCCCTCCCGGGATTGTCGTTCTCGTCCGACGCATCTTCGAATCCGCCTGGATCCACCGTAGTTCGCTGACGAACCTCGTCCGCGACTCGTGGCCGGGCTACGGTGCCCAAACGTGCCGACCGCGCTGCTCTCCGTCTACGACAAGTCCGGAATCGCCGAGCTCGCGAGTGGGCTCCACGAACTCGGATGGTCGCTCGTCTCGAGCGGTGGCACTGCGCGGGCAGTCGCGGATGCCGGCATTCCGGTCGCCGACGTCGCCGACATCACCGGCGTACCGGCGATCCTCGGACACCGCGTCGTCACCCTTCATCCGAAGGTGCACGGGGGAATCCTCGCCGATCCGACCGACGCTGAACATCGAGCGGACCTCGACGCGTACGGCATCACACCGATCGGGCTCGTCGTCGGCAACCTCTACCCGTTCTCGTCCGATCCGGGAATCGACCTGATCGACATCGGCGGCCCAGCGATGGTGCGGGCCGCGGCGAAGAACCACGCTCACGTCGGCGTGGTCGTCGACCCCGCCGACTACGAGCCACTGTTGGCAGAACTCCGCACGGCCGGATCTCTGTCGGCCGCGACCCGCCGCCGGCTCGCGCGCGCGGCCTTCGCGCACACCGCTGCCTACGACGCGGCGATCGTCACATGGTTCGACAAGGAGGACGCATCCGGAACCGAGGCGCTCCCGCCGTCGATTCACCTTGCGCTCGAGCTGGCACAACCGCTGCGGTACGGAGAGAATCCGCATCAGGAAGGTGCCCGGTACCGACGGATCGGCGCGACCGGTTGGTGGGATTCGATGGAACAGCTCGGTGGCAAGGCGCTCAGCTATCTCAACCTCTACGACACCGAGGCGGCGTGGCGGTTGGTGCATCGCTTCGACGAGCCCGCCTGTGTGGTCGTCAAGCACGCCAATCCGTGTGGTGTGGCGGTCGCGTCCGACATCGCTGACGCGTACGTCAGCGCGAATGCGTGCGACCCCGTCAGCGCGTTCGGTGGCATCGTCGCATCCAACCGCGCAGTGACGGCAGCGATGGCGACTGCGCTCGGCGGCGTCTTCACCGAGGTCGTGGTCGCACCCGAGTTCGACGACGACGCGCTCGCGATCCTCACGGCGAAGAAGAACCTCCGCGTCATCGCCGCCGAGTCTCCGTCGCCGGTCCCCTTCGACGTGCGGCCGATCGACGGCGGGCTCCTCGTGCAACAACCCGATCCCGTCGGCGGTCGAGACGACTCGTGGCGTGTCGTCACGGCCGCCCATCCGACCGAGGGTCAGTGGCGTGACCTGGAGTTCGCATGGCAGGTCTGTGCGGCTGTCAGCAGCAACGCGATCGTGTACGCGAAGGACCTCCAGGCGTTCGGGATCGGCGCTGGTCAACAGAACCGGCTCGACTCCGCACGGATTGCCGCACAGCGAGCAGACGGCCGCGCGGTGGGCGGCGCATGTGCCAGCGACGCCTTCTTCCCGTTCCGCGACGGCCTCGACGCCCTCGCCGGGGCAGGTATCGCAGCGGTGATCCAACCAGGAGGATCGGTCCGTGATGATGAGGTGATCGCGGCGGCAGACGAACACGGCATCGCGATGGTGTTCACCGGCCAACGCCATTTCAGGCACTGAGATGCGACGATTCTTTCGGCGCCGCACACCCCGCCAGCCGCGGTGCAACCTCTGTGGCGGTGTGTCGTTCACCGACATGGGGGTGCGTGCCGCGGTGCAGTGCGCCGGCTGCGGATCGCTCGAACGCACACGGTTGATCAAGCTCGTCATCGACGATCTCGATCTGCTCGGACCCTCCACGCGGGTCCTGCACATCGCGCCCGAGGCGGGCCTCGCGCGGTCGTTTGTCGATTCGGGTGCCGACTGCCGGTTCGTCGACCTCGATCCGGTGGGTCTTCCGGGTGTCCCGGGCGTCGAGCGCCTCGATCTCTGCCGCGACCTCGATGCGATCGCCGACCGATCCTTCGATCTGATCGTGCACAGCCACGTGCTCGAACACGTGCCCTGCAACTACACCTACGTGCTGTTCCACCTCCACCGACTGCTCGCCGAGGAGGGGAGGATCGTGTGCTGTATCCCCTTCTTGCCCGGGCACTACGGAAGCGACACTTCATCGGACCTCACCGACGATCAGCGGAACGAACGGTACGGGCAGTGGGACCACGTTCGCCGGTTCGGTACCGACGATCTCGACCTCTCGCTCGGTCGGGTCTATGACCTACCCGAGACCTACGACGCACGGAACTTGGTGAGTGAGCAGGCACTGTCGGCGGCGAATGTGCCTCCGCATGCATGGACGGGGTTCACACCCCACAGCGTGCTCGTCCTCGCGAAGCGCGACTACCGCTTGGCGTAGTTCGTCATCCCGAGCCCAGTGAAATCGCTCGTAACGCTGCCGCGTTGCGCCTGGTCCGGTGCGCATTCTCGGTAGCGTGTGGCAGGTTCTATGGCACGCATCTCGCGATTGCTCGAAGCGGGGCGGACGCTTTCCTTCGAGTTCTTTCCACCGAAGACTCCCTCCGCCCAGATGACGCTGGGCCGTACGGTCGCCGCGCTCGAGCAGCTCGAGCCGAACTTCGTCAGTGTCACGTACGGAGCGGGCGGGTCCGACCGTCACCGCACCGGCGACGTTGTGAACTGGATGCTGCGCGAGACCGACATCGACCCGATGGCCCATCTCACGTGCCGGGGTCATACACGAGACGACGTCGCTGCATTGCTCGTCGAATACCGACGTATCGGTGTCGAGAACATCCTGGCCCTCGGAGGCGATCCGCCCGCGGATGGGCGGCCGGAGGCGG
>JASJHI010000479.1:0-4792 GCA_033791105.1 Acidimicrobiia bacterium | reverse complement strand
GCTCAGCTTCGAGCGCGGCACAGCGTTCGTCAGCGGGATGCTCCAGACGATGGAGCTGTGCACCGAACTGGCCGACCTCGCAGAGCACATCACCCGCGGCTCGGCGACAGCATGGGACGACGACGGGCTGCGGCGTGATCTCGGCCGGATCGCTGCCGAACTCGACGCGCTGTGGGCGCTCACCAAGCGCAACATCTCCGAGGCCACGCGCACGGGTCTCGTCGGGCCGGGGGGAAGCGTGTTCAAGCTCGCCTACACCGACCTGCGCCATCGCCTGGGCGAAATTGCGTTGCACCTGCTCGACCGCGCCTCATTGTCGCTCGACGACCTCGGCGGATTGCCGACTGGCGAGCACGTTCGAGGTCGCATCCATGGCATCTCGATGACGATTGCCGCGGGCACGACGCAAGTGCAGAAGAACATCATCGCGGAACGCATCCTCGGCCTCCCCAAGGAACCGCCGGTCGCGGCCGCCCCCGGAGCGAGGTAGCCGTGGACTTCTGGCTCACCGACGATCAGCGCGACCTGCAGGACGGCATCCGCACGTTCGTGCAAGGGCGGTTCTCGCTGGACGAGACGGCGGCGCGAGAGGAGACCGATGCCGTCATCGATGTCGCGAAGTGGCGCGAGATCGGCGAGATGGGCGTGTTCTCGCTGCGGCGCGATGGTTTCGACAACCGCTCGGCCGTGCTCGTTTTCGAGGAGCTGGGCCGCGGTCTCGTACCCGGACCACTCGTCGCGACGCACCTTGCCGTCGGCCTCATCGACGGTGCCGCCGAGGGCACCGCGATCGTCTCGATGCTCGAGGAGGGCACCGGGCCGACACTCGTCGAACATGCCGTGCAGGCCACCGACCTCATCCGATTCACCGACGGTGTCGTCGAGTGCATCGAGCCGGCGAGTCTCACCCTCGGCACGGTCGACCGTCCGCTCGACGCGCTGACGCCGGTCTGGACCGTCACCGACGGAGAGGGAATCGCGGGCATGCCGCTCACCGCCGGCGACGCCGAGGCGCTCCGGCTCGCTGGAACCGTGTTCACGGCGGCCATGCAGGTCGGCGTCGCAGCGGCGGCGCTCGAACTCGCCACCGCGTACGCGATGGAGCGAGAACAGTTCGGCCGCCCGATCGGATCGTTCCAGGCGGTGAAACACCTGCTGGCGGAGATGTTCGTGAAGTCCGACGTCGCCCGCTCCGCGGTGCACGCCGCGGCGTGTGCGCTCGACGATGCCTCCGACGACGATCCGGTGCGCGCCGCCTCGGTCGCCAAGATCACCGCCGGGGACGCGGCGCTGTTCTGCGGCAAGACCGGGATCCAGGTCCACGGTGGAATGGGATTCACTTGGGAGGTGCACGCCCAGCGTTACTGGAAGCGTGCGGTCGTGCTCGACAACAACTTCGGCACCTCCGAGCATCACGCGCAGCTCGTCGCGGGGATGATCGGCTCACGGGCCGCTGGTTGACCGAAGAACGCTGAGACGGAGGAACGAACACGATGGGAATCTGCGATGACCGGGTGGTCATCATCACCGGAGCCGGCCGGGGGCTCGGGCGGGCGCATGCGCTGGCTTTTGCCGCCGCGGGGGCGAAGGTGGTCGTCAACGACGTCGGCGCCGGACTCGACGGGGAGGGAACCGACGCGAGTCCCGCCGACGAGGTCGTCGCCGAGATCGTCGCCGCGGGCGGCCCAGCGATCGTCAACCGTGACGATGTCGCCGACTGGGACGCTGCGGGCCACATGATCGATGAGGTGGTCGAGACGTTCGGTCGCCTCGACACGCTCGTCTGCAACGCCGGCATCGTGCGCGACCGCATGATCGTCAACATGTCGATCGATGAGTGGGATGCTGTGATCCACGTTCATCTGCGCGGCATGTTCTGCCCGGTGCGGCACGCTGTCGGGTACTGGCGGGAGATGTCGAAGGCCGGTACGCCGGTCGACGCCAGGATCGTGAACACGAGTTCCGGTGCCGGACTGTTCGGATCGGTCTCGCAAGCCAACTACTCCGCAGCCAAGGCGGGCATTGCGACGTTCACGACGATCGCCGCGGCCGAGCTCGGTCGCTACGGCGTGCTCGCCAACGGCATCGCACCCTCGGCGCGCAGCCGGATGACCGAGGACGCCTTCGCCGACATGATGCGCAAGCCGGAGTCGGGGTTCGACGCGATGGATCCGGCCAACGTGAGTCCGATCGTCGTCTGGCTCGGATCAGGCGCCTGTGACGTGTCGGGTCGGATGTTCGAGATCGCAGGCGGCCGGCTGTCGGTCGCCGACGGTTGGCAGCATGGCGCCGTGTTCGACAATGGCGAGCGCTACGAACCGGCAGAGGTCGGCGGCATCGTGTCCGATCTGCTGCGTGAGGCTCCGGACCCGACTCCCGTCTACGGTGCCTCGTGATGGCCGAGGAGAACGGCACCGTCGCCACCGACGGCCGGACGATCGGGGCGCGCGCCCTGGCCACGAGGCGGCGCCTGCTCGATGCCACCAAGGATCTGTTGGCCCGCGACGGCGTTCTCCGCCTGCGACTCGTCGATGTCACCCGCGAGGTCGGTTCATCGCCGGCGAGCTTCTACCAGTACTTCACCGACATCGACGACGCGCTGCTCGTGCTCTCCGACGAGGTCGAGGAGTCGACAGCGGAGCTCGCGGCGCAGCTCGAAAAGCCCTGGACGAGTGTCGACGACTACGCCGGCGCGCTGGCGTTCGTTGGTGCGTACGTCGCCTATTGGGAGGAGCACGGCGCTGTGCTCCGGGCGCGCAATCTCAAGGCCGAGGAGGGCGACGCCCGCTTCCGCGCGAAGCGCTCGGAGTCGCAGTTGACGATCATGGACGCGATGGGCGCACTCGTCTCCGACAGCGTGTCGGACGGGCGCTTGTCGGCGGAGGTCGATTCCGTCGCGGCGGCCGCCGGCATGTTGGCCATGCTGGAACGGCTCACGTCCTATCGACGCGAGCTGGCAGAGCGCGGGACCACAGCCGAGGCGCTGAACAACACACTCGCGAGAATCCTCTTCCGCACCGTGTCGGGTATCAACCCGCCCGACACCTCGGCCGCTTGACCGCACCCTGTTCTGACCTCACCGTGTTCTGACCGCATCTCGTTCTGGCCTGGTCTCGTTCTGGGCGCAGATCGTGCCGGAATGCGGCACAATTCGCGCCCAGCTGGCGACCATCCGCGAGTCGCGGACCAGGGGCGGTCAACGCATTGGCGGGCCGGCCCACGGCGAGAGACTCGGGGAGTCGCCTCCGAACAGCGCGTCGCGTTGTGCGGTGATGGCCTCGGCAGTCCAGCGCACGTCACCGGCCGTGATCGACGCGGCGACCGACGGCTGCGCCATCCGGTGGACCTCATCGCCGGTGACGATGAACGTCTGCCCGTTCACGTCGCCGGCGTCGTCGCCTGCGAGCCAGGCGACCATCGGCGACACGTGGGCTGGATCGTACGAGTCGAAGCCGGCCTCGGGCTTGGCGAAGAGGTCCATCATCTCGTTCATCTGCGTCCGCGCGCGAGGAGCGATGCAGTTGACGGTGATGCCGTAGCGGCCGATCTCCTTGGCGAGGATCATCGTCAGCGAGACGATCCCACCCTTCGCCGACCCGTAGTTGGCCTGGGCGGGTCCACCGAACAGGCCGCTCTCGCTCGTCGTGTTGATGATCCGACGCGGCTTGGGTGTCTCACCCTGGGCGAGCGACTTGGCGACGCCGCGCCAGTAGGCGGCGGCGTGGTGCGACATCGTGACGTGGCCCTTGAGGTGCACGTCGACGACCGCGTCGTACTGATCCTCGGTCATCGAGAAGACCATCGCGTCGCGCACGAACCCGGCGTTGTTCACGACGATGTCGAGGTCGCCGAAACGTTCGATCGTTGCGGCGACCATCTCGCCGACGCCGTCCCAGTCGGTCACGCTGCACCGGTGAGCCACCGCAGCGCAGCCCGCTGCGTTGATCGCCTCGGCGACCTCGTCGGCGGTTTCGTTGATGTCGTTGACGACGACCGAGGCGCCCTCCGCCGCGAACAATTCCGCATGGCATCGACCGACGCCCTGTCCGGCCCCGGTGATGATCGCGACCTTGCCGTCCAGCGTTCCCATTTACGTCGTCCTCGCTTCGTCTGCGGTGTGCGCCAGACGGCTTCTGACGCGCCGTCAGATACTATGGCGACGCCCCGGAGATCGGCCAAAGGCCGGCTCGGCCGAGACGAGAGAGGCTGGCGCGTTGAGCACGATCGGAACCTCCGACTCCGACCAACTCCCGCTGATCGTCAGCGTCGACGACCATGTCGTCGAGCCGCGGGACCTGTTCGACAATTGGCTGCCGCAGAAGTTCCGGGATCACCCCGACAAACCGCGCGTCGAGCGCCGGGGGTTGGCAGGAATGGCCTACAAGGGTGGCACGACCTACGAGTTCGACTGGCAGGACGATGCGCCGCAGGCCGACTGTTGGATCTATGGGGATCTGATCGCGCCGCACAAGCGGCACGTCGCCGCGGTCGGCTTCTCCCGCGACGAGATGACCGCTTCGCCGATCACCTACGACGAGATGCGCCCGGGGTGCTACGACCCGGCCGCCCGGCTCGAGGACATGTCCGTCGACGGCGTCGAGGCCTCACTGTGCTTTCCGACGATGCCTCGCTTCTGCGGCCAGACGTTCGCCGAGGCATCCGACAAGGATCTCGCGATGGCAGGTGTGCACGCGTACAACAACTGGTTGGTGGAGGGGGGTTGCGGTGACGCCGACGGCCGCCGGTGCCCAGGCCCGTACGGCCCCCGTTGGGCCGGCGGGGCCCCGGCCGC
>JASJHI010000478.1:0-11820 GCA_033791105.1 Acidimicrobiia bacterium | reverse complement strand
GCGGCCGCATGTCCGACATGGACGAGATAGGACGATCCGCCCGATTCGGTGGAGTCGAAGGTGCGGCAGCGGAGACCGAGATACTCCGCCATCGAGAGCGCACCGAATCCAGGAGCATCGCCGGCGCAGTAGTACGCGTCGACATCGGCGAGTGAGAGCCCGGCATCGGCCAGCGCGCCCGCGGCGACCTCGGCGTGGATCTGCGTCACCGTTCGGTCAGGGATGTTCCGCCGCGGATGCTCGTATGCACCGACGATGAAGGCGGCACCCCTGAGCGACATCCACGAAGTCTCTCAGCTCGCCCGCGAGCTCACATAGACGGCGAGCTCACGGAGTGCTCCGTCGGCGGCGGGAGCGATCGGTGCGGTGGTCGCAGCATCGTCGAGCGCTCGCACGGCCTCGTCGGTCAGCTCCGCGATCGTGCGCTCGAGGTCGTCGAGTGCCCCGGTGTCGACGATCACCTGCTGGATCGCTGCCACCTGTTCGTCATCGATGCCCGGCCTTCCTACGAGATCGAGCACCTCGAGCTCTGTCGCCGAGGCGGCCGCCACGGCTCGCGCGAGGAGCGGCGTCGGCTTCCCCTCGATGAGATCGCCGCCCACCGGCTTACCGGTGAGTGTCGTGTCGCCGAAGGCTCCCATCACGTCGTCGCGCATCTGGAATGCGTCACCGAGCGGAAGACCGTATGCGCTGAGGGCGGGGAGGAGATCGTCGGCTCGTTCGGGCGCGGCCAGTACCGCGCCGAGGTGGAGCGGTCGCTCGATCGTGTACTTCCCGGACTTGTAGCGGCAGATCCGCTCGGCCGTCGTCAGGTCGCGCGTGCGCTGGACAGACCCGATGATGTCGAGGTACTGGCCGATATTGAGCTCGATCCGCAGCTCGTTCCAGATGCGCCATGCGGTGCGCGGCGCATCGGCGAGTAGTTGGTCGGCGTAGACGAAGGTCAGGTCGCCCACGAGTATTGCGACGCCGTCGCCGAACCGCCGCGACTCACCTGACCACCCCGATGCGGCATGTTCGGCAGCGGCGAGTGCATGGGTCGTCGGCTCGCCGCGTCGGGTTGCTGCGTCGTCCATCACATCGTCGTGGAACAGCGCGAACGCATGCATCAGCTCGAGCGCACCGCCCGCGTCCACGACGAGCTGGTCGGTCTCGTCGCCTCCAGCGGCGACGTATCCCCAGGTGCAGAACGCCGGCCGCAATCGCTTCCCACCGGACATCACCAGCCGCCGGATCTCCGACATCGGATGGGCGAGGTTCGGATCGAAGGATGCCCACCGCTCGTGCTCGGCAGTGAGCAGGGTGTCGAGCCGCCTCTCGACGCGGGCGGCGATCGTCGAGAGGCTCGAAGGTGGCGACCCGGACATGGCCGTGGAGGTTAACCGTGGGAGCGCGCTGCGCGAAGGGCGGCCGCCCTTGGACCGGGCGGGCCATCCGATCAGCTGTCGCGGTCGCCGAGCGTGTCGAGATCGGCCGTGACCTCTTCGATGCGTAGCTGCGCGTTGGAGATCTTCTCGCGGCACATCGTGATGAGTTCCGAGGCGCGCGCGACGCGCTCGGCGAGATGATCGATGTCGACATCGGATCCCTCGAGCTCGCGCAGGATCGCGTCGAGTTCGGCGACAGCGGCGGTGTAGTCGGGGATCGGTTCAGTCATCGTGTGAGTCCTTCGGAAGTGGCGTTGGGTGGGATCCCAGTGTCGATTGGACGTCGCTGTCGAACGTACCGTCGCTCACCGTGGTGACGACGCGTTCGCCGAGCGCGACATCAGTGATGCTGCGGACCGTGGTGCCGTCGGAGCGCCGCGTGATCGACCACCCGCGGGCCAACTGCACGGCCGGGTCGATGGCGGCCACGCGGGCGGCGAGCACGTCGGTGGTGGCCACCGCAGCGGCCATGCGGCGCCGGTGCCGTTCGGACAGCTGCGACCGGGCGACCTCGAGTTGCTCGTTGGCGCGCTGGAGTGCGGCGGGACCTGCGCGGACAAGCCGATCGGCCCGTACGGCGAGGCGTTCGTCGGCACGCTCGACTGCGGCGTGGGTGCGTCGCGCGATGCGGTGGGCGCGGTCGGAGAGGTCGCGAGCGCGCTCGTCGAGGGCGGCGCCCGCCCGTCGTTCGATCGCCGCCCACGTCGTCTCGGCGCCGGCGCATGTGGCACTGACGCGATCGATCAGGATGCGCGCACACGCCGTTGGCGTCTTTGCGGCTGTGTGCGCAGTCTCGTCGGCGATGCTGCGGTCGACTTCGTGGCCGAGCCCGGTGAGGACCGGAGTGGGCGCGCCGGCGATGGCGCGGGCGATTTCCTCGGCGTCGAACACGGCAAGTTCGTTGCGCGCCCCGCCGCCGCGGATGACCACGATCGCGTCGAGCGCGGGAGCGCGTGCCAGCGCGGTGATCGCGGCCGCGACCATCGGAGCCGCGACCGCGCCCTGGACTCGCACGTCGGCGACGTACACCTGGAATCCGAACCCACTGGAGTCGAGCTCGTCGCGGAAGTCGTGCCACGCCGCGGTGCCCAGGCTGGTGACGACGCCCACCCGTAGCGGCAGCGGGGAAAGTTGGCGTCGGCCGTTGAGGTCGAGGAGCCCCTCGGCCACGAGGCGGCGCATCACCGCATCGCGGGATTGGGCGATGTCGCCCAGGGTGTAGCGCGGATCGATGCCGGTCATCTTGAGGCCGAGCCGACCGCCCGGCGTGTAGAAGTCGAGGAACCCGAAGATGCGCACCTTCATCCCGTCGGCCAGCCGCAGCCGGTGTTTCTGGAGCATCGGCCGCAAACGCATCCGCGCAGGGGCGAAGAACTGCACGTTGACGACCGCTTTCGCGTCGGCCGAGTCGTCGGCGAGCGTGAAGTAGGCGTGGTTGCCGCGGTCGCTCCACCCGCTGATCTCGCCCCGCACCCAAACCCCGTCGCGAAAGCCGCGCCGCAAGGTGTCGTTGATGGCATCGCCCAACTCGGCGACCGTGTAGGTGGGGTTCTCCGCGTCATCGACCTCGTCGCCGAAGTCGAACGCGGGCTGGCTCACGGGGTCGATTCAATCACCGGGGTGCGGCAGATGCCTCAGGCCCCGACCGCGCGGATCGTGCCGCTCGGCGGTGTCTCGACCTCGTCGCTGTCGGCATCGGCCAGCTCACCGAAGAGCTGGCCGTCGACGGGCAGGCCGCGCTGGAGGCGCAATTCTTCGAGTTGCAGCAGCGGCTTCTCCAGCCGGCGGCGGCGGGGGCCGACGAGTTCTTCGAACGCCCGATCGACGGTGTCGAATTTCTTCTTCACCGAGTCGACCTGCGCGACGTACTTGCGCCACTGGACGTCGAATGCGCCGAGCAGCTTGAGGATTTCGTCGCTGGTCTGCTCGATCATGAAGTTGTCGTATGCCTGGCGGATGACCCCGAGGAACGCGAACAACGTGAGCGGTGAGCACATGACGACGTTGTTGCCCATCGCGTCGTCGAGGAGCGTCGGGTCGTGTTCGTGAATGAATCCGGTGAGCTGCTCGTTGGGGATGAACAGCAGCACGTAGTCGACCCCGGGGCGGTCGCCCGACGTGGCGTACTCGCGCTTCGCGAGTTCTTTGACCCGCAGCCGGACGTCGCCGAGAAACCGCTTGAGGTGGGCTTCGCGCTCGGCGTCGCTGGCTGCCTCGAGATATTTGAGGTAGGACGCCATGGGGAACTTGACGTCCATGTAGAGGACCTGACCCTTGGGCATCTCGAACGTGTAGTCGGGGCGCCCTGTGCCACCGTCGAGTTGGCTCTGCTTGGTGTAGTTGACGTTCTCGTGGAAGCCGGCGAGACGCAACACGTCCTCGGCCATCCGCTCGCCCCATTGACCCCGGGCCTGAGGGTTGGCGAGTGCGCTGCGCAGCGATTGGGTCGACTCGGCCAACGTGCTCGTGACGTCGACGTGGGCCTGGAGCGAACTCTGCACCTCGCCGAACTTCTCGGCGCTCGTGCGACCTAGACCGGCAACAGCATCGGCCAGCTTGCTGAGTTCGCCGCGCATCTCGGCATGAACCTGGTCGAGGCGGCTGTCGATGACGTCCTTCTTGGATGCCAAGTCGGCGCTGGACTGCTGACGAAGCGCCTGCCCTGCTGTGCCGAGCTGCTCGCGTTGGAGCACCGCGCTCTGCTCGAGTGCGGCCTTCACCGCCGCGTCGCGCTCGGCGGCGGCTTGCAGACGCACGTCTTCCACAGCCTGCGCGACCGCTGCGCCGACGGCTGTCGTGACCGCTTCCTGGGCAGTGGCGCGGTCGGCGTCGCGCGCGGTGGCCGCATCGTCGGCTCGGCGGCTCGCGGCGACGTAACCACCGACAGCGGCTGCGGCTGCGACGAACAGGCCGAGCAGAACGATCGAGATGAACATGGAACCCATGATGACAAGGGGGTGTCACGCGTTGGCGGACCCCACGCGCATGCGCTCAGGAAGTGTCGGTTCGGCGGCGGACGCGGGCGGTGAGTTGCTCGCGGATCGTGACCGGCTGCTGCGCCTCGCGGACGCCCCAGTCATAGACGACGGTGGTCCCGGCGATCAGGTCGTGGAACGCGCGGCGTTCCTTACCGACGACGAGGCCGATGAAGCAGAGCGGAACGATCACCGACACCGGAAAGAAGAGCGCGCGTACGAACGCTCGGCGCCCGTCCGCGATCCCGCCGTCGCGGCGTACGACGGCGAGCCCGAGCACCGCCATCGCGACCGTCCTGCCGAACAGAGCCACCGGGATCCAGAACCAGGCGACGAAGACGGCACCGAGCATTGCGAGAGCAATCCACCTGCCGGACCCGGAGGTGTCGGCATCGAAGACGACCCCGAACGCGACGAACACGAGCCAGGCGAGCAGCGCCTGCAGGCCGGCGACGGCAGCGAGGTCGCCGAGGATGGACAAACCTCGAGTCACCGGACCTGCATAGTGGCCGCTCACGTCGCGACGGTGCAGGTCGCTCGGGGCCTCGTCGAGGTCGACGACATCATCGAGCGCCGCGAGCCGCGACGGGGCAATGGGTCGGCCATTGGAACCCCGACGTAGCACGCGGTCGGAGAAGCGGTCGACGGTGGCGTCCATCCGCATGATCTGACGACGCACGAGGTCGAGCCCCGATGCGGCAACGTCTTGGGTCGCGCCGGCCGTGAGCTTCGCCATGTCGAGTCGGTCGATGAGGACGTCCATGTCGAGTCGTTCTGCGATGGCGTTGACGTCGAGTCGGTCGATGAGGACGTCCATGTCGAGCTCGTCCGCGATCACGTTGACGTCGAGCGCGTCGACCAGGTCGTTGGTGTCGATCTGACGCATCACTGCCGGCGCCACGCGGCCGACGAGCCCAGCGACGAGTGAGCGGTTGCGGGAACCCTCAGAGGATGCGTCAGCCACCCATGCGACAGTACCGCCGGTACGCGCGCCGACCTCGGACCTGGGACGACCATCCCTGAGCCCGTGCGGAGCGTAGGCTCTCGGAATCGCTCGAACGGTCCCCGGATCCACCCCTCGTGTCGGCGCGGTGCTGTTCCTGACGATCGCGCTGACGATGCTGCTCGGCTTCGCGGGCCGCGCCCATGCGCACACGGGATTCGAGTCGTCGGACCCAGAAGACGGGGCCACGGTCGGCACCGCGGTCGCGATGATCACCATCGTCTTCACCGGCCCGGCCACGCCGGTGGGCGAAGGTTTCGTCGCGCTGGATGCGGACGGGCAACTGCAGCCGGCGGACGGTGTGGCGACCGACGACGATATGACGTTCCGCCTCACCTTCGATCCGCCCTTGGCGGGAGGAGCGATCGGCATCCGGTGGGAGGTCGAGGCGCCCGACGCCCATCCGATCCAGGGGGCCTTCTCGTTCACCGTCACCGCACCGGTCGCGACAACGACGCCACCGACGACCCTTCCCGCCTCGACGACCCTGGTGCCGGACGCCGGCACGACGATCGCCGAGTCGAGCACGCCATCGACCGCGCCGTCCACCAGGCCGTCCACCACGACGTCGGTCGTTGCGACGACGAACTCCGGGGAGGGTGGAGGCACCACCTCGCTCGAGGAGTTCCTCGACGTCGACGACTCGCGCCCCGGTGAAACCACCCAACTGGTCGGCCGCATCGTGTCGTTGCTCGCGGCGATGGTCGCACTCGGTGGCATCGTTTTCCTCGCGTCGGCGTTCAGGGGCTCCGGCGCCGAGATCGGCGAACTGGTCCTCCTGCTCCGGATTCTCGGTGGCATCCTGGCCGTCGGCGCCGCTGTCGAATACGTGGGCTGGGTCCAGGGATCCGACGAGTCGTTCGGGTCCGCGTGGACCTCGTCGCCGGGTGCAGCGATGGCATTGCGACTGATCGGAGGAATCCTCGTCGCAGCCGGGCTCCGCGCCGGCGCGTCGCCGCGCGCGGGGCGATGGAACGCCCGTTCCTCGCCGGTCGCCCTCGGTGGCGCGGCGATCGTCCTCGCTTCGTTCTGGTTCGACGGCCACACCGTGAGCAAGGGCGTGCGCGTGCTGCATGCCCTCGTCAACACGATCCACGTCGCCGCCGGCGCCGCGTGGATGGGCGGCACCGTGCTGTTCGCGCTCGTCGTCTGGCGGCGCTCGCGTCGCCATGAGCCTTCGAGGGGTGCGGAGCTCGTCGTTCGGTTCTCACACGTGGCGACGGTGTCGCTGATCGCGGTCCTCGTCGCGGGAGTGTTGATGGCGATCACCGTGCTCGACTCGGTGGGCGAGTTGACCAGCACCGAGTGGGGCCAGATCCTGCTCCTCAAGGCGGCCTCGGTCGGGCTCGCCATTTGTTTCGGCGCCTACAACCACTTTCGACTCGAGCCGGCACTCGACGCCACCCCGGACGATCCAGCGCTCGCGTTGCAGCTCCGCTCGATCCTCACCGCCGAGGCGATCGTGCTCACCTTCGTGGTGATCGTCACCGCGTGGCTCGTCGCCGCAGCTTCGTAGCGCGGCCGTTCAGCGCAACGACAGGTTGAAGCACCGCTCGTCGAGTGTGCCGAGCGCGTAGGTCTCGTAGTCGATCCCGAAGTCCTGGTAGAGGTGGCGACACGACTCGCTCCACTCGAGTGCCTCCGGTGACGACATCCGGTGCACCACCTGCATCACGCCACCCTCGTACACCCGGTACTCGGCCCAGGTGCCGGGGAAGTCCTTGGTGCAGCCCACCTCGACCGAGGGGATGTGCGACCGGCGCATCGGGCGGACGCGGTGGCGGTGGGTGTGGCCGGCGGTGTAGGCGATGATCGCTCTGCGGCGCTCCGCCGTCTCGTCGAGCAGGTCGCTGCAGTCGGGGTGGAGACCGAAGTAGTCGTCGCTGCGCTTGGCGTCCGACCTGCCCACCCACTGCTGGTGGTGGCCCATCACGACGACGGGACGATCGCTGCCGGCGGCACGGTCATCGAGCCAGTCGAGCTGCTCGGTGGTGATCGTTCCGGTGGTCGAGCCCGGGATCGCGGTGTCGAGCAATGCCACGGCGAGACCGGGCAACTCGATCCACTCGTCGGCTGCGTAGTTCTCTTGGTGACGGTACGAGTCGTGGTTGCCGCGCACGACGTGGAGGCGTTCACCGAGTGGGGCCCGATAGCAGTCCTCGAATGCGGCCCATTCCTCGGGCCGGCCGTCGACGGAGAGATCACCCTTGACGATCACGACGTCGGGATCGATTCCGATGATCTCGTCGACCGCTGCCCGGTTCATCACTTCGGGATAGGGCGTCGCGCCGGGCTGCACGCTCCGGATCGGGCCATCGGTGTGTTCGTCGATCCGGCCTGCTTCGACCTCGCCGAAATGAACATCGTTGACGGTGGCGAACCGACACAGCAGCTCGCCATCGGGCCGGGGGAGTGTGCGCACCGATGCGACGCCGAGATCGTGGAGTGTGTCGGGCTCGAGGCCTTCGAATCGATGCACGGTGAGGCCGTCGTGTGCGACAGCAAGGTCGTCGGCGACGGTGGTGATGTCCATCGGTCGGGAGGTGGGTGCCGTCGGCCCGGTCAGTGCCGGGTTCGCGACCCGCTGATCGGAGTCGGTCCGTTCCACCAACGACCACTGAAGCGCCAGGGCGACGTGCGCCGAACGGGAACCTGATCTGCGGCGGCGGGCTCGGGCCACAGCACCTCGACAGCGGCGAGGATTGCAGCGGACTCTTCGTCGGTTGGTGGGGTCGGCATGTTTGCGTCCAGGAGGTTCGGGTCGGTCGGCTGGCGTCTGGGGTGTTGCGTCAGAGCGGCACGTTGCCGTGCTTGCGGCGCGGGAGTTCCTCGCGCTTGGTCTTCAACATGCGGAGCCCGGCGACGAGTTTCTGGCGCGTCTCGGCCGGATCGATCACGTCGTCGACGTATCCCCGTTCGGCGGCGGCGTACGGGTTCGAGTACTTCTCGGTGTACTCGCCGACGAGTTCGGCGCGGCGGGCGGCCGGGTCGGCGGCCTGCTGGAGTTCGCGACGGTAGACGATCTCGACCGCGCCTTGCGGTCCCATCACGGCGAGTTCTGCGGTCGGCCAGGCGAACGCGAGATCGGCACCGATCGACTTCGAGTTCATCACCACGTAGGCGCCACCGTAGGCCTTGCGGGTGATCACGGTGATGCGCGGCACGGTCGCTTCGCAGAACGCGTACAACAGCTTGGCGCCGTGACGGATGATGCCGCCGTACTCCTGGTCGACACCCGGCAGGAAGCCGGGCACGTCGACGAACGTGACGAGCGGGATGTTGAACGCGTCGCAGGTGCGCACGAACCGCGCCGCCTTCTCGGACGATTCGATGTCGAGCACGCCGGCGAGCACTTTGGGCTGGTTGCCGACGATGCCGACGGGCCGACCGTCGATGCGGGAGAACCCGCACACGATCGACTTCGCCCAGTGCGGGAAGTACTCGAAGAACTCACCATTGTCGACGATGACGCGGATCACGTCGACCATGTCGTACGGCAGGTTCGGTGACTCGGGGAGAATGTCGCGTAGCTCGGGGCACAAGCGGTCGGCATCGTCGCCGATGTCGTCGATCGGTGGTTCCTCGAGGTTGTTCGAAGGGAGGAAGGACAGCAGGAATCGGACGTCGTCGAGACACGCCTTCTCGTCGTCCGCGACAAACGTGGCGACGCCGGATTTCGACGCATGGCTCATCGCTCCACCCAGTTCTTCGAGCGTGACGTCCTCGCCGGTGACGGTCTTGACCACGTCGGGTCCGGTGATGAACATATGGCTCGTCTCGCGGACCATGAAGATGAAGTCGGTCATCGCGGGGGAGTACACGGCACCGCCGGCACACGGCCCGAGGATGACCGAGATCTGCGGCACGACACCGGACGATTGCACGTTGCGATGGAAGATGCCGCCGTAGCTGGCAAGGCTGACGACACCCTCCTGGATGCGCGCGCCGGCGCCGTCGTTGAGGCCGATGACCGGTGCTCCCACCTTGAGCGCGAGGTCCATCAGCTTGTGGATCTTCTCAGCGAACACCTCGCCGAGAGCCCCCCCGAACACTGTGAAGTCCTGCGAGAACACGAACACCTTGCGGCCGGCGACGGTGCCCCAACCGGTGATCACCCCGTCGGTGTATGGGCGATCGTTCAGGCCCGACTCCTGGGCACGGTGACGGGCGAGAAGGTCGAGTTCGTGGAAGGAATCGTCGTCGAGGAAGTAGTCGAGGCGCTCGCGGGCCAGCATCTTGCCCTTTGCGTGCTGCCGCTCGACCGCCCGCTGCGAGCCCGCGTGGAGGGCTGACTCGCGCCGCTGCGCCAGGTCGTCGAGCTTGTCCTGCATCGGGTTGGTCACGCCACAGGAAGTTACAGCGGATCGGCATCGGCCCCCGCACCAACCTGTCTGGCCCGGCCCGCTCGGGCCCGGGTTCCCGGCCGCAGCCCGTCAGGGCTGTCGGGAGTGCATGCCGTCTCGCGTCTCACGACCAGGCGGTGCTCTGGGAGACTGCGGCGATGACCGATGAGGCGCAACTCGACGTGGGGGTCGACATGCCGGTGGCCCCGATGTTGGCCAAGCTCGCCCGTTCCATCCCCGACGGTGATGGGTGGTTGTTCGAGCCGAAATGGGACGGATTCCGTTGCATCGTCTACCGGGACGGGGATCGCACGGAGCTGATCAGCCGCAAGCTGCGCCCCCTCGGGCGCTACTTCCCGGAGCTGATCGGGCCGCTGGAACGGGCGCTTCCCGAACGCTGCGTCGTCGACGGCGAGATCGTCGTTGCCGATCAGGGCGGGCGCGGTCTCGACTTCGACGCCCTGCTCCAGCGGATCCATCCGGCGAAGTCGAGGATCGAGCGGTTGGCGGGCGAGACACCGGCACAGTTCGTGGCCTTCGATGTGCTGGCCGACGATCGGGTGCCGTGGACCGGTCGTCCGATGCGTGAGCGCCGAGATCATCTCGAGGCGATCCTGGAGCCGAACTCCTCGGTTCATCTCACACCGGCGAGCCTCGATCGGCGGGTCGCTGAGACCTGGTTCCATCAGTTCGAGGGCGCCGGCCTGGACGGGATCGTGGCCAAGCCGGTCGAAGGCATCTACGAGCCGGGCAAGCGGTCGCTCGTGAAGGTCAAACACCAACGGACCGCCGAGTGTGCGGTCCCCGGGTTCCGCATCCACAAGGACGGCAACGGTGTCGGGAGCCTTCTTCTCGGGCTGTACGACGCCGAAGGCAACATGGCCTCGGTGGGGGTCGCGGCGGCGTTCAGCGTGAAGCGGAGAGCCGAACTACTGGAACAACTCGTGCCTCGAACGGAGGGCGCGCTCGATGGGCATCCATGGCGCGACTGGGCGGAATCGCAGGGCGAGGGTCCGGCTCCACCCTCCGCCGGGAGCCGGTGGAACGCCGGGAAGGACCTGTCGTTCGTGCCGATTCGGATGGGCCTCGTGGCCGAGGTGGCCTTCGGGCAACTCGAGGGCGGCCGATTCCGTCACGGGGTGACCTTCCTGCGTTGGCGACCGGACCGCACTCCGCAGAGCTGTCGCTACGACCAGCTGGAGGTCGCCGACCCGGTCCCCTTCGACGACTTCATCAACCGCTGAAGTCCGGCCCCCTACTCATCGGCCGGCACAGTGGTGACCACCACCGTGCTGGCCGGCGGCAACGTGATGGCCGTCGTGGGCACCGATCCATCCTCGTTGACGAGCGTGAACTGCCACGGCTCGCTACGCACCGATCCGCTCGGCGTGACGGCGCTGACCTCCAGAGTCCAGTCGCCGGCGAAGTTGAGTGGCAAGCCGTTGATCTCCAGTCGCACGGCGACGCCGGTACCCGTGAGCGGCACCGGCTGGGTGATCGAGCCGACGTTCTGCTCGTTGGGCGGCGCCGTGAAGATCACCTCCAGATTCGACATCCCACTCTCGGGCCGATCGACGTCGACCTCGAGCCCTGCTCGCCCGACCGTCTTGTTCGTGAGCTTGAAGGTGACGTCGAGATCGGCTTCGTCGATCACGACCTCGTGCTGGATCGCGTAGTTGATCTGGGGGGAGCTGTCGATGTTCGGCGGGTTCAGCGCCAGCAGCCACGCGCTGGCCGCCAGCACTGCCACGCCGAGCAATGCCTCGACGCCGAAGGCACGGCGCAGCCGACTGGCCATCGGAACGCTCATCTCGTTGGCTCGTGCGAGACGGTTGGCCACGAACTGCCGCGCCGACATGGCCACGAAGAGCATCACGGCGACCAGCGTCACCTTGAGGAGCACGACACGGCCGTGCGACGACCCGAAGAGATCCCCGCCGTCGAGTCGCACCATCAACACGATGCCGGTGACGACGGTGGCGATGATCGCCGGGTTCGACAGCCGGGAGAAGCCGCGGACGGCGTGCACGAGATCTTCCTCGCCGGGCCCGGCCAGCACCACCCGGGCGACC
>JASJHI010000477.1:0-2923 GCA_033791105.1 Acidimicrobiia bacterium | reverse complement strand
CTCGTGGCCGCGGCTTGTTCGTCAGGAGATTCCGTCACCTCGGCCGGACAGGGCGGCGGGAGTGCCCCGCCGCCGGCGGCAGCGGCGACGGAACCGGCCGCGACGGGCGCTCCGTCGACCGAATCGGCGGCGACGGACCCTGCCTTGTCCGACCCCCCGGCAACCGACGGAGCGGACGATTCGACGACGACGGAGCTCTCGGCCACGACCACCATCGCCCCGCTCGCCGACCAGCCGCCATGTCCTGTCGACGCTCTGGACGACGCGGACGGTCCGGTCGGGGTCACGTTCTGGCATGGGATGACCAACGAACTGGAGCAGGCACTCGTCGCGCTCACGAACGAGTACAACGCGAGCCAGGACCGTGTGGTCGTCACGCTGCAGAACCAGACGAGTTATGGCTCGGCGATCGACAAGTACATCCAGTCCAGCAGCGGCAGTCGGCCCCATCTCTTGCAGCTGCCGGAGTACGCGCTGCAGTCGTTCGCGCAGTCGGGCACGTTCATCCCGGCGCAGGCGTGCATCGAGGCGAGCGCGCTCGACACGTCCGAGTTCCTCCAGCGCGTGACCAGCGCCTACGTCTTCGAGGGCATCCAGTGGGGGATGCCGTTCAATGTGTCGAACCCGGTCCTCTACTACAACCGCAAGATGTTCGAGGCCGCCGGGCTCGACATCGAGAACCCACCGATAACGCTGGAGGAACTCCGCGTCGCGTCAGAGCAGATCGTCGGCGCCGGTGCGGCGACGTACGGGACGATTTTCGATTCCGGCCCCGATTCCGGTGGCGGCTGGTATCTCGAGCAGTGGTTCGGGCGTGCGGGTGAGCTGTACTCCGACAACGGCAACGGCAGGTTGGCTCCCTCGACCGAGGTGCTCTACGACGACGAGACCGGGTTCGCATTGCTCACGTTCGTGCAGGACATGATCGCCGATGGACTGGCGGTGAACGTCGGCGACAACCCTGGCGGCCTCGACGCGTTCCTCAAGATGATCGACCCTGCGGCGCCCGGCGCGATGGTGATGGGCACGTCGGCTGCCATCGGAGCGGTCTTCAACGCGCTCGGCAGCGGACTCGCGGCAGGGCTCACTACCGATGACATCGGTATCGGCCCGATGCCAGGGCCGAGTTCCGAGCCCGGCGCTCAGGTCGGCGGTGGCTCACTGTGGATCGTCGCCGACAAGGGCGACGCCGAGGCCGCTGCCGCGTGGGACTACGTCACTTTCCTGACGACGGCGCAGTCGCAGTCGACGTGGGCGACCGCGACGGGGTATGTCCCGATCCGCGAGGACGCGATCGAACTCGAACCACTGGCGACGACGTACGCCACCGACCCGCGACTCAGCGTCGCCTACCAACAGCTGCTGACGCGCCCCGATGACG
This sequence comes from Acidimicrobiia bacterium, assembly GCA_033791105.1. GTDB lineage: Bacteria > Actinomycetota > Acidimicrobiia > Acidimicrobiales > Ilumatobacteraceae > JASJHI01. The sequence goes on along the minus strand of JASJHI010000477.1, from coordinate 1,542 downwards.
TGACGGCCAACGCACCGGTGCTGGGACCGCAGCGTGAGGTGCGCGTCGCGACCGCGCGAGCGGTCGCTGCCGTGATGGGCGGTGCCGACGTCGAGTCGTCACTCGCCGATGCAGCCGCCCAGTCGAACGCGCTCATCGAGACCTACAACCAGTTGAACTGAGAACTCCGTGCGAACTCAGAGCGCGGAGACGATCGGCGCATCGCCGGCAATGATCGACGACGTCCGGGCCTCGATCCGATCGTGGAACTCAGGGTGCGGGAGGATGTAGAAGCGACCGGTCCGGATCGATTCGACGACCTGCGCGGCGACCTCCGCAGGCGGCATGCCCTGCGAGATCAGCTCCCTGATCATCCCTTGCATCATCTCCTGCTCGGCCGTCGCCTCGTCCCGGGAGACGAGATTCTCTGGCATGTTCCGATCGGAGTCGGCGATGTTGGTCGCCACGAACCCCGGACACAGCACGGACACGCCCAGGTTCGTCGTGGGCGCCGTCTCGAGCGAGAGCACCTCGCTCATCGCGACAACGCTGTACTTCGCGACGTTGTAGGCGCCCATGCCGGGGAATGGAAGAAGGCCGGCCATCGACGCCGTGTTCACGATGTGGCAGGGCTCGCCGTGCGCGATCATGTCGCTGGCAAACGCCTTGATGCCGTAGAGCACTCCGAACAGATCGACGCCGATCACCCATTCCCACATGTCGAGATTGTCCGGATCGGCGACTCCTCCACCACCGCCGACACCGGCGTTGTTGAAGAGGACGTGGACGTTGCCGAACCGCTCCTTCGCAGCCGCAGCGAGGGCGAGCACGTCGTCGCGTTTGGACACATCGGTTCGCACGCCGATGACACTCGTCCCGTTCGCTTCGATGTCGGCGACCGTGTTCGACAGCGGCCCCTCCTCGATGTCGGCGAGTACAAGATTCATACCCTCCGCCGCGAGACCGGTCGCGACCGCGAGTCCGATCCCACTCGCGCCACCCGTGATCACCGCTGTGCGTCCCTTGAAGTCGTCCATCCGGCGAGTGTCGCAGACGACATCGGCCACGACCGGAGTGGAGGACGTGAATGGAAGGGCCCGGGGCGGTCGCCACCCCGCTTGCGACGGATAGGGTGCGGCGCCATGGCAACGGCATTCCCCCCATTCGATGGTTCCGCCCCTTCGACCCAGCAGTTCTCCGACGCCCCCGAGATGGGCATCGATCCGAGCAAGCGCTACACCGCAACCCTCGACACGTCGATGGGTGAACTCGTGATCGCGCTCGACGCGATCAAGGCGCCGCAAACCGTGAACAACTTCGTGTTCCTGGCGCTGCACCATTACTACGACGGTGTCATCTTCCACCGCATCATCAACGGCTTCATGTGCCAGGGCGGCGACCCGACGGGCACCGGCCGTGGTGGTCCCGGTTACCGCGTCGCCGACGAACTGCCCAAGCCGAACGAGTACCAGGTCGGCTCGGTTGCGATGGCGAACGCCGGCCCGAACACGAACGGCAGCCAATTCTTCATCGTGTCGGGTGCTTCGGGTGTGGGCCTGCCGC
>JASJHI010000476.1:0-8622 GCA_033791105.1 Acidimicrobiia bacterium | reverse complement strand
CACCTTCACCAACATCACACCCACCCCCGCCACCGGCGGCTCACTCACCGCCACCAAGACCTGGATCGCATTCGACGTCGACATCACCCCGGACTTCGACCTCAACGCCGCCAACGATCCGCACATCTTCACCATCTCCGTGCAGGTCGACGACGGCAGCGGACTCGTGCCGTTGCCGATTCCACCCAACAGCGGCTCGGTCGACTGGTCGTTCACCGCACCGGACACCAGCGTCACCACCGGCACGTGCACACTTGTGGCGGGAGGCACCTGCACGGTCGAGCAGAACTCTGCGGTAATCGGCACGGGCGTGCTCACCGCCACCGCACTCTCAGTGGACTACGGCGGCACCGACCTCGGTCCTGTCGACCTCACCGCCGCCGGGTCTGGCCAAGCGTCCGCCCTGACCATTCCCGTCGAGGCGACGAAGGTCTGGATCGGCTACACCCTCACGCTCGATCCGACCGATGCGCTCAACCTGTGGCCGACACAGCCGGAGCACGTCGTGACGCTCGAGCTGACGCGCCTTCCCGACATCCCGCAGCTCCCGATTGACGACCAGGACCTCGCCGTCACCCTGACCAGCACGGTAGCCACGATCACGGGCGTGAGCGACGGCACGGTCGACACGACCACCACCGCGACGTGCACCACCGACGTCACCGGTCAGTGCCAGGTCACGATCACGTCGACAGGGCCCGGCGCGGCCACGCTGTCGGCCGTCTACACCACCAACATCGGAAACCAGGAGGCGTCCTTCCCAGCGGTCGAGGACGCCGAGAAGACGTGGCGCACATACCGCGTGAACGTCACGCCGACGACGGCCGAGAACCTGCTCGGCACACCGCACACGTTCACCGTCACCGTCGAGCAGACCGATGACGGCGCCACGTGGACGCCGGTCGAGAACGCGGTCCCGAGCATCGACGTATCCTCGCCCGGCATCATCGGCACCGAGACATGCAGCAACGGCACCGACGCCGCTGGACAGTGCACGGTCGACGTCAGCAGCCCCGACACCGGGAGCGTCACGCTCACCGCGACCTACGAGGGTGCATTGAACGACGCCACCTCGGAATTCTCCGACGACGGCGAGAAGACCTGGATCGACTACCGCGTGACGGTGACACCCCCGACCGCCGAGAACCTCGTCGACACCAATCACACGTTCACCGTCACCGTCGAGGTCGACCGTGGCAGCGGATTCGCGCCGCTGCCGGACGCTACTCCGACGGTCACGCGCTCGGGTGTCGGTTCGATCACGAGCAACACATGTCCGGCCGGGACCGACGCGAACGGAACGTGCGCGGTGACGATCCGCTCGGCAGCTGCGGGAAACACCACCGTAGAGGCCGAGTATGTCGGCACGGCGGGCGACTCCGACTCGGCCACGTTCAGCGACAGCGGCTCGAAGACGTGGCTGGACTACCGGCTGAGCGTCGACCCTCGTGAGGCGACGAACAGCATCAACGATCCACACACGTTCATCGCAACGCTCGAGGTCGACCGCGGCTCCGGATTCGGTCCAGCAACCGGCGAGACCCTGGATGTGAACGCAGCCGGTGTCGGAGCGATCATCACGATCGATGTCAGTGGCCCGGCCGCGGGCACCTGCACCACCGACGCCGCGGGCACCTGCCGCATCACCGTCAACTCGAGCACCGGTGGAGCGCTGACGATCACGGTCAGCTACTCCGCCCAGGTCGGCGACACCGCCGACACGATGAGCGCGCTCGGCACGAAGAGTTGGATCGGTGGTGGCATCCCCGACACGGGTTCGGAGACCGGCCCCATCCTGCGCACCGCGGCCGGTCTCATGCTCGCCGGGCTCCTGCTACTGCTCGTCTCGATGCGCCGGAGAACCGCCGCTCGCAGCTGAGTTCGGCGCCACTGCCACCGCCTACGCTCGGGTGATGGGATTTGCGGCCGAGTCGTTCGATGTCGATGTGCCACAGCATCAGCGCGCCGCGTTCGATGCGGCCTGGCAATGGCTCGCCGAGCCGAGCGGCTGCTGGACCGGCGCTGAGAAGGTGGCCATGGTCGAGGTTGCGCGGGCTGCGGTGCCACGGCCCGTGTGGGATCGCCGCCCCGAGACGATCGGCCACCTCGCAACCGACGCCGAGCCCGGCACGATCCTGTCACCGGTCGTCGTCGACACGATCGAGCGAATCGCCGTCGAGGCGGGAGCAATCCGTCGCGAGTGGGCGCTCTCGGTGATTGCCGGGCTCGGCGAAACCGCCTACGCAGAACTCGCCGCAGTGATTGCAACGATCGTCCCAATCGACCGAGCGTGCCAACTCCTCGGCCGCGACCTCGAACCACTCCCCGCGCCGGTGCGAGGCGCTCCGACCGGCGAGTCCGCGGACGCGACCGTCGACATCGGTGCATATCTTCCATCTGCCGAGGGATTCTTCGGCCCGAACGTAGCGAAGTCGCTGAGCATCGCCCCGACCGCCAACCTGATGCGGCTCGGCGTTGTACGGGCGCTCTACTCCGGCGATCGTTTCGGCGAGCTGCGCTGGGACGACGGCGCGCTCAACCGGCCGCAGGTCGAGCTGATCGCCGCTCGCACGAGCGCACTGAACGAGTGCTTCTATTGAACGAGTTCACATGTGATGCTGCTCCGTGCGAGCAGCGATGCACTCGGGTCCGAAGTCGACGCGACCGCAGTCGTCGGCAACGCGACCGACTGCGGGGTGGAACACGGCGAGGTGCTCGAGGCATACGCCGTCGCCGCACACGATGCGCTCGGACCGGCCACAGGTGCGATCTCTTCGGAGTCCGACCTCGGCGTGGTGACCGCTGCGGTGCGGCGCACTGTCGGCGATGACGGTTGGGTCGAGGCCGCGATGACGGTCGCCGTCTTCAACGGCCTCGTCCGCACCGCCGACGCGAGTGGCATTCCGCTCGATGACGGGGTCGTCTCCGCGACCGCCGACGACCGTGACCAACTCGGCCTGGGCGACTTCGCCGGCGCCGCCAACAGTGACCTCACGATCGCGGCCGGCGCATCACCGAGCCCCGGCCTCTTCAACTGACGCCCCGGCCGGCGCGCAGCTCGTCGGCGATTCCTGTGAGCTCCGGGTCCTCGACCTCGCGGCCGGGCCGAGCGCGACGCGATCTGGGCGTAGATCGTGTCGGTCTCCGGAACGGATCACGCCCGGAAGACGACGGACCACACGACGAACCGGTGAGGCGTGCCGAGCAGTAGGTTCGCTCGAATGACCGCCACCGACGCGCCGACGCCCGATATCCCACGGCCCGGATCGCTGCTCGGCACTCGAGTCCTGCGGACGGAGGATCCGGCGCTCCTGCACGGCGCGCGTCGATACCTGGCCGATCTCCAGCTCGACCGTCCACTACACGCCGTGTTCGCGCGATCCGACATCGCGCACGGCCGCATCGAGACGGTCCACACCTAAGAGGCCACCGAGATGCCGGGCGTCGCCGCCGTGCTGACCGCGGCCGACCTCGGCGTCGCCGCGCATCACGGCTCGTTCCCGGTCCATCCCGACTTCGTTCGTCCACCGCTCGCGGACGAAGTCGTCCGCTTCGTCGGCGAGCCGATCGCGGTCGTCCTCGCCGAGAGCGAGGCCGAGGGAGCGGACGCGGCGGCCGCCATCTGGGCGGAGATCGAGCCACTCGACGTGCTCGTCGACCCCGAGCAAGCGCTCCGCGCTGACGCGACGGTCATCTTCGAACACCATGGCTCGAACCAGGCCCAGGTGATCGTCGACACCAACACCGTCGACTTCGAGGCCGCCCATATCGTTCGCGGTCGCTTCGTCAACCAGCGCATGGCGGTGGCGCCGATGGAACCGGACTGCGTCGCCGCCGACGTCGGTGCGGACGGTCGCCTCACGGTCTGGGCGCCGACCCAGATGCCTCACCTGCTGCACCAAAACATCGCGAGGGTGCTCGGGATCGACCCCGACGACGTTCGCGTCATTACACCGCAGGTCGGCGGCGGATTCGGCGGCAAGGCCGGCATCCATGCCGAACACACCGTCGTCGCGGCATGTGCGCGCCGGTTCGGACGACCGGTGATCTGGGTGCCGCCACGCAGCGAGGACATGCAGACGCTGCCCCACAGCCGCGGACAGATCCAATACTGCGAACTCGGATGCGAGGCCGACGGCCGATTCACCGGGCTGCGCGTGCAGCTCATCGGCGACGCGGGGGCCTACCCCGGTATCGGAACGTTCCTGCCGATCGGGACACGACGGATGTCGCACGGCACCTACGACTTCCCGGCGATCGAGTTCGATGTCGCCGTCGCCGTGACCAACACGACGCCGATGGGTGCGTACCGCGGCGCGGGCCGCCCGGAGGCCACCGCGCTGCTCGAACGTCTCGTCGACCAGGCGGCCCTCGAACTCGGAATCGACCCGATCGAGATCCGGCGCAAGAACCTGCTCGGCGACGACGTCTTCCCGTTCCGCACACTGACCGGCAACACCTACGACTCCGGTCGTTACGGGCTTCCACTCGATCGAGCCGCTGAGGCCGCCGGGTACGCAGATCTCCGCGCCGAGCAGGCCAAGCGCCGTGAGCAAGGTCGTCGCACCATGCTCGGAATCGGGGTTGCCTGCTACGTCGAGATCACCGCCGGAGGTGGGGCCGAGGAGTTCGGAGCGGTCGACATCAATGCCGACGGATCGGCCACGATCTACGCCGGGACGCTCAATCACGGTCAGGGCCATCAGACGGCCTACGCGATGATCGTCGCCGACCAGACCGGCATCCCGCTCGACAACATCACGCTCGTCGACGGCGACACCGACCTCGTCCGCAGCGGCGGGGGCACCGGCGGATCGCGTTCACTCCAGTTGGGCGGCTCGGCCGTGAGCGGTGCGACCGAGGTAGTCGTCGAGCAGGCGAAGCAGACCGCCGCCCGCCTGCTCGAGGCGGACATCGGCGACATCGTGGTCGATCCGCTGACCGGAACGCTCGGCGTCGCCGGCGTGCCGGCGCAGGCGCTCACATGGGCCGAGGTCGCACTCGCGGCCGCGGCCGATGACGACCCGCTTCACGGCGAGTTCGATTTCACCCAGGACGGCCCGACGTTCCCGTTCGGCGCCCACATCGCGGTCGTCGAGGTCGACGCCGACACCGGCATGACCAGACTCATCCGGCACGTGGCGGTCGACGACTGCGGCACGGTGCTGAACCCCCTCCTCGTCGAGGGCCAACAGCACGGAGGTGTCGCAGCGGGCGTCGGCCAGGCCCTGTACGAGGAGATTCGGTTCGACGATCACGGCAACCCGGTCACGTCCAACTTCGCCGACTACGCGGTCCCGTCGGCCGCCGAGCTGCCGTTCTTCGAGGTGCTCTCGACGGAGACGCCGACGCCACTCAACCCGCTGGGCGCGAAGGGCATCGGCGAAGCGGCCACCATCGGGGCCACTCCGGCCGTCCAGAACGCGGTGATCGACGCCGTGTCGCACCTCGGCATCCGCCACATCGACCTTCCGTGCACCCCCGAACGCGTCTGGCACGCGATCCGCGACGCAGAGGCGGGTCATCCGCAGGAGCCGTGGAGCGAACCGCCCGAGATCTTCGCCCGACTCCGGGCCGCAGCCGACACCCCCCACGAAGAAGACCCCGCCAGCGAAGCCGCCGACGCCATCTGACCCAGCACCAGCCCACCTCCAGCACCACCCCACCACCCCACCACCCAACCCTCCCCGAAATAGGTACCGATCTTCCCGCTGAGCGGGAAGATCGGCACGCAGAACCGGGCGGCAGGTGCGGTAGAGCGGCGAGCCGCGGTCAGCCGAGGCCGCGGCTGAGTGGAAGCAGGTCGGGAAAGTCCGGCTCGCGGTCCTCGAATCTGGCGGTCGCCGCCTCGGTCATGTCATCGGTGTCGAACATCGCCGCGTTCCAGTTGGCGATGTACTCGAGCCCGTCGGCGACCGAATGATCACGGGTGTAGTGCATCGTCTGCTTCGTGCCCTGAATCGCCATCGGGCTCTTCGTCGCAATCTCGGCGGCGATCACGAGCACACCTTCGATCAGGGTGTCGTGGTCGGAGAAGACGCGGTTCACGAATCCCGCCGCGTGCGCCTCTGCGGCGGTCCATCGCCGACCCGTGTAGGCGAGTTCGCGAACGATCCCCTCCGCGACGAGCTTCGGCATCCGTTGCAACGTCCCCACGTCGGCGGTCATGCCGATGTTGATCTCGGCGATGGAGAAGAAGGCGGACTCGTCGGCGTAGCGCATGTCGGCTGCGGACACCATGTCGATCCCCCCACCGACGCAGGCACCGTTGATCGCGCACAGGACCGGGACACGGGCGCGCTCGAGTGCGCTGAACGTGTCCTGCAGCTTCAATGCGGTGGTCCGGAACCCTTCGTTCCGGCGGCTGCGATGTCCGGCGGCCGCCCGCGGCCGGAGCGCATCGTTCGAACCGAATACCGCGAGATCCATCCCCGAGCAGAAGTGTTTGCCGGTGCTCGACAACACGATCGCCCGCACGGATCCGCAGGCGGACAGCTCGTCGACGATCTCCGGTAGCTCACGCCAGAACTCCGGAATCATCGAGTTGCTCTTCTCCGGCCGGTTCATTCTCAAGTGGCCGACCTTGTCGACAACCTCGACATCGAAGCATTGGTACCCCATGCCGCCGAGCCTCCCACATCGCACTCCGACCCTCCCTCCTCCGGTCGGTGAAGGGAGGTCGCTCTGCGCGGCGGCACGAGCCTCAATCGGTACGGGCCATGATGTCTGCGTGCCAGCGACGAGCCCGATGACCACGCGGCAGCGATTGACGATCGTCGCGACCGGGCTCGGAATGTTCATGGTCTTCCTCGACGCGCTGATCGTGAACGTCGCGCTGCCGGAGATCCAGAGCGACTTCGGCGTCGGCGAGTCGGGTGCCCAGGCGGTCGTCACCGCGTACTCGGTCGGGATGGCCGTCACGATCATGTGGAGCGCCACGCTCGCCGACCTCCGAGGGCGGCGACGGGTGTACATCGCCGCCGCGATCATCTTCTGCGCGGCATCGGTGCTGTGCGGTCTCGCTCCGAACTTCGACCTGCTCGTCGTCGGGCGAACCGTGCAGGGTCTCGCCGCCGGACCGATCACCGTGGCGTCGCTCGCCCTGCTGAGCGCGGCCTTCACCGATGACACCAAGCGGGCGCGCGCAGTCGGTCTGTGGACCGGTATCGCCGCGATCGGCACGGCGCTGGGACCGACGCTCGGCGGCATTCTGTCCGATGCCTTCGGGTGGCGGAGTGTCTTCCTCGTCAACGTGCCCGTCGGCGTCGTTCTCGTCCTGCTCACGCTCTCGGTCGTCGAGGAATCACGAGATCCGTCCGAGCGAACGTTCGACTATGGCGGCCAGGTGGCGTTCGGAATCGGTGTCGCCACGTTTGCCGCCGCGATCATCGCCGCGCCGCGACAAGGTTGGCTCTCGCCCTTGGTGGTCGTGCTCTTCGGCATCGCCGTGATCAGCATGGGCATCTTCGTTCGCCGCGAACGGCGGATCGCCGACCCGATGATGGATCTCGAGCTCTTCAATGACGGCCTGTACTCGTTGTCCATCGCGACGATGTTCGTGTTCTTCTTCATGGGATACGGAATGTTGCTGATCGTCACCCAGTACTTCCAGAACGTCAGGGGCTATTCGGCACTCGAGGCAGGGCTGTTGATCTTGCCGTTCTCGCTCGGATTCGTGACGATGGCCCCGAACGCGGCGCGGGTCTCTCGGCGCATCGGGAGACGGACGGCGATCATTCTGGCGACGGTCGGCGAGGCAGTAGGACTCACGATCGTCGCGATCGGGCTGAGCTACGAACCGTGGGTCGTCGGTGTGGGAATGCTGATCGTCAGCCTGTGCAACGCCCTGGCAATCGTTCCGTTGACCGCGCTGTCGATGTCGACGGTGACACCCGACAAGTCCGGGATGGCCTCCGGCATCATGGGCACACAACGAGCGCTCGGCTCGACCACGGGCTACGCCGTGATGGGATCGATCCTCGCGCTCTGGGTCGGCCGCAGCCTCGACAACAGACTCACCACGGTGGTACCGGACGCAGGCGAACGCGACGAGATCAGCACGCTCATCGTCGACCAGGCGAACCCCAGCGCATTCATCGCCGAGATCGGGCCGAGCCAGCCGCTCGGCGTGGTCGACGCGACCGAGGAATCCGAGATCCTGCAGATCGCGGACGACGTGTTCATCACGGGAATGCAGGTATCCCTGGGTGTGGGCGTCACCATTCTCGTCGTGACGCTCATCGCACTGCTGACCAGGTTCCCCGCCGACGAGCCAGCGGATGTCTGACGATCACGGCGCGCCGAAGACGCTGTCGAGCCGCGGGCGGATCTCGTCGCCGACGAGCGAGAGCCGGCCCTCGTCGACGAGCTTCACGAGGTGCGCAAGGACACTGCGCGCCGCGGGCTTGTGCAGTTCCTGACGCACGTTGGCATACAGGTCGAGCACGAGCGCAGGGACGGTCGTGAGCCCGCCCCGCACACCGGCCACCACCTGGTCCTCGCGCTCGAGTCGGTGAGCGACGAGGGCACCGACGTACGTCGCAGGATCCGGGATCGGTGGACCGTGCGTTGGGATCGCGACGTCGTCGTCGCGTCCAACGACCACGCGCAACGACTCGATGT
>JASJHI010000475.1:0-3764 GCA_033791105.1 Acidimicrobiia bacterium | reverse complement strand
GGTGGAGTTGCTGGAGACGCAGCTCGTCAACGCGGTTGCGCCATTCGTCCTGAACGCTCGCCTGAAACCGCTGATGGAAGCCACACCGGGCGACCAGAAGCACATCGTCAACGTCTCGGCGGTGGAAGGCCAGTTCTACCGGCCGCGCAAGACGACCAAACACCCGCACACCAACATGGCCAAGGCGGCGCTGAACATGATGACTCGAACATCCGCGACCGACTATCACGACTCGGGAATCAACATGAACAGCGTCGACAACGGGTGGGTCAGCGACGAAGATCCCGTTGCGATCGCAGCAGCGAAGGCGTCAGAGCACCACTTCCATCCGCCGCTCGACATCGTGGACGGTGCTGCACGAATCGTCGACCCGATCGTCGACGGTCTGAACACCGGCACACATGTCTGGGGTCAGTTCCTGAAGGACTACTCACCCACGGATTGGTAGCCGAAAGGTCACGGCACCCGATCCCTCGCGCACCGTGTTCGCCCGCACGGCTAGTTGCTGTTTCGGGCGGCTGCGACGTGTTCGGCTTCGCCGCGGATGTTGATCTCGACGCGGATCCGGTTGGGATCGATCACGTAGATCTGCAGCAGGTCGAACTGAGGTGATTCCACCGCGTCGTAGTCGACGCCGAGCGTGTCGAGTTGCGCACACATCTCCAGATACCCCGACGCCTCGAATGCGACGTGGTCGATCGCACCGGTCCGCGCGGCGAGGTCGTACTCCACGAAGTTGACGTGAATGGCCGGATGGTCGTCGACGAGCAACCAGGTGCCGGGCTCTGGCACTGCCGGTCGCCGCTCCGGAGCGTTGACACAACCGAGCACGTCGCAGTAGAACGCGACCGTCTCGTCGGGTCGGACCGTCTCGATGTTGTAGTGGTCGAGTCGTTGCAGCGCCATGGCATCCTCTGGTCGAGCTTCTTGCATGTTAAGCGCTTAAGTTCTAGCATCCGCTCATGGTCCCCGCAAGGCCCACCCTTGGAGACATCGCGGAGGCGACCGGCATCTCCGAAGCCGCTGTGTCGATGAGCCTGCGCGGACTTCCAGGTGTGTCGGAAGCGACGCGGCAACGAGTTGTCGACGTCGCCGCTGAGCTCGGCTACACCCGCAACCTCGCCGCCAGCACGCTCGCCGCGAACCGGTCGGGGTTGATTGGTGTGGTCGTGGGCGACCTGCACAACCCGTTCTTCGCCGACCTCTCCGACGCCATCTCCGCGGTCGCGAAGGCGAGCGGGTTGCGGGTCCTGCTCGGTACTGGACACTACGACCGGCGCCGAGAACTCGACGCGCTCGAGACGTTCCGTGACCTGCGTGCCGATGGCGTGATCATCGTCGGCACCCGGATCGGTGCCAGAGCAATCGAGACCATCGATGCCCACTTGCCCGTCGTGGCCGCCGCCTGCCTTCCCCGCGCCTCCAAGCTCGATCGGGTCGTCGTCGACGATCGGCTCGGCGGGCGAATGGCCACGGAACATCTCATCGCGTGTGGGCACACCGACATCGCGCACATCCATGGGGGTGCCGGTGCCGGTGGACGCGAACGCCGCGCCGGGTTCCGCGACGCGATGCAGGCGAGCGGGCTGCCCGATGATCACATCGTCGGCGGTGAGTTCACCGCTGAGTCCGGCGCCAAGGCCGTTGTCGAGTTCGCCGAGGCCCCGCCGACCGCGGTTGTTGCCTGTTCCGACGTCGTGGCGTGGGGTGCGATGGCCGAACTCGCCCGCCATGGCGTTGGCGTACCGGCCGACATGTCCGTGGTCGGCTACGACAACTCCAGCATTGCGGCGCCGGTCGGCGACTTCCTCACCACCATCGACGGTGACCGCGCAACGCTCGGTCGCCGCGCCGTCGAGCTGCTGCTCGAACGCCTCGGCGGCCGCACCGACCCCGTGCTGGAGGTTGTGCCTCCTCGACTCGTCATCCGTCACTCGACCAGCCCCATGGAGAACCCGTGACCCAGCTACCCCCGTTCACCGAGGACGCCCCGATTCTCGACCGTTTCCGCCTCGACGGTCGCGCCGCACTCATCACCGGCGGAGCCCAGGGCCTCGGGCGTGGATTCGCAATTGCCCTCGCGCAAGCCGGGGCATCGGTGATGATCGCCGACGTCAACGGTGAGGGCGTCGCCGCGACCGCCACCGAGCTCTCCTCCCGAGGTCTGACGGTGGCGTCGGTGCACGCCGACGTCACCGACGCCAGTTCGATCGACGCGATGGTTGCGGCCACGATCGAGCGGTTCGGTGACCTCCACATCGCGGTCAACAACGCAGGGGTCAATTTCAACTCCGCCGCCGAGGAGACCCCGATCGCCGAATGGGACGCCACGTTCGATCTCAACCTGCGTGGCCTGTTCCTGTGTTGCCAGACCGAAGGTCGCCACATGATCTCGAAGGGCTACGGGAAGATCATCAACATCGCGTCGATGTCCAGTGTGCTCGTACCGCATCCTCAGAAGCAGGCCGTCTACAACACCTCCAAAGCCGGGGTGGCCCACCTCACGGCGTGTCTCGCAACTGAGTGGGCCGAACACGGTGTGCGCGTCAATGCCGTCTCGCCGGGGATCGTGCGCACTCCGCTCATCGAATCCGCCGAACTCGCTCCACTCAAAGATGAGTGGCTGGAGCAAATTCCGATGGGCCGCCTCGCCGAGATCGCCGACATCCAGGCCGGCGTGCTCTATCTCGCGAGCGATGCGTCGGACTACATGATCGGCCACAACCTGGCGATCATGGGCGGGCAGAACTTGTGGTGAGCACGTCACCGATCAAGTTGGGGATTGCGGAGTGGTCCGTCCCGATCGCGGGTCCGATCGCATGTCGCTACGTGGCCGAGTCCGGTCTCGATGGCCTCCAGGTCGACCTCGGCTCGGCGTCCGCTGGTTTCCCGATGTCGCGCCCGCTCGTGCGCGACGCCTATCAGCAGGCAGCAGCCGACGCCGACATCGAGCTGGTCTCGCTCGCGGCGAACGAGCTCTGCGTCGACGGACTCGACGCGACGCCCGACAGCGACGCAGGTCGCCGAGCGCGCGCCACGATGGCAGCGGCAATCGCTGCGGCAGCCGCGCTGGGCCTCGACCTCGTCCAGTTCCCCTGTTTCGAGGGCAGCTTCGTGAGCAGCGCAGATCAGCGCCGCAACATGGCCGACGGTCTCCGCTTCGCCTGCAAGGTCGCAGCGGAGCTCGGCATCACGGTCTCCACCGAGAACGTGCTGTCGGTCGACGAGACCAACGAACTGTTCGAGCGGGTCGACGCCGAGAACCTCGCGGTGTACTTCGACATGCAGAATTACCTCCTCAACCGCGGCTTCGACCAGGTCGACCATCTCGACGCCCTGTACCCGCGGGTGGCACAAGCACATGCCAAAGACGGCACGGGCGGCGTGCTCTCCAGCGCCATCGTCGGCACCGGAGAAGCGAAGGTCGCCGAACAGATCGCACTCATGGTGCACCGCGGATATGCGGGGTGGATCAGCCTCGAGAACTACTACGCGACCGGACCGCTCGCACATCGACACCCCGAGCCCTTCGACACGATGAAAGAAGACGTCGCAGCACTCTGCGCGCTGGTCGAGATGGCATCGGCCGGAGGCGACGCATGACTGTTGGACAGGAGCCGATCGGACTGGGACTCATCGGCCTCGGTCGCCTCGGCCGAGTGCGCGGCGAGATCGCGGCACGCCAGGTGCCCGGCGCGCGACTTGCCGCGGTCTACGACATCGACGCCGAGCTCACCGCAGCCACCGCTGCCGAGTTCGGCGCG
>JASJHI010000474.1:0-4713 GCA_033791105.1 Acidimicrobiia bacterium | reverse complement strand
GCCAAGCCGGTTCGCGAGTCAGACCAGGTCGGGAACGACCCGAACCAACGCAGCCAACTCAACGGTGATCGAGCCCCACGCACGTCCGCTGCACCCAACAACCATCATCCCTGCCGGTTGTCGAGCCTTCGACGAGTTGCTCTCTCTCACGGAATCCGGGCTCAATTCTCTAGCGCCGAGACATCCTTCGCGGCCCTGGTTGCCGCCATCGTCGCCTTGACGATCGCGCCGCACCACAGTGCCGATCCGACAATGATCAACAACAGGGCAATGTCAGAGCTGCCTGAGGCCGCCATGAGACCGACTCCGGTCACGACCATGAGTGCTGCGGCAACTCGAGTTCCCTGTTTCGCTGCTCGGTGACCAGCCACCCAGGCCCTGTCGGACTGCCTCGTTGATCGCAACCGGATTCCGGCGAATCTGTTCCTACCGATCCGCCCGTCAGCCGTGCGCTCCGCGACGACCCAGAGTCCGATTCCAGCACCGACGAAAGCTATGCCGATCAGAATCCAGGAACCCGACGACATTGCAGCAAACATAGGTCAATAGCGCCTCGGGCCTTCGTCGCACAGAGAATTCGTAGTCAAACAGGGCTCGGGCCGTGCCGTTCCCGGACGGATTCATTCGCTCGTCGAGGCGGTGATCATGGGCTGCCCAGTCAGGGCGTCACACTGCGGCCTGACGGTGCCGCCACGGGGTCACGTTCAACGATCTCGCGAGAATGAATGGTATCGAAGTGATACCATTCTCGCCATGGCTATGACACTGCGTCTCACTGACATCGAGCAGGAAGCGCTGCGGACTCGTGCTGACGCCGAGGGAATCTCGATGCAAGAAGCAGCTCGCCGCGCTGTGCGTGAGTTCGTTGCGCGAAGTGACCATCGAGATCGGGTCGGCAATGCGGCTCGGCTGATCATGGACACCCACGCCGACGCACTTCGTCGACTCGGCGAGTGAGCGATCACGTCGAGTTCCTCGATCTTGACGACGTCATCGGTCTCACGATTGCCCTCCTTGGCAACCCGGCACCGATTCGCGACATCGGACTCCTCGGGTCGGCCGTCGCTCGCCCGCAGACGACGGCGTTCGGCGATGACGCCTACCCAGACATCTGGACAAAGGCCGCCGCGTTGCTGCAGTCGATCGTGAAGAATCATGCGCTCGTTGACGGCAACAAGCGACTCGGATGGTTGGCCACTGCCGTCTTCCTCGAGATCAACCGCGTCGAGATCTCACGAGCCGGCAGCGACGACGTGTTCGAACTCGTGATCGAGGTCGCCGCCGGCCAACCGACCGTAGATGAAATCGCCGAGCGGCTCCGCCAGCTCGCGACATAGCGCGACATATGTTCCACGAACCCGCACCGTCACCCGAATGCGGACAGGAGACGACGCGGAGGTTCCAGGACGCCGCCTCAGCGCCGGCGTCGGTCGGCAGCCAGTCCCGGGGGAACCCAGCCGACATCCGCCTGATTGAGCGTCGTGCCCGGCGGGACGATGTCGTCGATCGCGTCGAGCACGTCCGGACTCAAGCGGATCGCTGACGCGCTCAGGAGCTCGTCGAGTTGTCCCTCGGTTCGCGGTCCGATGAGCGCCGTGGTCACCGCCGGGTGTTCGACCGCGAACGCGAGCGCCATCTGCGTGAGCGACAACCCAGCGGCATCGGCGACGTCGCGCAGTCGTTCGACCGCTGTGAACTTCGACGGATTGCCGCCGTCGAAGTGATCGGGATTGGAGTGGCCGCGGCTGCCGGCCGGTGCGGGGTCGTCGCGCTGGTACTTCCCGGTGAGCCATCCGCCGGAAAGCGGGCTCCACACCAGGACTCCCATGTCGTGACGCCGGGCCGTAGGGAGGACGTCGCGTTCGACGACGCGGCAGAGGATCGAGTACGGCGGTTGTTCGGTGGCGGGCCCGATCGCCCCGCCACGCTCGGCAGCCCAGTGTGCTTCTACGAGATCCTCGGCGGGGAACGTGGAGGTACCCCACGCTCCGATCTTGCCGGCGCGCACGAGGTCGGAGAGTGCCTCGACGGTCTCGTCGATCGGGACCGTGGGGTCGGGTCGATGTACTTGGTACACGTCGATGTGGTCGACGTCGAGCCGCCGCAGGCTGTCGTCGATCGCGGTCATGATCCATCGTCGGCTGTTCCCTCGCTGTTCGGGATCCAGATCGTCACCGACCGGGTGATGGAACTTCGTGCACAGCACCACCTCGTCACGGCGGCTCTTGATCGCGGCACCGACGATCATCTCGTTCTCGCCGCCGCCGTACGTGTCGGCCGTGTCGACCAGATTGATGCCCGAGTCGAGGGCCGTGTGGATGATGCGATGACACGCGGCGTGGTCGGTGTTGCCCCACGCACCGAGCACCATCGTGCCGAGGCCGAACCGGCTCACCTGGATACCAGTTCTGCCGAGCGTCGAAAGCTCCATCGCTACCGCAGGCCGCGGACGAAGGGCTGTGCGAGCGCGGCGGGCGGGCGGACGCGGTGCGCGAACACGGCCATGCCGGCAAGGGTGACGATGAACGGGAGTGATTGCAGTAGCTGGCTGTTGACGTCGTAGCCGAGTCCCTGGATCGAGAGCCGGAACGACAGTGCACCGGCAAAGATCACGCAGCCGGCCATGGTTCCGCGGAGCGTCCACCCGCCGAAGATCACTGCGGCGATGGCGATGAAGCCGCGGCCACCGACCACGGAGTCCTCGAACAAGCCGACCTGCCCGAAGATCAGGAACCATCCCCCCAGACCGGAAGTGAAGCCTGCGTAGTAGATGGCCTGGCGACGGCGCCCGTTGACATCGATGCCGGAGACGTCGGCGGACTGCGGGTTCTCCCCGACCGACCGGAGCTCGAGTCCCCACCGGGTGCGGTACAGGAGCCAACCCGTGACGGGGACGAGAACATAGAGAAGATAGAACGGCCATCGTTGACCGAACAAGGCCTGCCCGATCAACGGGAGGTCGCTGAGCAGTGGGATCTCCCAGCGCGCGGCGAGTTCGGTGACCGGCTCCAGTTCGTTGTCGAGGAATCCAACGAGCCCCAAGACCAGGATGTTCAGCGTCAGTCCGACGACGAACTGGTTCGCGCTGAGGCGGTGGCTCATCTGCGCTTGAACCGCGGCGACGCTCAGTCCACCGAGGACGCCGGCGAAGAGGGCCGCGATCATCGACTGTGTAACGTCGTAGCCGACGGCACTCGTGAACGCCGCGCCGAGCAACATGCCCTCGATCGAGATGTTGATCGTTCCTGCACGCTCGGCAACGAGTTCCCCGGACGCGGCGAATGCGAGAAATGCCGCGAACAAGGCGCCGTTGATGTACGTCGACTCACTCGTGAAGATGTCGATCATCGCTTCGAAGAACTGCGACACAGCTACACCCGATCGATCGCCGCTGATCGAGCCCGCCGGCGATCACGAAGGAACACCACCGCGGGAGGGATGAGCAATGCGAGCACCAGCAGACCCTGGATCACGTCGGTGATACGGCCCTCGACCCCGGTCGAACCGACGAAGCTCGATCCCGTTCGGAGCCCGGCAAAGATGAAGGCGACCGGGATCGCGACGAGCGTCTTCTCCTGGGCGACCAATGCGACGAGCAATCCGGTCCAGCCGATGTTGGTGGCGAATCCGGGCACGAGTTGGTAGTTGCCGAAGGCGAACCCGCCACCCGCCAACATCACGGCTCCCGCGAGCCCGGCGAAGGCACCGCTGAGCATCAGTGCGGTCGCTCCGTACCGCGTTCCGGCGACACCGGAACGCTGCGCGGCCCGCGGGTTGCGACCCAACATGCGGAGTCGGAATCCCCAGACCGTGCGGGACAGGATGAGCCCGACGACGACAGCAGCGACGATCGACATGAGCACGGCCAGCGGGATCTCGTTGCCGACGATCTCCGGTCGAGGGAGGCGGTTGTCATCAGCGAGCTGGGAGCTGACCTGGTTGCGGTTGCCGCGGTCGGCCAGCGGCGCCAGGAGAATCCACGACTTGCTGAGTCCGTACGCAACGAGCTGTCCGCCCACGGCGACGAGCAGCAACGTCGAGAGCACCTCGGGCACGTTGCGCCAGAACTTCAGCAGCGCGGCGACGCCGGCCCACAACGCACCACCGACCGCACCGAAGATCAGGATCAGAACGAGGTTGATCGGACCCGGCCCCCCGATGAGGAGTCCGAAGTAGGTGGCGACCGCAGCACCGACCAGCAACTGGCCTTCCTGTCCGATGTTGATCAGGCCTGCCTTGCCCGACACGATCGTGCCGACGGCGACGAGCAGAATCGGTGCGGCCGTGCCCAGGGTTTCGCCCCAGCGCCCTGGATTCCGGAGACTGCCATCGAGCAGCGCGCCGACGACCGGCTGCCAGTCGCCACCGGTCGCCTCGACGAGGACGGCCGAGAGTGCCAGCGCGCCAATGACGCTCAGCAGGTAGAGCAGGAGCCACTCGCCCAGCCGGGCGCCTCGGCTCGGAGCGCCGTCCGTGGTCATACGGCGACCCCACCCATCATCATGCCGAGCTGTTCGAGGTCGACATCGGCGCGGTCCATGCCGCCGACGATCCGACCTGAGTGCATCACGACGACGCGATGGGAGAGATCGAGGATCTCCTCGAGTTCGCTCGAGATCAGCAGGACCGCGACACCGTCAGCGGCCGCGGCCTCGAGGCGGTCGCTCATGTATTCGATCGCACCGACATCGAGACCCCTGGTCGGCTGGGCGG
>JASJHI010000473.1:0-5576 GCA_033791105.1 Acidimicrobiia bacterium | reverse complement strand
CTCGAACGCGGCGGCCTCAGCGATGTAGTCGCTCACCTGCTCGGCGGTCTCGACCTCGCTCGCGTCGAGGGCGGTCGACACCGGTGCGGGTTCGGTCGCGACCAGGTCGGTCTCGACGGGTGCGGTGTCGGCGGGCTCGGTGTCGAGTGGTGCTTCGGGCGCGGTCGCCGTGTCGGTCGGGTCCGTCGCCGCATCGTCGGCCGCGCAGGCCGCGACGACGAGCGCTCCGGCGACCGCGAGACCCAACCACACCCGTCTCACCCTGGGACCACTCATCGGGGGGGAGAGTATCCTCTCCGGATGTAGTTGACAGTTGTGGGACAGCCGGTGCGACACCCGGTCGTCCACGTCGAGGTGTTCCCGGCACCCGACCATGTGATGGTCGTGAGATCGCGACCGACGCGGTCGGCTCGCTCTGCCCGGTCACGGAACAGCCCGATCTCGCCAGGGTTGTGACCGAGTACGTGCCACGTGAGTGGTGTGCGGAGTCCAAGAGCTTGAAGCTCTATCTCTGGCGACTTCGCGATCGGGCTGCGTTCGTCGAAGCATTGGCCGCCGAGTCGCCGGGCAACCGCGAACGCGACCAATCCCCTCAGAGTTGGTTCGGCGGAGTCAATTCGGTGGGGGTCACTTCGACGGTGTGTACGGCTGGCCTTCGGCCGCCGGCGCTACCGCCCGACCGAGAGCTCCTGCCACGACCACGAGTGTGACGAAGAACGGCAGGCTCTGGAAGAACTCGCTCGGGATGCTGAAGTCGCCGATCTCGACGTCGAGGAACTGCAGTCGCGAGCCGAGCGCACGGGCGAACCCGAACAGCAGAGCGCCTCCGAAGGCTCCCCACGGTGTCCATTTGCCGAAGATCATCGCGGCGAGCGCGATGAAGCCGGCGGCGTTGGTCATATTGTCCTCGAACCCGGACTGGGCTTCCATCGCAAACCATGCGCCTGCCAGACCGGCGATGAAGCCGCCGAGTATCACCGCTTGATATCGGATCACGATGACGTTGATGCCGAGCGTTTCGGCGGCGTGAGGGTTCTCGCCGCACGATCGAACTCGGAGTCCCCACGATGTGCGGTACATGACCAGCCACGTCAGGAAGACGATGATGTACATCCCGAAATGGAGCGGGCCGCCCGTGAACAGCGTGTCACCGACGATGGGGATCTTCTCGAGGAGTGGGATTCCGATCTCGGAGGTGGCGACGCCCTTGCTGTTCCCGGACGGCACGATCACTTCGGACCGCAGGAAGCCGGTCA
The DNA here is from genome assembly GCA_033791105.1 of Acidimicrobiia bacterium. Taxonomy (GTDB): domain Bacteria; phylum Actinomycetota; class Acidimicrobiia; order Acidimicrobiales; family Ilumatobacteraceae; genus JASJHI01. The sequence continues at coordinate 4,320 of JASJHI010000473.1, read as the reverse complement.
GGCCGAGGGCGAACAGGTTGATCACCACGCCCGACACGATCTGGTTGATCTGGTACTTGATCGACAGCACTGCGTGGAGGGCTGCCAGTAGGGCTCCGGTGAGAAGAGCGACGAGGATCGCCGCCCACAACCATCCCGTGCTGGTCGCCCCGCCCAAGATCGCATAGAACGTGAATCCGACGCCGGCCGAGCCGAGCATCATTCCTTCGATACCGATGTTGATGATCCCCGAGCGTTCGCACCACAACCCGGTCATCGCTCCGAGCGCGATCGGCGTCGCCAACAGGAGCGATTCGTCGAGCAGGTTGATGACGTTCGTGGCTGGTGCATCCGACAATGCCAGACCGAGTGCGAGCACGAGTGGGATCGCGAGTGCCGCGGCAATGAGCTGAGCGATCATCGACACGCGGTCGAGTCGTCCCGGAAGGAAACTCAGCACTCCGGCGAGCACATAGATCAGGCCGATGACCGTGACGAGCACGACGGGGTTGAAACTGATCTGGAGGGGGTCGGGCGGTGGTTCGAACGCGAACGATCTGGTCTCGCTGGTGATGTTCGGTGCGACGAGGAGGATGAGTGAAAGACCGGTCAATCCGAGGACGATGCCCACGATCTGGCGCCGACCGACGCGTCGCTGCAGATTGATCTCTTCGCTGAGCCCGCCGCCGACGAACTGTCTCGGGAGTGGTACTCCTGTCTCGTCGCTCACGTGCTGCTCCATCCAGTCGTGGGAGCGTCCATTTGGCTTCCGCTCGTACTTCGGACATGGAAGACCCATCTGACGATGGCGTCAGCGGCGACGAAGAGCAGCACCATCGCCTGGATGACGCGAACGACGTCGATCGAGACGTCCGCCTCCTGCTGCATGAGCGGCGCGCCCGACAGGAGCGCGCCCCAGAGGAGTGCTGCTGGGATGATGGCGATCGGGTTTGCTCGCGCGAGCAGGGCGATGGCGATGCCATCGAAACCGATGAACGCGAACGTTCCGGGCTGGAAGAAGAAGTTCGTGCCGGCGACCTCGGAGGCCGCGGCGATGCCGGCGAACCCACCGGCGAGGAGCATCGCCAAGATGATGATGCGGTCGACGCTGATCCCCGCGTAGTTGGCGGCGTGCGGATTGGTGCCGACGGTGATCGTCTCGAATCCGAAGGTGGTGCGCTTGAGGATGAACGCGACGACGAAGCAGAGCGCCACCATCAGGAGCAGGCCCCAGTGCAGGGGGGGCTGGCTGTCGACCAATTCGGGTAGGCGGGCGGTCGGAGAGATCTCCTTGGTTCGTGGCACGCTGGCTGTCGTGTCGCGCAAGATCTTCGGGTCGGTCGAGTTGATCAGCCAGCGGGTCGCAAAGAGGGCGATGCTGTTGAGCATGATCGTGGTGATGACTTCGTGAGCACCGGTCTTGGCTCGCAGCACGCCCGGGATTCCGCCCCAGAAGGCTCCACCGAGGAAGCCGGCGAGAATGACGATCGGGACGGCGATGATCCCAGGAGTGTCGGACATGAAAGCCCACGTGCCGACCCAGGCAGCCGTCAGACCTCCGATCAGCAACTGGCCCTCGGCACCGATGTTGAACAGGCCGGCTCGGAAGGCGAACGCCAGTGCGAGTGCCGACCCGATGAACGGGACCGAACGCGCGAGAGAGCCGGCGATGCGTTCGGGGCTCCCGAACATACCGCGCACCAAGGCCCAGTAGGCCTCGAACGGGTTGACCCCGATGAGTGCGATGAGGATGCCGCCCACGATGAACGCCAGGAGGATCGCGTAGAGCGGGATCAGTACCGGTTGGAGGTTCCAGGTTCGCTGGATCCATCTGCGAGGATCGCTTGATTCGTTGGGTTGCTCGCTCATGCGACGACCACGTCAGCATCCGGTGATGCGCCCGATGCCATCAGGAGTCCGAGTTGTTCGCGGGTTGCATCTGCGCCCTCGTAGATGCCGGCGAGTTGGCCTCGATACAGCACCCCGATCCGGTCCGACAGTGACAGGATCTCGTCCAGTTCGGCCGAGACGAGCAACACTGCCACGCCACGGTCGCGAAGTTCGATGATCTGATTGTGGATGAACTCGATCGAACCCACATCGAGACCGCGAGTCGGTTGGGCGACGACGAGCACCTTGACATCACCGGTCAACTCGCGAGCGATGATGACCTTCTGCTGATTGCCGCCCGACAGCGTCTCGACGGGGACGTGGATCCCGGGTGTGCGGATGTCGAATTGTTCGACGAGTAGCTCGGCCTCCTCATCGACCGGTGTGGTCTGCCGTACCCCCCGACGGGAGTACGGTTGCTTGTAGTAGCGGTTCAGGACCAGGTTGTCGGCAACCGTGTACGGACCGACCAGACCGTGCTTGTTGCGGTCCTCGGGGACGTGCGAAACACCGAGTTCGGTGATCTGGCGCGGGTTCCACTTCGTTGTGTCGTGACCGAGTATCACGACCTTGCCGCCGACACTTCGGAGCATCCCGGTGATCGCCTTGACGAGTTCTCGTTGGCCGTTTCCTTCGACACCGGCGACACCGAAGATCTCACCGGCGTGGACGTCGACACTGAATCCATTGACCATCCGGACGCCACGCTCGTCCTCGACAACCAGGCCTTCGACGCTGAGTAGGGCATCGCCGGCTTCGGCTTCGTCCTTCTCCACCTGGAACACGACATCGCGACCGACCATCAGATTCGCCAGCGACTGCTGCGTCGCCGTCTTCGGATCGGCAGAGCCGGCGAGCTTGCCATTTCGCAGCACCGTGATCCGGTCGGCAACCGCGAGCACCTCGCGGAGTTTGTGGGTGATGAAGACGATCGACTTGCCCTGGTCGACGAGGTTACGGACCACAGCGAAGAAGTCATCGACCTCGCCGGGTGTGAGCACGGCGGTCGGTTCGTCGAGGATCAGGATGTCGGCGTTGCGGAAGAGAGCCTTGATCAGCTCGACCCGTTGTTGTTGGCCGACCGAGAGATCGCCCACCATGGCGTCGGGATCGACATTCAAGCCATACTGCTGCTCGAGTTCGCGGATTCGATTGCGGGCATCCTTGATGTCGAGCAAACCATGTTTGGAAAGCTCGTCACCGAGGATCACGTTCTCGAGGACGGTGAAGACCGGGATCAGCTGGAAGTGCTGATGGACCATGCCGATCCCGTGCGCGATCGCGTCGTTCACGCCCGTGAACTGCACCTGTTCACCGCGCACGCGAATGCTGCCGGAGTCGGGTTGGTACAGACCGAACACCACGTTCATCAGGGTGCTCTTTCCGGCACCGTTCTCTCCGAGGAGGCAATGGATCTCACCCTGATTGAGCGCGAAGGTGATGTCCTCGTTGGCGATCACACCCGGGAACGTCTTGGTCACGTCGCGTACGTCGAGGACCGGGACCATCTCGACCGGGGCCACGTCGGGGGTGTTACTCAACGGCTCCGCCTCTCTGGCTGATTCACGATCGGAACCATAGACGATCGGCGCAGATCGAGGAGTCTGCGGTGAACACCGGACGCGAACGGGCCCGACCCCATGAGGAGTCGGGCCCGTGTCGTACTCAACCGTGGTCGAGCTCAGGTGTTGCGGCTGCGCTCAGTCGCAGGCGGACCCGTCGCCAATGAAGAGCCCGTCGATGCCACAGACCCCGGTGGTGATGCTGCCGTCCGCAAGGGCGAGGCGTGCTGCCTCGACCGCAGCGACCACGTCGGCGGAGAGGACCGCATCATGCGCCTCCGCGTAGGTGATCAGGTCATTCGCGGCGGTACCGACGAAGAGCCCGCCTTCGAACTGATCCTGGACCGAATCAGCGATCAGACGGAACGTCACGAGATCGACGCGCTTGATGGCCGAGCTGGCAAGGTACTCCGAGCCTGGAGCGTCACCGCTCGCGAATGTGGTGAAGTACTCGTCTTGGTCGACACCGATCGCCCATGCGCCGGACTCGGCTGCGGCGGCGATGCCACCCGAACCTGTCTGGCCGCCGGCACCGAAGATGACGTCAGCGCCCTCTCCGATGAACTGGGAGGCGTCGGATGCACCCTTGGCGATGTCGGTGAAGCTCTCGTTATAGATCGAGAGCACACGGATGTCGGGGTTCACCGATTCTGCGCCGACGGTGTAGCCGTTGACGAACTTGACCACCGGTGGGACGTCTTCACGCCCGGCGACCACGCCGACGACGCCGCTCTCGCTCAGCGAAGCCGCGAGCACGCCGGCGATGTAACCGCTCTCGTCCTCGTTGAAGACCACGCCGGCCATGTTGGTCGGGTACTCGACGAGGAACTGATCGATTGCGATGAAGTCGACGTCGGGGGTGTCGATCGCGGCGGCCTCGGTGTCGGTC
>JASJHI010000472.1:0-17233 GCA_033791105.1 Acidimicrobiia bacterium | reverse complement strand
GCGAGCGTGTCGTCTGGAAGCGTGTTGACCGTGTGTGGTCCGATCAGTTCGTCCACGTAGAGCGTGTCCGGGTAGGCCGGGTTCTTGGTCGATGTCGATGCCCACAACGGTCGCTGTGCGCGGGCGCCGCGGGCGACAAGTGCATCCCAGCGCGGGCCGCTGAACGCTGCGGTGAAGAGCTGATAGGCCAGCTTGCCCTGCGCCACCGCGGCCGCGCCGCGGAGCGCGAGCGCCTGATCACTACCGATTGCTTCGAGTCGGCGGTCGACCTCGGTGTCGACACGACTGATGAAGAAACTCGCGACGCTCGCGACGCGGGAGAGGTCCGCCTCTGGATCCGCCGCCAGACGTTCGAGACCGGTGAGGTAGGCGTCGATCACGCCTGCATAGCGGTCGAGGCTGAAGATCAAGGTGACATTGATGTTGCGACCCTCAGCGATCATCTGCTCGATCGGTGCCAGTCCTTCGGCCGTACCGGGAATCTTCACCATCAGATTCCGCCGCGCGATGCGCTCATGGAGCTGCCGAGCGGCGGTCTCGGTGCCGGGGCCCTCGTGGGCCAGTCCTGGGTCGACCTCCACGCTGACGTATCCGTCGATGCCGTCGGATGACTCGTAGACGCTGTCGAACACGTCGCATGCACCCTCGATGTCGCGCACGACCAGCGCCCAGTAGTCGTCGATGATCGCACCGTCGTCGGCAGCGATCGCCGAGAACTGCTCGTCGTAGTCGGATGACCCTTGGATCGCCTTCTGGAAGATCGACGGGTTGGAGGTGAGGCCCCGAACCCCCGAGTCGCGGACGTCCACGAGCTGGCCGCTCGTGATGTATCCGCGTTTCAGATTGTCGAGCCAGGGGCTCTGGCCCTGCTCTGTGTAGAGCGCCTGGAGTCGGTTCTCGCTCATCGGGTTCTCCTCGGTGGTCGGTTCGCTCGGCCGTGTCAGTCGATCAGGGCCGCGGCTCGTTCGACAACGTGTTCGACGTTGATTCCGAGCTTGTCGAGTACGAGCGCGCCCGGTGCGCTGGCGCCGAATCGGTCGATCCCGATGCTGTCGTCGGCCCACCGCTCCCATCCGAAAGTGACCGCCGCCTCGACCGAGAGCGCGGGGACACCGGGCGGGAGCACATCCTGGCGGAAGTCGGCCGGCTGTGCTGCGAAACGGTCCCAGCTCGGCATGCTCACGACCCGGGTAGCGATCCCGGAGGCGGTGAGCCGTTCGGCGGCTTCGACGCAGACGGCAACTTCGCTCCCGGTGCCGATCAGAACGACCCGCGGCTCGTTGAGGGAGTCGACCACGACCCCGGCACCGGTCTTAATGGCTTATCCATCGGTGGTGACAGTAATGTTCTGACGGCTGAGAATCAGCGCGGTCGGGCCGTCGGTCTCGACCGCATCGACCCAGGCGCGGATCGTTTCGTTGCCGTCCGCCGGCCTGATGACGTGGAGACCGGGCATTGCCCGCAGCGTGGCGAGTTGCTCGACCGGCTGGTGCGTTGGCCCGTCCTCGCCGACACCGACCGAATCATGGCTGAACACGAAGCACGCCTTGGCGCCGGAGAGTGCGGCGAGACGGATCGGTGGCCGCATGTAGTCGGCGAAGACGAAGAAGGTTCCGCCAACCGGGATCGTGCCGCCGTGGAGGGCCATCCCGACGAGGGCAGAGCCCATCGCGTGCTCGCGGATTCCGAAGTGGAACTGGCGGCCGGCTGGATTCTCGGCCGTATGAGTGTCGAACGCGGCGACGCCGGTGCCGTTGCTGCCCGTGAGGTCGGCCGAGCCGGTCATCAGGCCAGGGAGCGAGGCCGCGGTGGCGCCCAGCGCCGTCTCGATCGCCTTGCGCGTGGCCGGATTGTCGCCGATGTCATAGGTCGGCAGGTCGTCGTTCCAGCCCGCGACGCCGGTGGCCGACCAGGCGGCCTGCCATTCGGGGGTGGCTGTCACCGCAGCACTCTGCTCGGTCCATCGGTCGCGTGCGATGCGGCCGCGCTCGGCGGCGTGTGCTCTGTAGGACGCGACAAGCGCGTCCGGTGCCCAGAACGACTCGTCCGGGATCCCCATCGCCTGCTTCGTGCGGCTCACGTCGTCGGCCGAGAATGGGTTGCCATGCGCGGCGTTCGTGTCGACGTGGTCGGGTGACGGATAGCCGATATGGGTGCGCAGCACGATCAGGGTCGGCTGTTCAGTGAGTTTGGCGGCCTCGAGTGCGGCCTCGATCGCATCGAGATCGTCGCCGACGTCGCCGAGCTCGACGACGTCCCATTGGTAGGAGCGGAAGCGGGCGGGCACGTCGTCGCTCGTCGACAAGGTGGTCGGCCCGTCGATCGTGATCTTGTTGTCGTCGAACACGCAGATCAGCCGACCGAGCCCGAGGTGCCCGGCGAGGGAGGCGGCCTCGTGACTGAGGCCCTCCATGAGACAACCGTCGCCGGCGACGACGAACGTGTGGTGATTCATCGCCGCGGTACCGAAACGGGCGCGTAGGTTGCGCTCGGCGATCGCCATCCCAACGGCGTTGGCAAAGCCCTGGCCGAGCGGGCCGGTCGTGACCTCCACACCCGCGGTATGGCCGACCTCCGGATGGCCCGGTGTGGCCGAGTCCCACTGCCGGAACTGGCGCAGGTCGTCGACTTCGAGCCCGTACCCCGACAGGAACAGCGCCGAGTACTGCAGGATCGATGCGTGGCCGTTGGAGAGGACGAACCGGTCGCGGTCGGGCCACGACGGATCGCTCGGATCGTGCTTCAGCACGCGGCTGTAGAGCACGTGCGCGAGCGGCGCCAGGGCCATACCGGTGCCTTGGTGTCCGCTGTTCGCGGCGAGGGGGCCGTCCATCGACATCCCCCGGATGAGCGAGACGGCCTGCGAGTCCTGTTCCGGGGTCAACGGCACGTGGGCGAGAGTAGTGGACGGGTCGGGCTCCGGCTCAGACTCCGGAGCGGCTTACGCTCCTCCCGAGCGGGCTCCTCACGAGAAGGGATCGCTCAGGGGGCCGGCGGGAGCAGTGCGAAGGGGACGATGTGCCACGGCTCGTGGTCGACGCGGCAGTGGGCGAAGATCTGGCCGTAGTCGGGGAACTCGAGTTCGCCGCGCACGAGGCGGTACGTGAACTTGCCCGGCTCGACCGTGAACGGGCTGACGTTGCGCGCCACCTGCTCGCTGTCCTCGTCGACACCGCGCCGGAAGATCACCTCGAATACTCCGTTGCCCGGTGCACCCTCTGGGCAGAAGATGAGCGCGACCAGGTGCGGAGTGAGTGTGATCGGCGCGGGCGACGGCGCCGCTTGTGAGAACATCACCCCGGTCATATCGATGCGCGTCGACGGACCCGGCGCCTCGCGCATCTCGAAGTTCTCCACGAACAGCGCTGACACGATTTGCATGCCGCGGGAGGGTAACCGTGCCGGTCGCCGGCCAGACCGGCGCCGCACTCGAGCGATGGGTCGAGGCGGACAGCGCGGTCAGCTGGTCAGTCGCCGAACGCGAAGCGGACGCGCCGGTTGCGCTTGCCCTTGTTCTCGATCTTGGTGATGCGGAACGCGGGCGACTCGGCGGTGTTCGAGATGTGGGTGCCGCCGCACGCCTGACGGTCCAAACCGTCGATGTCGATGAGCCGCAGCCGTCCGTCGGGCGTCGGCGGGGGAGCGACGGAGAGCGACCGGACGAGTCCCGGTGTTTCCGTCGCTTCGTGCGCGGACACGTACACCGACTCGACGGCGAGACCCCGGGCGATCACGTCGTTGACCGGAGCCTCGAGGGCGCGCAACCGATCGTTGTCGATCGCAGAGAGGTCGAAGTCCATCCGACCGGTGCCGTCGCCACCGATCGACGCGCCGGTGACGAGCGAGCCCTCGAACTCATCGAAGACGAGCGCGTTGAGGACGTGGCTCATCGTGTGCAGCGAGGCGACGCGACGGCGATGGTCGACGTCGACGCGCACGACGACAGCCTCGCCCGGCGCGGCGAGTGCAAGATCGTCCGGACGCTGGTCGTCCGTCGCACCGAGGACGTGCCACCAGACATCTCCACCGGGGGCCGACTCGATCTCGATTCCGGCCACCGCAAGGCCGCCGCCGCACTCGATGGAACCGACGTCGCCGACCTGACCGCCACCGCCCGGATGGAACGCCGAGCGGTCGAGAGCCACCCCGCCAGGTCTGCGGTCGAGCACGATCGCCGGGTGCTCGTACAAGTCGGGCTGCTCGTGGCACAGGTAGATGATCGCCATCGTCGGATCGTACGCCGCGGCCCGGCAGGACCAGCAGGGCTCACATCCAGCGGCGGGGGATGCGCGCGATCACCCGATACGAACCTTCGACCGCCACTGGTCCGAACGATCGAGAGTCGACCGTCGCCATCGATCGATTGTCGGAAACCACCGACATCGTGCCGTCGCGGTGGACCTCTCCGACCCGCTTGATGAGCCAGAACCCGCCCCGGCCGGGGTGTTCGACGCATCGGAGTTGGCCAACGGCGGCTCGGCGGGTGCGGAGCGCGATGAGTCCCTGGCCGTCGACCAGTGTCGGCTCCATCGAGCGGTCGGCGACCACGAAGCGTCGGGGGAGGGGAGGCCAGCTCGGGATGCGCACGGGACGAGGAACGCCGGTGCAACAGCGGCGCACCGACGACGATGAGTGTAGATTCCGAACGCAGACATCAATCCGCCACCCTCCCTAGGAGACACGATCATGCTCGGCAAGTTCTTCGCGACGTCGACCGTCGCCCATGCGCACTGCGACCTGTACTGCGGCGTCTATGACCCGGCACAGGCCAAGATCGAGGCGCTGTCGGTCGTCAAGACTGCGCAGAAGTACCACGATTCCGACGACGAAGTCTTCCGCGCTCGTTGTATCTCGATCAAGGAGGAGCGAGCCGAGGAGACCAAGCACCACCTGATGGTGCTCTGGGCCGACTTCTTTGCACCGCCGCACTTCGAGGAGTTCCCACAGCTCCACGAACTGTTCTGGAAGGCGATCCATCAGGCCGGCGAGGCCAAGAAGTCGATGGACCCCGCTGTCGGCGAGCAACTCGTCTCGTACATCGACGAGATCGCCGGGATCTTTTGGCAGACCGAGAAGGCGAAGGGAATGGGCGTCTACCCGCCGTCCTGAACTCAGCGTCACACCGAATACTGCCTACCGACCAGTCGGTAGGCAGTATCTCGAGAATCCCAGCTAGCGTCCGAGACCTATGTCAGCGACCGGGCACGACGTGGTGGCCCGCTCCACGCGGGATCAGATCATCGATGCCGCGTTGCCCTGCTTCGCGCACGGCGGGTACGACGGCACCTCACTGAACGACATTTCTGCCGAGGTCGGCATCCGACGCCCGAGTCTCCTGCACCACTTCGCATCCAAGGAAGCGTTGTACGGCGAGGTCTTCGAACGCCTGCTGTCGGATTGGTTCGCCCGCCTCGCCGGAGCGATCGGTTCGCAGGCCACGGGCTGGGACAAGATCGAACAGGTCCTCGACGCCGGGTTCGGCTTCTTCGCCGACAACCCCTCGTACGTCACGCTGATGCGCCGGGAGGCCATCGACGGCGGGTCCCACCTCGGCATCGACCTCGCCGCGGTGCTGCGACCGATGTTCGACCAGGCCGTCGCCTACCTGGGCCGCGAGATGGAGGCGGGCACGTTCCGACGGCAGAATCCGACACAGCTCCTGCTCACCGGCTACGGCGCCCTGCTCAGCTACTTTTCGGATGCACCATTTCTCGGAGGGCTGCTCGACGAGGACCCGCTGACCGAGGCCGCACTCGAGGAGCGCCGGCGCCACATCATCGAGTTCTTCCACGCTGCACTCGTTCCCGCGTGACCGGCGGACGGTCTTCTGCGAGGTCGAGGGCGCGGACGCGGGCCGGCGTCGCCAAGCGTGTGTTGACCTACAAGGACGTGTCGCCCAAGCACTGAGACGGACGCCGGCTCAGGCGACCTGCCCAGGGGGCTCCGCCGATCCGGAGCCGGGCGACACTACCGTTGTTCGACGATGTCGACCCCTCACGCCCCTTCCACCGGCTCCACGCTCTCCGAGCGCGATTCGAAGGCACTGCTCGCCGACTACGGCGTGCCGATCGCTACCGAACATGTGGTCGACACCGCCGGTGCTGCCGCAGCGGCGGCAGAGCAGATCGGGTTCCCGGTCGTCGTCAAGCTGAACGGCGATGCGATCGCGCACAAGACCGAACGCGGCCTCGTTCGCCTCCGGCTCGCGGACCGCGCAGCGGTCGAGGCGGCCGCGGGGGAGTTGCTCGCCGCCGCGACGACCGATGACGGCGAGGTCTCATTGCTCGTCGCGCCGATGATCGGGGGAAGCCGTGAGCTCATTGTCGGCCTCGTGCGCGATCAGCAGTTCGGCGCGACCGTGATGCTCGGCGTCGGGGGCATCCTCGCGGAGGCCGTGGCCGATGTCGTGTTCCGGCCCGCCCCGTTGGATGAGATCACCGCCCGAGAGATGATCGGCGACCTCGCCACCCAGAAGCTGCTGGGCGACTTCCGCGGCGAGAAGGCCGTTGACCGCGGGGCGCTCGTGGCGATTCTCGTCGGTCTCGGGCGAGTAGCCGTCGACCGTCCCGATGTGCGCAGTGTCGACATCAATCCGCTGATCGTTCAGCCCGACGGAACGCCCGTCGCCGTCGACGGTCTCGTCGAGGTCGGCGATGCGGCTGCGTCCGACGGCGACCCCCAGGCGCCGGAAGGTGCCCGCCCACGGCCGTCCGATGAGCAGTTCGCGGCACTGTTCGAGCCGCGCGGGGTTGTCGTCACGGGCGCGTCCACGCACCCGGGCAAGTTCGGATTCGTCTCCCTCCACAACATCCTCGCGGGTGGCTACGAGGGCGGCGTCTACGGCACCAACCTCAAGGGCGAGGAGGTGTTGGGCATCAAGACGGTCGCCGACGTCGACGAGTTGCCCGACGACTCGATCGATCTGGTTTTCGTCTGCACACCGGCCGCGGCGAATCCTGGCCTTCTCCGCGCATGTGCCGCGAAGGGCATCAAGGCGGCGTTCCTCACCTCGGCGGGATACGGCGAGGCTGGTGAGGAGGGCCGGGCAGCCGAGCGCGAACTCGTTGCACTCGCCGACGAGCTCGGCATCCTGCTCGCGGGTCCGAACGGTCAAGGCGTCGTCAGTACGCCCGCCAAGCTGTGTGCACAGATCGTGGCGCCATATCCACCGGCCGGCCGCATCGGCGTCGCCAGCCAGAGCGGCAATTTCGTCTCGAGCTTCCTGAACCTTGCCCGCGCGTCGGGTGTGGGCATCAGCCGCGCCGTCTCGGCCGGCAATGCCGCTGCCACCACCGTGGCGGACTACCTCGACTGGTACGCCCACGACGCCGCCACCGCTGTGGGGCTGGCCTACGTCGAGGGCATCACGGACGGCCGGGCCCTGATGGATCGACTCGCCGCCACCACTGCCCGCAAGCCGCTCGTACTGATCAAGGGAGGATCGACTGAGGGAGGTGCCGCGGCAGCTGCCAGCCACACAGGTGCTCTGGCGGCAAACGACAAGGTGTTCGACGGGGCGTGCCGCGCCGGTGGCATCACCCGCGCGGCCACCGTGACCGAGGCGTTCGAGGCGGCAGCCACATTCGCCACCCAACCGTTGCCGAGCGGGCCGAACACGGTCGTCGTCACCACCGCGGGGGGCTGGGGTGTTGTCACCTCTGACGCGATCACCCGTGACTCGGATCTCGTGCTGATGCAGCTGCCCGACGACCTCCGGGCCGCGATCGATGAGAAACTGCCTCCTCGATGGAGCCGCAACAACCCGATCGACTGTGCGGGCGGCGAAACACGCGACACGATCCCCGAGGTGCTTGCGCTGGCCGCGTCACATCCCGACGTCGACGCGGTGATCTACCTCGGGCTCGGCATCCAGTCGAACCAGGCGCGGATGATGCGCGACGGCCGTTTCTACCCCGATCACGGTCTCCAGCGGATCGTCGACTATCACGAGCGACAGGACGCACGGTTCGCGGCGGCAGCCGCCGAACTCAGCGAGCGGACGGGCAAGCCAATCCTCACCGCGACCGAGCTGGCGGTCGCCGACCCCGACAATGCCGGACCAGTCGCAGTGCGGGCGAGTGGTCGCCTGTGCTATCCGAGCGGCGAGCGGGCAGTCACCGCGCTCGGTCACCTCGTGCGCTACGCCAAGTTTCACGACGCGCGCGCCTGAGACGGACACGATGAGCGATCCACTGGAACCGGGAGCGACGGACCCGGCAGCCCACGGCCGCACGCGGGTGAATCCGCGTGGACGGCCATCGGGCGGCCGCCGTCGCCGCGGTCGCGGGCCCGGTCCGTACATGGTGTTGGTCGCCATCGCGGTCGTCCCCGCAATCGCACTGTTCACCGGGTTCAGGTGGGCTGATGGCCAGGTCGTCGACGACACGGCCGCCCCCGTTCCGTCGAGCACGGTCGTGGCCCCACCCGCCGCCGACCCACCGCTTACCACCGGCATGCTCTCCACACGACGCTTTCCGACAATTGCGTCGCGGAGTGTCAACGTCGAGGTGTTCGAAGCCGACGTGGTTCCGTTCTACCCATCGGTCAACGACCGCTCATGCGTTGCCATGTCGGTCGACGGCATCGACGTCGGATCGAAGAACGAGGCCATTCCGGTCATTCCGGCGAGCAACCAGAAGATCGTCGTGGCCGCTGTCGCGATGGACGAGCTCGGCGAGGGCTACCGCTATGAGACCAAGGTCAACGCAGCGGCACAACCGGTCGGTGGTGTGGTCGACGGCGACCTGTACCTCGTCGGTGGTGGCGACCCGCTGCTGTCGTCGGATTGGTACGCGACATCGAATCTCGAACGTCACCCGGTGACTTCGCCGACCTCGCTCGACAGCCTGGCCGACTCGGTCGTCGCCGCGGGCGTCGTCACCGTGAACGGCGCGGTAGTCGGCGACGGCAGCCGCTACGACGACGAGTTCTTCGCTCCGGGATGGGGCACTGGCGTGGCGGGTCTCGAGGCGGGCCCATACGACGCGCTCATGGTCAATGACTCGCGCGTTCTGAACGACCCGCTGAAGGCCAACGACCCCAACGAGGGCGCGTCGCGCGAGTTCCTGCGTCTCCTCCAGGAGCGCGGTGTGACAATCACCGGCGGATCGAATGTCGGTGTGACTCCCGAATCCAGCGTCACGATCGCCTCGATCGACTCAGCGCCGATGTCCGACGTGGTCGGCGAGATGTTGGCCAACAGCGACAACAACACCGCCGAGCTGGTCGTCAAGGAGATCGGCCTCGCGACGTCCAACGAGGGGTCGCGGACGGCCGGGCTCGTTGCGCTGGAGGGAAAGCTCGTCGAGTGGGGAATCGACACGACGAACACCGTGTTCGCCGACGGTTCCGGGCTCAGCCCTGACAATCGGCTCACGTGTGCGGCAATCCTGACGATCCTCCAGCGGAATCCGGCCGACGGTCCGATCGGCGCCGGTTTGGCTGTCGCCGGCGAGAGCGGAACCCTGTCGGACACGTTCGCCGACCACGAGATCGCTGGTCGGCTGCTCGGGAAGACCGGCACGCTCAACAACCCACCCTTCAATCAGGATCCGCCGGCAGTGAAGGCCCTCGCCGGTTACGTTCTCGTCGACGGCGGCAGTGCCGTCGAGTATGTGCTGCTCCTCAACGGGCCGACGATCTCCGACCAGAGCGAGTACCGGGCCACGTGGTACGAACTCGCCGATCTGCTCGCCGCCTATCCGGCGGGCCCCACCCCTGCCGACCTGGGTCCGAGGTAGCTGCAGCATGTCGGTCGGAGAGCACGAGCACGGGATGCGGGTCGACCTTGTCGCCGCGCCGGCGCGATACCCCCCAACACCGCTGATCCGCCTGCTGCTCGTAGCCGTCGTGCCGGCGGCAGGCTTGCTCGTCCTTCATCGGTGGAGCGATGCGGTTGCCGACGACCACGATCTCGAACAGGAGACCGACATCGTCTTCGAGTCGGCGCTCACGCCCGAGGAACTCGGCCGCGCACCGTCCCCCGAACTGGCGACGAGCATGTTCGACTACCGACGAACGCCCGCGGCGTTGGCCTCGGTGGCGAACATCAATCGGCTCAGCGAAGACATGCAGCCCCTGTACGCCTTCGTCAACGACACCTCCTGCGTCGCGCTCACCGTCGACGGCGTCGCGATCGACGGGGTGAACGAGGACGTCCAGGTCATTCCGGCGAGCACCCAGAAGCTGCTCGTGGCGACCGTTGCTCTCGAGACGCTGGGCCCCGAGCACCGGTACACGACGACGGTCACCGCATCGGGGGTCGAGGACGGAGTCGTCACCGGCGACCTCTATCTCATCGGCGGTGGTGATCCGCTGCTGACGAGCGACGAATACCCGATCGACGACGACTCCCAACCCGCCTTCCACACAACATCGCTCGACTCGCTCGCCGACGCGGTCGTCGCCGCCGGGATCACGCGGATCAACGGCGTCGTGATCGGTGACGGGACGCGCTACGACGACGAGTGGTTCGTCGATTCCTGGGCCGCCGACGTGCCCTACATCGAGGCGGGACCGTACGACGCGCTGATGGTCAACGACTCGCGCGTGCTGTTCCGGTCCAGCCGCCAAGACGATCCCAACGAGGCGGCCGCCCGCGAGTTCACCCGCTTGCTGGCTGATCGTGGCGTCGCCCTCAACTTCGCCTACGCCGCAGGGGCAGCTGATCCGGCGGCGACCTGGGTTGCATCGATCGACTCGGCTCCGCTCTCGGCGGTCGTGCAGGAGATGCTGGTCACGAGCGACGACAACACCGCCGAACTGATGCTCAAGGAGATCGGCCTGGTGGACGCGAACGACGGCTCGCGCATCGCCGGGCTCAACGCGATCGACCGCACACTGCGGGGATGGGGCATCGCCGCTGATGACATCAGGATCGTCGACGGATCGGGACTCAGCGCCGACAACCGCTTGACATGCGCGGTGTTGGTCGATGTACTCGCACGCGGACGACCCCTCGGACTGCCGCCCCTGCTGCCGACGGCCGGGGAATCCGGCACACTGACCGGTGAGTTCGTCGGCACTCCGATGGAGGGTCGGATGCATGCCAAGACCGGCACGCTCGGCAACCCTCCGTTCGACACCGCGCCCGACGCGGTCAAGGCGCTCGCCGGCTACATCGACACCGAGACCGGAGCGATCATCGAGTTCGCGGTCGTGCTGAACACGCCGGACATCACCGTCGACCGCAAGTTCGAGGCGCTGTGGTTCGCCTTTGCCGACCGGGTGTCGACGTATCCGGCCGGACCCGCTGCAGCCGAGGTCGGGCCGCGCTGAACGTCTCGTCAGGCCGGGCGTAGGTTCTCGGGGTGGACCCGTTTCCCATGTTTCCGCTCGGGACAACATTGTTGCCAGGGTCCGGTGTGCCCCTCCAGGTCTTCGAGCCGAGATATCGGCGGATGGTGCAGGACATTCTCGCCTCAGACGGTGCGCCCGAGTTCGGCCAGGTGCTGATCACTCGGGGTCGCGAGGCGGGGGGCGGTGATGTCCGTTCGGACGTCGGCACGCTCGCTCGGATGACCGACATCCGGGCGGTCGATGACGGCAGGTACACGTTCGTCGCGGTCGGTGTTGCGCGCATCCGCGTCGTCGAGTGGCGTCCCGACGATCCCTACCCGCGTGCGTCGATCGAGCAATGGCCCGATGAACCACGGAGCGTGGATGCCGGGCCGGTCGGAGAGCGGGTCGAGGAGGTGACCGAGCGCGTCGTTCATCTGCTCGAACTTGCAGCGCGTGTGGCCGGTGGAGAGGGTGGTACGCCGCCGGATGTGCGGACGGGGCTCGCATCCGACGCGTCGATGGCGGTCTACATGCTGGCCGCGATGGCGCCGATCGGACCAGCTGACCGGTACAACGTCCTTGCCGCAGCAGGGCTGGATGTCCGGCTCCGCGTGTTGTCCGCCGCGCTCGATGACGCGGAAGCAATGTTGATCTTCAGGCTTTCGTGATAGAAACCATGTCCGTGTCAGGCAGCGACGACAAGAAGCCCTCCGCCGGTATTGGCGACGACGGTTCGATCGGCGACGTCGTCGACTTCGTCAAGACCTATGCCCAGCAACAGACGATCGAACCGATCAAAGGCGCCGGCCAGTGGCTCGCCTACGGTGCAGTCGCCGCATTCACCCTCTCGATCGGCCTCATCATCTCTCTGCTCGGTGTCCTGCGGCTGGTACAGACAGAGTGGAGCCGTTCGTCGAGCGGCTCGCTCTCCTGGCTCGCATACGTGATCACCCTTGGACTTGCGGTGCTGCTCCTGGTGTTCACGCTGTCGCGGATCAAGAAGGCGACACTCAACAAGGAACCGAAGTAAGGAGCTCGCGTCGTGGCCAAGAGCAAGAATGACGACATCCCCGGCACGATCACCGAGGACGACCTGCGCAACAAGTTTCAGGCAGTCCAGGATCAGCTGCAGGGAAAGGTCGAGGACCAGAAGTCCACCATCGCAGCCACCGTCGCGGGCGTCGGCGTCGTCTTGGCGATCGTCTTCTTCCTGCTCGGCAAGCGCGCAGGGCGCAAGAAGAGCACGATCGTCGAGATCCGTCGGGTCTGATGGCGCTCATCCCGTATCACTACCGGCCCACGACCATCATCCGGCGGCGCGTGAGGGGATACGCGCGAAGTAAGCAGACCCTGTTCTGGAGGGGCTTGCTGATCTTCATCTATACGAGCCGGACGGCGAAGAGCTTCTTCGGCAAGAGTGCCGAACCGATCGGCATCTACCGGCTCGGCGCGAATCACTTCCTCAGCGTCGTCACGTCTGTCCCGCTCAGCCGGCGCGACCAGCGGCGCACCGGCATCACGAGAGCTGTACTCCAGCGGCAGGCCGAGGCCGACATCCGCGCGAGTCAACGGGACTCGTGAGGGTCAGGCTCCGCAATCCCAGTCGGGATGTCGACATGCGGGGCGCGGTCACGGTCAATCGACTGCTCGACGATCTCGAATTGAACCGCGAGTCTCACCTGGTGATCTGCAACGGGACGCTCGTGCCCGGCGATGCATTGCTCGGCGACGCGGACGAGATCGAGGTCCGCCCCGTGATCTCGGGTGGCTTCGACGCGCCGAGGACGAGATGAGCGGCAGCAAGTGTCGGTCCTGCGGAGGGCCGGCGGTCGTCGACCTGCCCCGACACAACGCGAAGTTCTGCGCCGAGCACCTCCAGGAGTTCTGTCGACGCCAGATGACGAAGGCGATCGACGATTTCGAGATGTTGTCGCCAGGCGAGCGCCTTCTCGTCGCGGTGAGCGGCGGCAAGGACAGCCTGGCCGTGTGGGACATGCTGGTCGAGGCCGGCTATGAGGCAGACGGTCTCTACATCGGCCTCGGTATCGGCGACTACTCCGATGCGAGCGGAGATCACGCGCAGCGATTCGCCGATGAGCGAGGTCTCGACCTCACGGTGATCGATCTCCGCCACGACTACGGCTACGACGTTCCGACGGCGGCCACGGCGACGCGCCGCGTGCCCTGTTCGGCATGTGGTCTGTCCAAGCGCCACCTGTTCGACCGTGCTGCCCGCGACGGGGACTACGACGCGGTCGTCACAGGGCACAACCTCGACGATGAGGCCGCCGTATTGTTCGGCAACACCCTGCGATGGGATCTCGAGTATCTCGGGCGCCAGTCACCGGTCCTCCCTGCGACCGACGGATTCCCGCGCAAGGTCAAGCCCCTGGTGCGTCTCACCGAACGCGAGACCGCCGCATGGTGTCTCGTGCGCGGGATCGACTACCAGGTCGAGGAGTGCCCGATCGCCGAGGGCAATCGGCACCTCGGCTACAAACATGCGCTGAATGCGATCGAGGAACGATCGCCCGGCGCGAAGTCCGCGTTCTACCTCGGCTACCTCGACAGGGTCGCGCCGCTGCTCGCAGACCACACCGCAGCGGCTTCCGGACAGCTCGGCCCCTGCGACACGTGCGGAGCACCGACGACCGGAACCACCTGCGCGTTCTGCCGGCTCGTTGCCAACGCGAGCGCGCACGAGCCAGTTCCCGTCGACCTGGTCGTCGGTGCGGGAAGGAGACGACGATGACGGAGACCGAGACGGACGAGGGGGCACCCGGCGACTCCCGCGGCCTGTTTGCGTCAGGCGAGAAGGCGTTGCTGCTCGACTCGAAGAAGCGTCGCTACCTCGTCGACCTGGCAGCCGACGGCGAGTTCCACAGCCATGCCGGCTTCGTCGCGCACAGCGACATCATCGGACAACGCGAGGGCATCGTCGCCCGATCGACCAAAGGCTCCGAGTACATCGTGGTCCGGCCGACCCTCGAGGACTTCGTCGTCGAGATGCCGCGCGGGGCCCAGGTCATCTACCCGAAGGATCTCGGTCCCATCTGTATGTTGGCCGACATCGGGCCGGGCGATCGCGTGTTCGAGAGCGGCGTCGGATCCGGCGCGCTGTCGATGACGATGCTCCGTTACGGAGCCCACATCTCCGGATGTGAACTGCGCGAGGATTTTGCCAACCGCGCGCGCACCAATGTTCGCAGCTTCCTCGGCGAGGAGGCCCTCGGACGCTACGACGTCCGGCTGGGTGATGCCTACGAAGGCATCGATCCGGCGCTCGGCACGTTCGACAGGGTCGTGCTCGACCTTCCCGAGCCGTGGCAGGTCGTGCCGCACGCCGAAGGCTCTCTCCGGCCCGGCGGGCTGCTCGTTGCGTATACACCATCGATCACCCAGGCGGCACAGGTGCGTGAGTCGCTGAAGGGCAAGTGGATCGACGGCCGGACGATCGAGGTGCTCCACCGTGGCTGGCACATCGAGGGTCAGGCGGTGCGTCCCGACCACCGCATGGTGGCGCACACCGGCTTCCTCAACATTGCCCGCTTCCTCGGCCGCTGACGCGAGCGCCGCTGCGGCGCCGCGTGATCGAGTCGGCGTGGTGCGGCAAGTGACGACTGCCACGGACCGCTTCGTTGACCGAGTTCGAGCCGGTGCGTATGGTGCGGGCAAGCGGGCACGACAAGGGGAGTTGAGCCGTAATGGCAACGAGACCGTATACGGGGTTCGATCGCAATGCATCCGGACCCCGAGCCGGCATGGAGGAGTTCATCAAGCTCACCGTCAAGCGGTACAACGGCGGCGTCTGGAAGAACGGGAGCTGGGGTGTCCGGAACCAGAACAGGTCGGGCAAGCCCGCGTCGAGCGTGCACGGCACGGGGAGGGCCGTCGACCTGTCCTGGAGACGGGATGCGGTCTGGAACGGCAAGAAGATCAAGAAGTCGGCGAACGGTTTCGGCAACTACAAGCAGGCGTTGCAGGTGGTCGATTTCTGGTTGGCGAACGCCGATCTCTTCCTGATCGAGGAGATCCACGACTACCGCCCGAACCCGTGGGGCCGGGGGTGGCGGTGCAACCGCAACGCGTGGAAGGTGTACCAGCGCTCGACGATCGGCAACGGCGCTCCCGGCGGCGACTGGTTCCATGTCGAGATCGCGCCGGCGAAGGCCGACGACGCGGCGTACTACCGGCAGGCCTTCGCCAGCGTCGACGGGAAGGTGACACCACCCAAGCCATCTCCGGGGGGAGGGGGCGCTGGCGGCCGCTCGAAGGGGCCATTCGTCGCCCCGGACGGGCGTCCAGAACTGACGCGGGCCAACGAGTCGGTGGTCGACCCGTCGGTCAAGATGCTGCAGCGGATCCTGCTCGCCCAGGACTGGGCCGTGTTCACCAAGGCCGACGGTCGCTACGGCAACATGACCTGGAAGTCGGTGAAAGCGATGCAGGTGAACCTGGGCTTCACAGGCACGAAGGTCGACGGGAGATACGGTCCGAACACCGCTGCCAAGCTGACCAAGCATCTGGCTGCGCTCGGCTGACGCCCATCGGGGAACGGCAACGGCCCCCGGCGGATGCCGAGGGCCGTTGCGGTGACGTCGATCCGTGGATCGGTTCAGTTGCTCAGGGCTCGATGTAGATGCACTCTCCGGGGCACTCTTCGGCAGATTCGACGACCGCGTCGAGTTGACTGTCCGGGAACTCCGCGAGGCCCTCGGCTCCCTCGGGGTTGCCCTTCGCGGCGGCGAATACCTTGTCGCCCTCCACGACGTAGGCGAGGCCGTCGTCGAGCAGTGTGAAGACGTCGGGCGCGATCTCTTCGCAGAGCCCGTCGCCGGTGCAGAGATCCTGATCGATCCAGACCTTCATATTGTGCTTGCTCCTTTGTGGATGGAGACGATGTGTGCGCCGGAGTGTATCCCGCGCGCCGTGTGCAGGCATGGTCTCCGACGCCGCGTGTACATTCGGCCCATGACGCATGACGGCGACGACCGAGCGGACGATCCCGTCGACAGCTCCGACGTCGACGGCGTCGACGATCCGGCGGCGCAGATCGCCTCGCTTGTCGACGAGATCGCGCACCTGCGGGCCCGCCTGGCCGACGCACCCAAGCGGGTCCACTCGCTCGAGGAGCGCCTGCTCGAGACGAAGGGGCAGTTGGCGCAGGCGGTGCAACAGAATGAGAAGTTGTCGTACACGTTGCGCGAGGCCCGCGAACACATCGCCACGTTGCGCGACGAGGTCGACAAGCTCTCGCAGCCCCCCTCCGCGTATGGCGTCGTCGTCGGACTCAACGACGACGGCACCGTCGACGTCCTCACCAGCGGACGCAAGATGCGCGTCACATTGCATCCGGACATCGACGCCGAGTTACTCGACCGCGGCTCAGAAGTCGTGCTCAACGAGAGCCTCAACGTCGTGTCGGCACGGCAACCCGAGATCACAGGCGAAGTCGTCACGGTCAAGGACGTGATGGACGACGGCGTACGCGTGCTCGTCGTCGGACGGGCGGACGAAGAACGGGTCTGCGAACTCGCAGATGCGATCCGCGGCACCCACATCCGCAGCGGCGATCACCTGCGCCTCGACGTGCGCAGCAATCTCCTGCTCGAGAAGCTGCCCCGCCCCGAGGTCGAGGACCTGTTGCTCGAGGAGGTGCCCGACATCGCGTATATCGACATCGGCGGCCTCGACGATCAGATCGAGCAGATCGCCGATGCGGTCGAGTTGCCGTTCATGTATCAAGACCTGTTCGCCGAGCACCAGCTGCCGGCGCCGAAGGGGATCCTGCTCTACGGCCCGCCGGGGTGCGGCAAGACGCTCATTGCGAAGGCGGTCGCCAACAGCCTCGCCAAGAAGGTCGCCGACACGGTGGGCGAAGGCAAGGGCCGCAGTTACTTCATCAACATCAAGGGCCCAGAGTTGCTCAACAAGTACGTCGGTGAGACCGAGC
>JASJHI010000471.1:0-8581 GCA_033791105.1 Acidimicrobiia bacterium | reverse complement strand
CAGTTCCGATGCGCGCAGCAGACGGATCGCATGTTGGAGCGCTGCCGAGCGAGATGCGACACGGTGTGTCTTGGCATACTTGTCGAGGAACTCGATGTCCTCGTCCGGCACACTCACGCTGACCTTCATACCGTAAGCTTACTCCGGTAGCACCCTCGGTACTACCGACGATGACAGGTGTTGTGTCGGGTTGCGGACTCGCTGCGTACGTCGTGTTCAGGCCGGCGGCGGCCAGTCGGTGTGTGTTTCCGGAGGAGTGTCGAGTGCCGGGTGTCCAGGGTCCAAGGCGCCTTGGTCGAGGCGGAAGGGCGGATACCGGTCCGTCATCAGCGCCGCGTAGGCGATGACCCGCGCCGTCCACCGGTTCAGGCCGACGATCAGATCGAACAGCGGCCGTAGCTGCCGACCGCGGAACAACAGCGCGATCGCAGCGATCATGGTGAGCACGCCGAGCAAGCCGTACGACGAGAACCGCACGATCGAGGCCGTGTCGCCGTTGGATTCGACCCACATCGCGCTTCCGCCGAAGAACACACCGAGCACGATGTAGTGCGGGATTGCCAGCAGCCACCACTTGACCAACACGAGGCCTCGAGACAACTCCCGCGGGTACTCGATGTTCAGTCGGGCGGGATACGACGGATCATCTGCGAGCGTGAACGGCGGGTACCGGTCTGTACCGAGGCCACCCGAGAACGCATAGAAGGACACGCGCCATGTCCAGCGCAGCACGCCGACGCAGAAGTCGAACAGACCGCGTGGATACCGGCCGGTGAAGAGGATCGCAAAGCCGGCGATGATCGTGACAACCGTGAAGGCGATCCACAAGAAGAAGAGCACAATTCCGTGTGGAATGGCCAGGAGCCACTTCACGAGCCATTGCCAGTTCGAGACGTCCGGGTCCAACCAGCCGTCGAGCAGGACCGGTTCGCGCGACACGTCCGACTCGACATTGCTGGAGGCTGTGGCCAGCGAAGTCGGGTCGGCACCGCCCGCGGGGGGTTCGTCGCTGTCGACGCTTCGGAGCCCCAGCGCACCGAACACGATCAGGCCGACTCCGCCGATCAGAAGCAGCAGCCCGAGCCCGAGCATGACGAAGGCGACGGCGACGAGGACCCCTGCGCGGACCCCGACCTCGACATCCGCGGAGATGCCCGCACTCGCATCAGCGTTCATGACCACGACGGTCCAGTTCCCGCCCTCGACCTCCCATTCGATGACCTGCGTCCCGGGACCGCTCGCCGATTCAGTCCAGAAATCCTGATCGGTGGGTGGCTCGACCTCGTCGACGCCGGAGCGCGGGGCGAGTTCCGCCGTCTGGCCGTCGATTTCGAGGACAACGTCGTGCGCAGAATCGGCGAGGTATCGGTCGACGTCGCGCGTCGGCGCGATCCCGATGAACATGTCGGTGCTGAGTGCACTCGCGGCACCGATTCGGATCTCGACATCGAGCAGATCGAACAACCACTCGGGCGCGTCGGAGCCGGACGAGAGGGTGATGTCGTCGGAGACGACGGCGACCGTCTCGGATTCGATGCGGTCGAGCCGGAAATCGAAATAGCCGTCGTCGTCGCGTTCGACCGCGGTCGCCAATCCGATCGCGCCCGCGCCGAACAACATGCCGAGTGCCGCGAGCGACAGCAGCGATCCGATGACCAGTGCGATGACTCGTCCAACGCGCATGGTGATTCCTCCTTGAGCCGATCCCGAGGGAAGGCCGGCGGGCCGCTGATCGCGGCTGTCAGTCGAACGGGTTGTAGTGCAGGTCGGCGATCACGCCTTCGTACTCGACGAGGAGATCGCTCGCCGGTCCGAACACGAACATCAGGCTCGCGCCCTGGCGCATCGCGG
Source organism: Acidimicrobiia bacterium (assembly GCA_033791105.1). Classification (GTDB taxonomy): domain Bacteria; phylum Actinomycetota; class Acidimicrobiia; order Acidimicrobiales; family Ilumatobacteraceae; genus JASJHI01. Next base: position 6,730 of record JASJHI010000471.1, on the reverse strand, counting down.
CGCGAATCAGGCCCTCACGAACACCTGGATCGAGCTGTCCGGATGCGATCACCAGCTTGCGCACGACGTGCATTCCGAGCACACCACCGACATTCGCGATACCGGTCGCACCCGCCCCCGAGGACGCCTTGCGGCGGAGGATGCGGTGGACCTCATCGATCTCGTGCTCCTGTTCGTACCGAGCGACCAATGGCGAAATGCGCTCGGCGATCTCCTTCTCGTCCGCGTCGACGGGTGCGGCGACAATGCCGGCGACGCGTTCAGCGGTCCGTTTGGCCAGCGCGGCGAACACTCCGTGCGCCTCGCGTGACGCGCCGCCGAGCACAACGACGTCGAAATCGCCAGAGGCGACGAGTCGGTCGACGCGCTCGGCCAGGCGGTGCTGGGCGACCTGTTGGTAGTGCTCGTGTCGCGACTCGGCCCGGAAATGGTGCGCCGATCGCGTCTCCCCTGGCATGTCCCAGTTCGACTCGAACGCGACCTCCCGAAGTTCCTCAGGGCCGCCCAACGTGAATTCGACCGTCCGGAACTTATCGGCCGCGACGAGCACGACGAGGTAGGTCCGGTGCGCGAACAAGGACCGTGCGAACGGCCCGATCAGCGGCGGTCCGAACGAGATCTCCGGGGTGATGTCGATCTCCATCGGCAGCGATCGGACGCCGTCGGCGTCGGCAAACACCGCGACAGAGCGCTCGGACGGCACGTAACCCTCGGTGAAGGCGTCGAGCTGCTCGACCGCAGCCGCGAGTTCGTTGCGCCGCTCTTTGTCACCGTCGGCGTCTCGCTCGAGATCCCGCACCAGTGAACGAGCCTCAGCGCGCCACCACTCGTCGCCGTGTGCACGCTGATTCCGGGAGTCGGTCGCATCGACTGGCAAATACAGGCTGATCACGTCGGAACGGTCGTCCTCGAGCAGGTCGCGGACGATGTGGCGGTAGTCGACGGGCATCTCGTGTCCTTCGGAGTCGGAGGTTTGGGGAGGGACGGTCCGACCGGTTCCGGTCGAACCGTTCCACGGTCACAATTCTATCCGCGGCGCCGGTGCGTCGGCCCGGGTACTCCGACCCTCAGTCGGGCGGCACCGTCTCGTTGAACGAGGTCAGGAGCGGGCGCCTCCCGCGGAACTGCACGCGGCAGACCGATGCCTGGTCGAGAAAGCAGTTCCACGAGATGCCGACATCGACATCGAGTGCCCATCCGACCGCGGACTTCATTGGAGAGACGTGACTGACGACGACGACATTGCCCCGCGATGCCCGCTCGGTGAGATCCTCGCAGGCCTCCCGAACGCGGATGTCGAGCGCAGCGAGCGACTCTCCTCCATCGGGCACGTACCCGAAGTCGCGCCGCCACTGTTGCCACACCTCGGACGGCACATCGCTGTACGGCACACCCTCGTACTCACCGTAGGAGAGTTCGAGCCAACGCTCATCGATCTCGACCGGCTCCCCGAATGCTGACGCAGTCTCGACAGCGCGCTTCAAGGGGCTCGAGATCACGGCATCGACCTCGCACCGCGATCGGATGTACTGCGCGACCGCCGCGGCTTGACCGCGACCGACTTCGTCGAGGTCTTGATTCAGCCTGCCCTGCAACAATCCAGCGGCGTTCGCCGCCGTTCGCCCGTGACGCACCAGAATCAGCACGGCCGAAGTGTTGCACATCACCCCCTCGAACAGGCATGTCGCGGGCCGCTGCACCCCCCGGCCCATCCGAGTCATGCGCCGCCAGGCACGTGCGCGAGTTGGCCGTCGTGGAGAAAGCGTAGCATCGCCGATTTCGACAGCAGCGAGTTCATCCGAGCGAGCCAGCCACAGAGCAGGACCCCGACAATTTCGAGGAGGATACTGAACCCGGCGCGCTGGACCATCGGCAACGGCTCGTCATCGAAGCCGAGCCCGGTGAACGGCCACCAGAAGATCTCCGTATCGGTCCACGCGCCGTCGAACACGAGATGCAGGATCATTCCGATCGGAAGACCGAGCACCAGTCTTCGCGTTGGCCCGCCACGCCTCGTCGCCAGCATCAACACGGCCAGGAGCAACACGCTCACGGTGAGACTGTGGAGCGGCCGAGCACCGCTGAAGAGACCGCCCAACAGCCCGTCTGCGACGGGAAGCACGCTGCCGACGATGAGCAGGCGATAGTCGAACCGAGGGTCGCGGAACACGAACCCGACCGAGACAACCGCCGTCCCGATGAACCAGAAGAACACGCGGGCAGGCTAACGACAGCCGCTGCCGGCGTTCAGGTGACGAGCATTCGGCCGCACTGCGGACAGTCGGCCAATCCGGTGCCCGCGGCGGCCGTTTCGCGTGCGGTGTCGATCTCGGCCGCCGACAAATCGAGATGGCACCCCGTGCACATCTTTCCCTGCAACACCGCTACGGCGACACCCAGATGTGCACGAATCCGGTCGTACGTTCGCAGCGCCGCCTCGTCGAGCACCGCCCGGGCATCAGCCCTTCCCCCGTCGAGTTGCTCTTGTGCGGCGGTGATCTCGGCAACCGCAGCCGCCAGGGCAGCATTCGCGACCGCGAGCGCCTCCCGATGTCCCTGTTCGGCCGCGCGATGGGCGACGAGCGCATCGTCGAGCGATGACTGTTCCTCGAGTGCCTCGAGTTCGCCCGTCTCATTCACGTCGCGCTGCTCGTCGAGCGTCTCGATCTCGTGCATCAAGGCCTCCGCCTCCCTCGGCGCGATGATCGTCTTCAGCTGCTCCTCGAAGCGGGCCTTCTGCGCTGCGTGACCTTCGCCGACGCGTTCGGCATCCTCGATCGCAGTGGCCAACTCGGCCATCCGGTTGTCGCCCGCCTCGAGCGTGCGTTCCCACTCGGCCATCGCGGCGGCAGCGTCGGCCCGCGCGACACGCTCCTCGAGCCGTTCGAGACGGGTGGCCAGTTGGTCAGACTCGGTGTCGATCGTCTGGAGCGCGAGGAACCGCGCAGCGGGCGACGGAGCTCCGTCCGACTCTTGCTCGGCCGCTTCGGAGTCTCCAGAGCCGTCGGAGTCGTCATGGGCGTCAGCTGCGTCGGACATCAGGCTCATCATGGCACCTCGGCCCGCGCGATCTACTCGACGACGACGGTCGAGACCGGAGGACGGATCAGAAGCAGGGACCGACGGCTTGGCCGGCGGGGATCGTCGGCAACGGATGCGTGGGATCGACGATGGCAGGGTCGATCGTGCTTCCGACCTGTACCGGTGCGTAGATCGGCACGGGCGGGGCCGTCTCGACCGGCTCTTCGGGCGCGGGCTCGGCGGGCGCGGGTTCGGCCGGCGGCTCGGGTTGCGCCGGCGCACGGAATCCAGCCGGCTCCGCCGGCGGGTCGGCCGGCGGAGCCTCCTCGACCGGCGCAGGCGCCTCGTATCCGACGATCTCGAGAACACATTCGGCGCCGGGCAGCACGAGACGGGCGTTCGATCGCGCCGGGGCTGGAGGTGCCTCCCAATCCTCGAACGGCAGGAAACCGTGCGCCGGATTCATGTACGTCTTCCAGATCTCGGCCGGAAAGAGACCACCCTGCACCTTGCTGACGCCGCGCTCGAGGAACGCAGGGATCGACACCATCGGCGTGTAGGCATCCGGATCGCCGACCCACACCGAGGTGGTCAGCTGCGGCGTCGCACCGACAAACCATGCGTTGGTGTTGTCCTGCTGCGTGCCGGTCTTGCCGAACGCGGGACGATTCTCGTTCAGCCGATGCCGCCGGGCGGTGCCGCCGTTGTAGATCACACCCTTCAGGATGTCGATCGTCGTGAGGGCGGCCGCTCGTTCGAAGACCTGCGTGCCCGGATCGATGTGTGCGTACATCGACTCACCCGACGCTGTCTCGACACGCTCGACGTAGTACGGCTCGTGGTGCAGACCCTCGTTCGCCAGTGTCTGCATGCCCGCCGCCATGTCGAGCGGGCTCATCTCGTTGGCGCCGGTGGCGAAGCTGGCGAACGGCGTGATCGGCTCACGCTCGGTGGTGGGCTGCCCCTGGTAGAGATAGGGCGAGGCGGCCATGCGGTATGTCGTGTCGACCACCCGGTTCAGTCCCACGATCTGTGAGAGCCGAGCGAACGCACAGTTGATCGAGCTCCAGGTCTGTTGCTGGAGCGTGTTGACGGATCCCGATGCTCCACCATTGATGATGAACGGTTTGCTCTCGTCGCCCGGGTTCGGCAGCACGCAGCCCCTCACGCCGTCGATGATGTCGCCGGCCTGTGCACCTGCCTGCACCGCGGCGGCGAGGATGAAGTACTTGATGCTCGATCCGGTCTGCCGCGGCGAGAGCGCCATGTTGACCTCGTTCTCGTTCGGCACGAAGCCGCGTCCGCCGACCATTGCGCGCACCGCCCCTGTGCGCGAGTCGAGCGACACGATCGCGGCATCGAACCCCTGGGCCGTGTTCGGGAGCACCTCGCGGGCCTCTTCCGCCAACTGCTGGAGCGGTCGACTGATCGTGGTGTGGATCCGCAGCCCACCCCGGAACAGCAGGTTGTAGCGATCCTGGTAGTTCTCACCGAGGATCGTCGACCTGTTGAGGAGATAGTCGCGCACAGCCTCGGTGAAGTAGGTCCGCGTGACCGCACGGCTCGGGAGTGATTTCACGCGCTCCGGCAGGGTGAACTCACGCAGCTCGACCGCCTGGTCCGGTGTGACGTAGCCGTCGGATTCGAGACGCTCGAGAACCTGAAACCAGCGCGCTCGGCTGCGCTCGGGATTGTTGATCGGGTCGAACCCGGACGGTGAGCGAACGAGCCCCGCCATGAACGCGGCCTCGACGAAAGTGAGTTCGGCCGCCGTCTTGCCGAAGTACGTTTCGGCCGCAGCTTGGACCCCGTATGCGTTGTTGCCGAAGAACACGGTGTTGAGGTATCGCTCGAGGATCGCCTCCTTGGCGAGTTCCTTCTCGAGCATGCGGGCGTAGTGCGTCTGCAACAGTTTGTACCGACCGTCGCGTTCGAGTCCCGCGAGGAAGTCGTTCTTGACGACCTGCATGGTGATGGTGGACGCGCCCTGTTGGGGTGCCTCGGAGGCAAAGTTCGAGAGCGTCGCCCGAATGAGACTGCGGACGTTGACGCCGTCGTGGTTGAAGAACTCCTTGTCCTCGACGACGAGGAACGCCTCGATCACATGGGTCGGGATGTCCTCGTAAGCGATCGGTTGGGAGTTCTCGAGCTCGTACACAGCGATCTCGTTGCCGTCGACGTCGTAGACGTAGGTACGTTGGGCCAGTGCCTCGAATTCGGGCAGCGTGACCGGAAGTTCCTCGTGGGCATTGGCCACCTGCCACAGCCGGGGCGCGACGGCGACCACGACCGAGGTCGTGAGCAGCGCGCCGGCGGCAACCACCAGCGCCAATCGAGGAAGCCATCCGAGGATCCGCACCGTCGAAAACGATACTTGTGGAACGTCCCCAAGTGGCGGCACCCCGCAAGGAACCCTGCCCGGCTACGTTCGGCACCGTGAGTGACGAAGCCCCCTCGAACCCCTTCCCCACCAGGCCATTCCGATTCGGGGTGCAGCTGAGTGCTCCGCTCGATGGAGCGGCGTGGATCGAGACGGCCAAGCGAATCGAAGGGCACGGCTACTCGGTTGCCACGATGCCGGACCACTTCGATGGCCAGTTGGCGCCGGTTCCGGCGCTCCAAGCGGTACTCGACGCGACGACGACGTTGCGCGCCGGCGCACTCGTCTTCGACAACGACTACAAGCACCCGGTCGTGCTCGCCAAGGAGTTGGCCACGATGGATCTGCTGTCGGAGGGCCGCATCGAGATCGGCCTCGGCGCCGGCTGGATGATCTCCGACTACGAGCGCTCCGGAATGTCCTACGACCGCCCAGGTGTCCGCGTCGACCGATTCGTCGAAGGCCTCGCGGTGATCAAGGGAGCGATGGCGGACGGCGAGTTCTCCTTCGACGGAGATCACTATTCGATCAGCGGCTACGACGGCCTGCCGAAGCCCCTCCAGCGACCGCATCCACCCGTCATCATCGGCGGCGGCGGACGGCGAGTGCTGTCGATCGCCGCGCGCGAGGCGGACATCGTCGGCGTGAACGGAACGCTGGACTCCGGTGTGATCGGTCCCGAGGCCATCGCGACGATGACCGAGCGGGCGGTGGTCGACAAGGTCGCCATCGTCGCTGCTGCCGCGGCGGGCGCAGGACGCACCGCCGACATCGAGATGAACATCCGAACGTTCTTCGTCAGCGTGACCGAGCACCGCGAGACCGCGTTCGGGTCGATCGCCGACATGATCAGAGTCGACGCGGAGATGGTCGCCGCGTCGCCGTTCGCTCTGGTCGGGTCCCCGTCGGAGATAGCGGAGACCCTCATCCAGCGCCGCGAGCGTTTCGGGTTCAGCTACATCATCGTCGGGCCGGACGTCTTCGACGCATTCGCTCCTGTGGTTGCCCGTCTCGCGGGGACTTGAGCGACGGTGCGCCCACCTACCGTCGCGCTGTGGGGCACCGGCGGGCCGGCCGCGGCCCACGCGGCGGCGTGTCGGTCTCTCGGGTGGAACGTCCCGTTTGTCGTGCTCGACGCGTCGGTGACGGGGGCCGGCGACGAACACGCTGTGGAGCTGGCTCGGGAGCTCGGCGCTGCAACGCTCACCCCCGAGCAGCTCGGCGCCTCGCGTCGCACCGACATCGTCATCTTGACCCGGCTCGCTCCGGTGAGCGAGATCGGCGCCGTGCTCGATGCGGGCCACCATCTCCTGATCGCCCCTCCACTGG
>JASJHI010000470.1:0-7688 GCA_033791105.1 Acidimicrobiia bacterium | reverse complement strand
GTGGGCGGGGGCATGCTGGGAGCAGAGCTTGTGAAAAGACTCACAAGATGAAGAAACGGAGTTTGTAATGAAGAAGCGATTCACCATCCTGGGAGTGTTCCTCCTGGTCGTCGGGTTTGTCTTCGTGATCGCCGGAGCGGTCTCGTACAACAAGATCCAGGACGGCTACGGCTCACTCCAGGCGTTCAGCGAGGCGCAGAATGTCACGCTGAGCTACAATGAAGACGGCGAACTCACCGATCGCGGCACAACCGAAGGTGCCGATGCGATCATGGTGCTACTCGAGGAGGAATGGCAGTTCCCGGTCGTCGAGGGTGACCTCGATCCGAACGATCCGCTCGTCAACACCGCCACCGAGTACATGTACCAGATGGCGACGATCCTCCACCACACCATCGACGGCGTCCAGTCGGTGACGCTCACCGAGACGGTCGAGTACGAGGGCGAGACCTTCGAGGCCGGCACTTACGACATCGAAGTCGACGGGCGCTACTGGACCGACTTCGACCGGATGCACCCGCTCGACGGAGCGGTTCGTGCACAGGCGTGGAGCGGCACGGTGCACGGGCTCGTCGGCGAACTCGGCGTCGGTACCGTCACCCACTCGACCCTCCAGATGGGTCTCGGGATCTCGGCACTGCTCGCCGGGTTGGGCTTGGTGTTCATGCTCAGCGGCGGCGGAGTCGTCTGGGCCGCTCGGGCGAAGCGCCCGGAGGACACGGCACCCGAGGACACGGTCACCGAGGACCCGGTCCCCGATGTGACGGTTCCCGACGTGATCTCCGACGAGATGGTCGAGGAGGCAGCAGCCTCAGCGACCTGATCCCCGTCCGATCACACGCTGAATGGGCTCCCGAGAGAGGGAGCCCATTCAGCGCGTCAGGGGTCGTTCCGCCCGTTGTCCGGGCCCCGAATCGGTCGGGGCCCGGTCGGCTGGGTCAGGCGACTTCCACGAACTCGGCGTCGGTGACGATCTTGCCCGACGGGTCGGTGGTGTCGTCCGGATCGGTGGTGTCGTCGCCGCGTTCGACCTGTGTGGTCCGAGTGCGGTTGGGGAGCATCAGCGCCGCCACGACAACACCGCTGGCCAGGACTGCAGCGCTCAGCCAGAAGCCGGAGTTCATCGCATCGATGAAGGCCTCGCTCGCTCCACCGAAGGCGGTCTGGGCGACGTCCGGGGTGAGCTCGGCGCTCTGCCCGGCGAGTACGCCGAGTCCTTCCTTGGCGGTCTCGACCACACCCTCGTCGACGGACCCACCGAGTGTGTTCTCGACGTTGCTGCGGTAGATCGCCGAGATGAAGCTGCCCAGTACGGCGATCCCGAGGGCCGAGCCCAACTCGCGGCTCACGTCGTTGACCGCCGAGCCGACGCCGGCGTCCTCGACCGGTACGGCTGCCATGATCGAGTCGGTCAGCGCCGGCATCCCGAGTCCGAATCCGAATCCGAACAGCATGATCGTCGCGATCTCGCGGGCGGCCGACCAGTCTGCCTCGACTCCCGCGAACAGCGCCGCGGCCACCGCCATGATCGACACCGAGATCATCACGATCCGGCGTGGTCCGAGCTTCGCGGTGAGCGGTGGGGCCATGGCCGAGGCGATGACGATTGCCGCCGCGTTCGGAAGGATCAGGAGGCCGGCCTCGAACGGGTCGCGACCCTGGATCAGTTGGAAGAACTGCGTCAGGAAGAAGAATGTGGCCGGACCGGCGAAGAACATCATGCCGATGACCAACACCGAGCCGGTGAAGTCGCGTCTGCGGAAGAACCGCAGCGGCAGCATCGGGTAGGTGGCCCGGCGCTCGATCGCCACGAAGGCGGCGAGGGACACGGCCGAGAGAGCGAAGCTGGCGAGGATCAGCGGTGAGGTCCATCCGGCCTCACCACCCTGAATGATGCCGAACACCAGTGTCGAGATGCCGAGGGTGGCGGTGATCGCGCCGGGCACATCGAGTCCGATGTGGCGCGGGTCGCGGGATTCGCGGACGACGGTCTGGCCGATGAGGGCGACTGCGATCACGGGAAGGTGGATCCAGAAGGCCGCCGACCAGTCCCAGCGGTCGATGACGTAGCCGCCGATCGCTGGGCCGAGCCCGATGCCGATGCCGCCGACCGCAGTCCAGATGGCGATCGCCTTGCCGCGCTCGTCGCGGTCGAACGTGTTGGTGACGATGCTCAGCGTGGCGGGGAGCACGAACGCGGCGCCAAGCCCCTGGATCGCACGACCTGCGATCAGCGTCTCGATGGTCGTCGACATCGCCCCGACGACCGAGCCGACCGCGAAGAACAGCAGTCCGGCGGTCATCCAGCGTTTGCGCCCGTAGCGGTCGCCGATCGAGCCGGCGAGCATCAGCATGCCGGCGAGCACGAGGACGTACGAGTCGACGACCCACTGGAGTTCCGACGTGGACGCGCCGAGATCGCGGGACATCGCGGGAAGCGCCGTGTTGATGACGGTGAGGTCGAGGAACACGATCAGCGTCCCGAGCGACATCACGGCGAGGACGAGCCAGCGCCGCGGGTCTCTGGTTGGCGCAGTGTCGGGATTCGTCTCCTCGGGGACGAAGACACTCTCTGAGCTGGACATGATGGCTCCTCGTGGGCTGATCGGATTATTTGAACCGGATGGTTCAGTAGTGGTTGGCGACAACTCTGGACCGAACGGTTCGAAATGTCAAGCGAATTCTTTACCGACCCTTCCAATATTCATCCGATCCTGGTACCGTCGAAGTGTGAGCACCGAGACGACAACTCGAGCGGCGACCCGAACCCGTGGCCGTCCGCGCGAGTTCGACACCGACGAAGTGCTCGACCGTGTCGTCGAACTGTTCTGGGAGCAGGGCTTCGAAGCGACCTCGATGAGCGACATCGTCGAGGTGACCGGACTCAACAAGTCATCGCTCTACAACTCGTTCGGTTCCAAAGACCAGCTCTTCCAGACTGCGCTGGCTCGCTACACGTCGAGACGTGAACAGATGATCCACGCCGGCCTCCGCGACGGCACCGCCGGGCTCGACGACATCATGATGTTCCTCGAGATGGTCGAGATCGAGATGACCAGCGACACCGGTTCTCGTGGTTGTCTGGCGATCAACACCTCGACCGAGCTGGGACGCTGCGATCAATCGGTCGTCGAGATGGGTACACGTTTCCGAGGTGAGATGCGTTCGAGCATCCGCGCCGCACTGGACCGAGCTGCAGAACTCGGTGAGATCGGGCCTGCCGCTGTCGAGCATCGCGTCGAGATGCTCGTGGCGTTCATGATGTCGCTCGGCGTGGTCGCGCGCGGCGGCGCACCGAAGGCCGAACTCGACGGTCAGCTCGCTGCGATGCGCGGGCTCGTCGACTCGTGGCGCCTCGACAGCTGAACCGCTGCACCGCCGGACGCGACTTCGTGTCGGCGAACATTGACGGTGTCGCGATCTTCGCCGACACAAGACCCGACAGGCGGAAAGCTCAGCTCCAGGTGACGCGCGCCAGCGCGGTCGTGCTGCAGTAGAAGACGTCGCGGTCGCCGCCGGGGGAGAGGAACATGCCGTTGGCGATCGGCGAGCCGGTGGCGACGCGGTCGAGCAGCGTGCCGTCGGAGATGTCGACCACGATGAGATCGTCGGAGCCGTGATCGGTGAAGTCGTTGGTCACGAGCTCGCCGCTGTCGGGGAAGACGACCGGCTGCATGGTCGGCCTGGCGTCGAGCTGCCAGGCGACCTCCATTCGGTCGCCGTTCGTCGCGATCCCGGCGAGGCCTCCGTTCACGGAATCCCACGCGATCACCCGCTGCAGTTCCGGGACCGCGACCGGCGGTGCGATGATGCCGCCGCCCGGTGTCCCCAACGGTTCGATCCACTCCACGTCGCCAGGGTCGTCGAGCGAGATGCGAACGAGTCGCTGTGCGCCGGACCATGGTGTCGGTTGGCGCCACGACAGGGCCGATCCCGGTGGGCGGTCGAAGCGGCCGTTCGGCACGGTGGTGTGGATGCGACGAACCGGCTCGATGTCGCCGCAGTCCATCAGCCACACATCGCCGGCGGCGATACAGGAGTCCCAGGCAAGGCCCGTGCGACCGCTCGTCTCCCGATAGCGCGGTTGCCAGTCGCCGAGCACGAGTCGGTCGGCTGTCGGCTCGAGTCGAAAAACGTGGTCGGTGCCGGGAACGTAGACGCGCTCGGTGCCGTCGTCGTCGATGTCGGTGGCGATTCTGCCCATCGATCCCTCCGGCAACATCAGCGGCTCGCCGACCAGCTCGAGACTGTCAGGATCGAGACGGGTGATCGTGGTGTGGCCCTGTCCCTCGAGGCGCAGGTCCTTCGTGACGAGCGTGCCGTCGCGCAGCGCGAGCATCCCGTTGTGCGCGCGGTCGGCCGGGAGTCGGCATTCGGCCACGATCGACAGATCGCCGGGGTCGAGTCGGTGGACGTACGACCCGTTGACCGACATCACAGATCCGTTCGCGTGGGCCAGGATCGAGCCGCACCAGACGTGGTCGCCGCACGGCAACTCGGGTGATACGGCGATCACCTCGAGCGTTACGGGATCGATCCGTTCGACCCAGCCGTAGGGCGGCGGTCCCGAGAACGCGGGCATCGTGCCACCGACGTACCACTGGTCGGGGTCGCGTCGGACGACCATCACGTGCCACTTGTCGTCGCGTCGGGTGGTGACGGTCGCCGTGCCGGTCAACGCGTCGAGACGGCCGTCAGCGGCCTTCTGCCTGCGGTTGCCCCCGCATTCGACCGGCCACGGGCTGTCCCAGTAGCCGGGATGTCGATGGTCCCGGTCGAGGGCGGTCATCTTCGGTGGTGGCTCAGGCGGGGACGCGCTCGTAGGTGGCGGTGATGGTGGCCTCGGTGATGATCGAGTTCTCGACGGCGGTGAAGAGTGCCCGCCCGTCGAGATCGGGATCGAGCGAGAGTGCCTCGTCGAGCGCGTACAAGGTGAAGATGTAGCGGTGCGGACCGTCACTCTCGGGTGGGCACGGGCCGAACCAAGCCTGGTTGCCGACGTCGTTGGTCCCTTACGTGAACTCGCCGATCCCGTCGGTGATCGAAGCGGTGCCTTCCGGGATCCCGTACACCACCCAGTGCACGAACGGGTCCGCCTGTGGCGCGTCGGGATCGTCGACGATCAGTGCGAATTGGCGTGTCCCACCGGGCACCGACTCGATGGTGAGGATCGGCGGAGTGTTGTCGCCGTCACAACCCGAGTACTCGATCGGGATCGTGCCGCCGTCCACGATGTTCTGAATGCTGAACTCGAGGTCGGTCAGAGGTGGTTCAGTGGTCTCGGGGGTAGTCGTCACTGGGACGGTGGTCTCAGGAGTGGTGGTCTCCGGTGACGTTGTTTCCGGCGGTTGTGTCGTCTCGGGGATCGTTGTTTCCGGCGGCAGCGTGGTCTCGGGCACGGTCGTCTCGGGCGGAACGGTCGTCGTCTCCTCGATGGTCGTGTCCGGCAGGGTCGTGTCGGACGATTCCGATCCGTCGTCGTCGCTGAACAGGAGGAAGGCGAGAAGCACTGCGCCGCCGACGCCGAGCACGATCGCCGCGATCAGGCCCCACCTGATGCCGGACCCGGTCGAACCGGTGGTGCCGTCGTCGCTCATGCCGCGACTCTAGGTTGGTGACGGCCGCCGCTCAGAAGGATCAGAGCAACTCGGCGAGCAAGTCGCGCAGGCCCTCGGGGAGGAACGTCTCCTCGGGCGTCTCGTCGGCCTCGGTCAGGTCCGCGAGGGCGACCGCGACCTCCTGTGGGTCGAGCTGGTCGCCGAGGATCAGGCCGCTGACGAAGGCGTGTGTCTCGGTGGCGACCGTGTCGCCGTCGTCGATGTAGGTGGGAATCGCGTTGACCATCCGGTCGTTGAAGCCGGTGGCGTACGGACCGGGGTTCACCTTCGTGACGTCGATGCCGTGTGGCGCCATCTCCTGACGGAGCGACTTCGTGAATGCCTCGACGGCGTGTTTCGTCATGCAGTACGGCGACCCCTGCGCGGAGGCGAGTACGCCGGCGATCGAGGAGACGTTGATGATCCGTCCCCACCCACGCTCGCGCATGCCGGGGATGACCGCCTGCGACATCGCCACCATGCCGAACACGTTCACCTCGAACGACAGCCGAACCCGGTCCATCGGGACGCTGGCCATCGGTCCGAGCACACCGACGCCGGCGTTGTTGATCAGCACCTCGACGCCGAGCCCGGCCGCCGACCCGACATCGGCGGCGTCGGTGACGTCGAGCTTCATGGTCCGCAGCTCGGGATGCTCAGCCGCGAGCGCAGTGGCTTGTGCTTGCGTCTCGGTCGTCGCGATCACATCGTGACCCCGACTGGCGAGTTCGATTGCCGTCGCCTTCCCGAATCCCGAGCCAGCTCCCGTGATCAGCACAGTCCTCGTCATGTCGCATTCCTCCGTGTGTCGGTGTTGCCGCAGCGCGGAGACTACCCATCTGTCCGCACCGGATCAGCGGTGGACGCCCGCCGACTACGCTGGATCTCGCGGGCATCCGACTCGGCCTGACAGCCGAAACGACGAGGGGGTCGTCACCGTGGATCCGTACATCGGCCAGATCAATCTCTTTCCTTGGAAGTGGGCACCCAGGGGATGGGCCAAGTGTGATGGCTCACTGCTCTCGATCAACGATCATCAAGCGTTGTTTTCGTTGCTTGGCACCACCTACGGCGGCGATGGCCGCACAAACTTCGGGCTACCCGACATGCGCGGCAAGAAGACCGTCAACGGCGAGCGCGTCAACTACTACGTCAGCCTCCAGGGCGTCTACCCCAGCCGCAACTGACGGCGCGCGGCGAGCGAGGTCATGGCCGACATCGAGCTGCAACGACGGGTCGACATCTTCGACCCGTACGACGCCGGCCTGATCGAGTCGGTCACGCGGCGTCAGTAGCCGGGCTCAACGGTCTCCCAGGCCGGCGCCGGCTCGGGTGTGACGCGCTCGGTGGGTTCTCGCGTCGCGCTGTGTGCCCACCACAGTCCGAGCGCGGTCAGGATTCCGGACAGGGCGAAACCGATCGCGGTCGGCGTGATCGTGCCGTTGAACGATCGATCGATCACGCTGCCGAGCAACGATCCGATGATCATCGGCACCATGCCCAACAGCGCGGCCGCCGAACCGGCCACCGCGGCGAGTGGCCGCATCGCCGCTGCGTTGATGTTCGGGACCAACAACTGCTGGCAGGCGATGACGACGGCGACCGAAAGGATGAAGAGTGCGAAGGGTGGTCTCCCGCCGGTGGCGATTGCGATCGTGACGAGTACCGCGTCCGCGACGAGGAGCGCGACAACCATCGTTCTGATCATCCGGTCGAGACCGACCCCTTCCACGATCCGACCATTGACGATCATCGCGCCCGCCATGACGATCGCGATCGCCCCGAAGATCAACGGAAACCAGTCGCCCAATCCGAACACCTCGTCGATGATGATCTCCGAGCTGGCGAGGTAGCTGATGAACGCGGCGAAGAGGCCGACCATCGCCAACATGTAGCCCATGGTCCCTGGTGTCGTGAACACGATGCGGAACCCGTCGGCGATCTCGCGAACGTTCAGTTCGCGACGCGCGGACTCCGGCATCGTCGCCGGGAGACGGAACGACGCGAAGAGGACGAGCAATGTGAACGCGGCGCAGATCCAGTAGACGGACTGCCAGGGGCCGACCGCGACGAGGGCCGCGCCGATCGCGG
>JASJHI010000469.1:0-15612 GCA_033791105.1 Acidimicrobiia bacterium | reverse complement strand
GAGCTGCGCTTCGACGACGAAGGCCATCCCGCGGTGATGAGCGAATGGTGGATCGCCGACGCCAACGAGGGTTTTCTCGCCGTGGCCATGTTCTTCCTCTTCCTCGGCGGTTTCTTCGGCGGAGCGACCGTGGCCGGCGCTGAATGGCGCGACGGAACCATCACGACCGTCCTCACCTGGTAGCCACGCCGACTCCGGCTCCACAGCGCACGTACAGCGAGCGGGTTCATCCTCGCGTTCGTCATCTCCTTCGCGTTGCAGGTGCTGTTCCTCGCCGCGTTCCTGCCGGCGGTATACCTCAACGGCACGACCGAGGGCGTCGACGGCTCGTTCTGGCTCGGGCTCGCCGTCGTCATGACCCGCACGTCGGTGCTCACCGCCGGCGCCGCCGTGCTTGCGATCGCGCTCGCGACGGTCGGCCGCAACACCGCCTTCGCCGTGATCACGATGTTCGCCTGGTTGATCGTCGTCGAGGGTCTCATCCGTGGTCTGAAGCCCTCGCTTGCACGCTGGCTCTGGGCCGAGAACCTCGGGACCGTCATGACCTGGGCGCAACTCGAGACCGGCGAATTCAGTCGTGGCCCGCTGGTCGCCGGCGGCACATTGCTCGTCTACGTTGCTGTCATCGTCGGGATCGCGACGGCTTCGTTCGAGCGGCGCGACATCGCAGCGGCTTCCTGAGAGACCGCAGGATCACCCGTCGTGGGTGCCGGCGTGACAGTCGACGAGGGCCGATTCCCGAGTCAGCGTCTTGTCCGCACGCGGCGCGGAGAACACGGGTGCACGCAAGGTCGCGCGGCTCGCTAGGTCGCGCGGCTCGCAGGGATGTTCCCGGCGGTTTGGGCGGGGCTCACCGTGTGATTCGACATCACGAGCTGACCGGCCGCCACTGCGACGAGGCCGGGGATGATGAAGCCGGGCAGACCGGTGATCTCAGCGACGAACACGACCGCCGCGATCGGTGTGCCGTAGCCGGCGCCGAGGAAGGCAGCGCCGCCGATGACGACGAACAGCGCGGTCTCATCGATGCTGGCCACATCGGCGAAGATGGATCCGACGATCGCGCCCATCGCCAGCAGGGGGACGAAGAGCCCTCCGACCATGCCACCTCCGACGGCGACGCTGGTGGCCACGAGCCGCACCCCGAGGACGGCGAGCAGCAGCGGGATCGAGTGGCTCGGATCGAGCGCCCACTTCGAGGCATTGAATCCGGACGTGATCGCGACGTTCTCACCGGTCAGGAGCCGTCCGAGTACGAACATGCCGACGAGCAGCGCGCCGGCCAAGAGTCCGCGGACGATCGCCGGTTCCTTTGTCGCGAAGTGCTCGGCGCGGTGGACGAGGGATGCAAATCCACGGGCGCATGCGCCGCACACGATCCCCAGCACGGCCGCACCGAATACGTAGCCGACGGAGATGTCGATGTTGTCGAGCGGAAGCTCCGGCTCCGTTCCCTTGAACGCGATGAGGGTGAGGTAGCCCACGGTCGAGCCGACGAGCGCCGGCAGGACGGCTGAGCTGACGAAGGTGCGTCGATACGGCGCCTCGAGGGCGAAGATCACGCCGGTGAGCGGTGCCTTGAACACCGCTGCCACCCCCGCAGCGGCGCCGGCCACGAGCAGCGAGTGCATGTCGACCATCGACAGTTGCGGGATGAAACGTCTGACCCAAGTGGCGACCGCCGAGCCGGCGTAGACGGCGGGGCCCTCGAGGCCCATCGGTATACCCGATGCACCCGTCGTCACCGATGCGGCGGTGCGGCCCGGTGCGTGCCCGACGTCGATCGCCTCCGGATCGTCGTGAAACTGTTCGATGTAGCGGTCGGTGGTGGACGGGGAACGGCCGGCGAAGTATCTGACGACGAGTACGGTCGTCACGGCGCCCGCCATCAGCACGGCGGCGATCAGCAACGGCTCTGCCTTGAGCAGCTCTTCCTCGACGTCGTGGACGATCACCTTCACCGCGAGCATGATCAACCCGGTGACGAGGCCGACCAATGCCGACCCGGCGACCATGCGCGTCCAGTGATCGGGGATCGGTTGATCTTCCATCGCGTCGGAGCCTCCGTTGTCTCGACGGCGTGCGAGGGGACGATAGCAATCGGGGTCGAGCTGCTCGTGCCATCATGTCCGCCCATGCGGAGCCGCGCCGAAACAGTCGGACGACGAACCTGGGAGGTGCGGTGAACGACGACGGCGAGGCCCCCCAGACCGCTGCCCGCTACGGTCCGTTCGCGATCGCGATCGTGACCATGTCGATCGTGGTCTGGCCGATCGCGTTCAATCTCGGCGCATTCGGCGAGGTCTTCTATCTCGACGTATTTCAGTTCGTCGTGGTGGCCAGCGCCGGTCTCGGAATCTCGCTCCTTTCGTCGCCCTACCACGGCGGGCGAAGATTGTTCACGAGCCTGGCGCTGGCCGCACCTGCGGCGTGGTTCGTGCTCGCGGTGGTCGTCACCGAGTCGACGGCGGAGGCCGCGACCGGGCCGGTCCTCGGGCCGTTGGCATTCGTGATCGCCGTCGTGGCGGTTCCCGTCGTCCTCAAGATGGTGACCGACATGTTCGTTCCCGGATTCCGAGCGTTCGACCAACGCAAGCTGTTGTACGGCGGTCTCGCGATCATCGTCGCGATCGCCGTTGTCAGCTTCGCAGCGGGGAGAAACAACCAGAGGTTTCTGACGTGCGGGGACTTCAAGGTCGCCGGATCCGATCAGCCGTCCAACTGCCAGCAGGAGTGAGCGGCGGTGGCCGTCACTCCGTGTCTCAGGGTCCGCTGTTGCCGCCGAACAATCGGGTGCGGAAACTTGGCCTGAGTACATCCTGTCCCTTATCGCTGGGCGGTCCAGAACAGGGCGTACCGGTTGGTCATCAGCCGACGGAAGGTCGAACCAGGCAGCTCGATCGATCCCAGCTCGGCCATCTGTCGACTCGTGAGAGGAGGTGGCCAGAGGACCGGCGCGTCGTGTTCCCAGTATCTGCCCTGCAGTTGACAGGCGCGCTTCCGGACCGCGCCCGCCAGTTCGAGAGAGCGGTCGGTCAGTCCCGATGGCTGGGCGAAGCCGACCACTGCGACAACACCTCCCGGTCGAACGACAGAACCCCGTCTCCGCAACCAACATCGAGTGCGCTGCCGATCGTCGGCGAGGCAGCACCGACGATGATGCGGTGATAGTGGATGTTCAGGTTCCACCGGTCACGAGCAGACGCCACCCCCGAGTCTCGCATGGGCGGTCGGCGGCGGCGTGGTGGCCCGAGCGCCCTCTGGAGAAGCGAGGCGGCGCGGTGTCGGCTCACTCCACCATCGCGTTCGTCGCCTCTTCGACGACCGCCTGCAGCTCACGACACGCTGCCATGAGGTCAGCGGGGTCGGCGCTGAGCCGTGCGAATGAGCTGGCGACGCGTTCTGCGAGCTCACTCGGAGCGGCCGGCAACGCAGCAGCTGAAGCGATGGCACCCTTTTCGTTGATCAGCCACTGCTGGCGACGGCCGTGGAGTGCGTGCGCCATCACGCCGGCGGCTCGAAACAGGCAGCCGGCGACGAACGCGACATCACCGCTCTTCGTTGCCTTGCTCGCGTTCGCAATCGAGAACGACGCTTCCCAGATCGACGCGGTCAGCGCTTCGGAGAGCAAGAGCGGGTACTCGGCCGTCGCTTCGCGTAGCTCGGACAGGTTGGTCGACCACGTGCCGGCAGGTAGCGCGAGGGCAAGCTCGCCGACGTAGGCGTGGCTCCAGAAGCCGAGCGGATGCCCAGCCTGGACCTCGTTCACGTAGCGGCCTTGGCAGCATTCGCCCCAGACGTCCGTGACGCGTGCGATGTTTCGATAGATGAAGTCGACGTGGACATCGCCGACGATCAGCCACCCGCCCCCGTCGACCCAAGGCCCCCATCCGCCAGGCTCGGTGAGTGGTGCGCTGACGGTGCTGTATTCATCGGCCAATGCTTGCAGCGATTCGACCTCCAGGCCCTGTCGGTAGTAGATGCCAAGGTCGTAGTCCGAAGCTGGAGTGTGGGTTCCGCGAGCCCGACTCCCACCCAAGGCCACGCCTTCGACGCCACGGACCTGCCCGAGTCGTTCCAGCAGACCCGGGGCAATCGAACTCAATTCCTCCACCGGATCATTCATCGGTTGACTCTCGCATCGAGCCGCGCACGACCCGTCGGCGATCCTGCCGAGATCGCCGAAGCGACGAGGGGATTCGTGGCACGGGCGACTGCGAGGAGTGGCTCGATCGAGCGCTTGGTTCGGCTGAGGATGAACCCGCCCTCGGTCATGGTCACGAAGAGTGTTGCGAGATCGTGTGCTTCGCTCGGCTGAGCTCCACTGTGGACGAGGAAGTCGCTCGCCGCCTCGACCCAGCTGTCGAATACGGCGTCGGCCACCCGGCGGATCGGCTCGCTCGTGCTGGCAACCTCTCGCGCGATCGTGCCGATCGGGCAGGGGTCGATGTAGTCGGTCTCGATGAGCAGCTGACCGGCCTGGTCGAAGAAGTGCGAGAACGCCGCCGCCGGATCATCGGCTTCGGCGACGATAGATTCGAACAGCTGGCGATACACGGATCCGGTGCTCTCGATCACGGCGACCGCGAGAGCTTCCTTGCCGCCAGGGAAGAAGTGGTAGATCGATCCGATCGTTGCCGGTGCCGCCTTGGAGACCTGGCTCAACGAGGTTCCGTTGTAGCCGTAGCGGCGGATCAGTTCGCTTGTCGCGGTGACGATTCGCTCTCGAGTGGAGCTGGCCATCACCGCACTCTAGAACCAACGCTCTAGTGCACGTCGACGCCCGGCTAGAGTGATCGTTCTAGCAGCTGTAGGAGCACCCATGTACAAGGCAACCGTCCGAGCGCTGATGAGACACAGCATCAAGCAACTGAACTCCGGCGACTATTCCATGATGTTGAAGATGGCGAGCCCCGATTTCACGCTCGCATTCCCCGGTGACAACACGTGGGCAACCATGTTCCGACCCGCACGCGCGGGGCGCGAACAGCACACCACCCATCGAGGGATCGAGGAGGCCACAGCGTTCGCGGAACGCTTCGTCAACGAGGGCATCCAGTTCGAGATCGAGGACATCCTCGTCAACGGGGGACCCTGGAACACGCGGATCGCGCTGCGCGTGCACGATTTCGTTCCCGCAGCGGACGGCGGGGAAGACACCTACAACAATCGCGCCGTCCTGTTCCTGGAAATCCGGTGGGGTCGACTGATCCGGTGGGAGGATTACGAAGACACCGAACGCATCGCCGCCTGGGACACCCGAGACACTGCGCAGCCATCGAACACCTGACGTTACGGTTGCTGGTGGCGGGTTTCCGGCGAGTCTCGGTGCCGTCGTGCGGGGCCGTCGCCGTGGAGTCAGAGCAGGCGGACGGTGCCCTGCCCGGGATCGACTTCGATGTGCGCGCCGTGCTGGATGCGGGAGGAGTATGGGGTTCCCGGTACCGAGTCGGAGCCGGTCGTGGCGTGGGTGGTCGAGATGATCATCCGCGAGCTGTGCGCGGAAACGCCCCCAACGCGTCGTGACGATGACCATGAGGGTCGAGTGACAGAATCCGTTCGTGGATGCAGATGGTGTGGCGCGTGCAGTGGCAG
Source organism: Acidimicrobiia bacterium (assembly GCA_033791105.1). GTDB lineage: Bacteria > Actinomycetota > Acidimicrobiia > Acidimicrobiales > Ilumatobacteraceae > JASJHI01. The sequence continues at coordinate 10,017 of JASJHI010000469.1, read as the reverse complement.
CGGTGAAATCGGCGGCCGCCGCCCTCGACCTGCCCGCCGACGACGTGACGATCATTCACAACTCGAACAAGCTCGCATTGCGTCTCTTGCCGTGTGACGTATTTGCTCGGGTTGCGCCGATCGGTCAAGAAGTGGCCGCGCTCGAGGTTGAGCTTGCTCAGGAGCTCGTCGCAACCGAGGCCCCTGTGGCAGCCCTCGAGGCCAGGGTCGAACCGCGGGTCTACCAAGGCGATGGCTTCGCCGTCACGTTGTGGACCTACTACGACGAAAGGGCCTCTGACCGGCTCTCGCCCGCCGACTATGCACATGCGCTCGAGCGGCTGCACGCCGGAATGCGCAACGTCGACGTAGCGACGCCCCACGTCACGGACCGAGTCGACGAAGCGGCGCGTCTGGTGGCGAACCGTGAACGAACACCTGCACTGGACGGGGCAGGGCGCGAACTCGTGCTCGACACGTTGCAGAGCGTCCGTCAGAAGATCGATCGCGGCGGCGCTGCCGAGCAGTTGATTCACGGCGAGCCCCATCCGGGGAACGTCCTCAACACCGCGGACGGGCCGCTCTTCATCGACCTCGAAACCTGCTGCCGTGGGCCAGTCGAATTCGATTTGGCGCACGTGCCGCGGGGTGTCAGTGAGCACTACTCGGAGGTCGATCAGGATCTCCTCAGCGAGTGTCGACGCATGGTGCTGGCGATGGTCGCGGCGTGGCGATGGGATGCACACGACCAGTTCCCCGACGGGCTCCGCCACGGCCGAGCCATCCTCGACCTGCTCGGCCACGGTCCGCCCTGGCCGACACTCGGTGAGCTCGCCAGCACATGACGGACCTATTCGCGTGCTTCCTCCAACGCAAGGAGCTTCGCCAGGCGCCGCTGGTGGCGTTCCTCTCCGGTGAATTGGGCCGCGAGGAAGGCCTGCACCAGGTCCCACGCCAGGAGGATGCCGATGACGCGGCCACCGAGCGCGAGGACGTTGGCAGCATCGTGTTCGACGGACTGATGTGCGCTGTAGATGTCGTGGGCGAGTGAGCACCGCACGCCGGTGAGCTTGTTGCAGGCGATCGCCGCCCCGACGCCCGAACCACAGACGATGATTCCCCGTTCGGCAGTGCCCGATACCACTGCCCGCCCGACCGCTGCGGCGTAGTCGGGGTAGTCCACGGCCTCGCGTGAATACGTGCCGAGGTCGACGACCTCATGCGGTGTGCGACCGAGGTGCTCGATGAGCCCTTCCTTCATGTCGAACCCGGCGTGATCGGCTCCTATCGCTACTCGCATACCGGCACGCTATTGCCCTTGGCCCGATCCGCGCGACGTTCGAGACGAGTGGACTCGATGTGCCAGGATCGACGGATCAGTGAGCCCGTGATCGAACTCTCACCCTCGCCGTCCGACGAACTCATCGAGCGGTCCAATCGGCTCGGCTCGGACCCGGCCAACACCAACTACGGCGGCGGCAACACCTCGGCGAAAGTAGCCGTCACGGACCCCGTTTCTCGCGACGACGTTGGCGTCGAGGCGGCGGAGACGAACGCGTGTTGACAGCGCGCCAGGATGCATCCCGCTACGTCTGCGTCGTCGGCGGTGCCAACGTTGACATCGAGGGACGCGTGGCCGGGCGCCTCGAGATGGCGGACTCCAACCCCGGAACGGTCAAACGATCCGCCGGCGGTGTCGGCCGCAACATCGCCGAGAACCTGGTGCGACTCGATGTCTCGACCCGATTCATCACCGCGTTCGGACGGGATCACCAGGGCACCTGGCTCCACGACGAAACGACACGCGCCGGAGTCGATCTGACAGACAGCATCTGGTCGGACGACACACCGACATCGACCTACCTGTCAGTGATCGACGGCAGTGGTGAGATGATCGTCGCCGTCAACGACATGGAGGTACTTGCGGCGCTCGACGGCGCAGCCCTCGGTGCCCGCCGACAGGCCATCGCTGGTGCCGCCGCGGTCGTCGTCGACTGCAACCTCAAGTCCGAGAGCCTCGGCCCGGTCGTGAACGAGTTGGCCGATGGTCCCGTCTTCGTCGATCCGGTGTCGTCTGCCAAGGCGGAACGCATCGCGCCACATCTCGGCTCGGTGCACACGATCAAACCGAACCGCGCGGAAGCACAGCTCCTTTCAGGGGTCGAGATCTCCGGGGAACGAAGTCTCCGAACCGCGGCGAGTGCGCTGCTCGACACCGGCCTGCGGCAGGTGGTCATCAGCCTCGGCGTCGACGGCCTCTTCTTCGCAGATGCGGAGGCATCAGGCACCATCGCGCGACCCGATCTCCCCGTGGCGAGTGTCACGGGGGCGGGAGACGCGCTGATGGCAGGACTGGTTCACGCCCACTTGGCGAATCTGCCGATCGAGAGCGCCGCACGATTCGCCCTCGCGGCGGCGGCCATCACCGCGAGCTCGACCCAACCGGTCGCGCCGGATCTGTCAACGAAGCGCATCCACGATCTTCTCGAGAAAGCAGCATCATGACGAACCCCCATCTGGACATCAGCACGCCCGTGTCCCGGGCCCTGCAAGAGGGTCAGGCCGTCGTCGCATTCGAATCGACGATCATCACCCACGGCATGCCCTACCCGCGGAACGTCGAGACGGCGCTCGCCGCGGAGAAGGCGGTCACCGAACGCGGAGCGGTTCCCGCGACCACTGCGATCATCGACGGCAGGCTGCGCGTCGGCCTGACCGCGAGCGAGATCGACAGCCTCGGACAGTCGGGCGATATCGCGATCAAGGCGAGCCGACGCGACCTTCCATTCGTGATCTCACAGCACGCCGTTGGTGGCACCACCGTGGCGTCGACGATGATGCTCGCCGCGATGGCCGGGATCGAGGTCTTCGCCACCGGTGGAATCGGCGGCGTGCACCGAGGTGCCGGCGAGACCTTCGACGTCTCGGCCGATCTCCAGGAACTGGCTCGGACCGACGTCGTGGTGGTGTGCGCGGGGATCAAGTCGATCCTCGATCTGGGTCTCACCCTCGAGTACTTCGAGACCCACGGGGTGCCGGTCGTGGGCTTCGGGACCGACACGCTGCCGGCGTTCTTCAGCCGGGACAGCGACTTCGGGGTGGACTACCGGATCGACCATGCGGACGGTGTCGCCGAAGTGATGGCCGTTCGGCGAGAACTCGGAATCCACGGCGGGATCGTGGTGGCCAACCCCATCCCGTCGGAGTACAGCATGGATCGGGCCGTGATCGATGCGGCGATCGAGGCGGCTCTCGCAGATGCCGAAGCACAGAACATCGTGGGCAAGGCCACGACTCCGTTCCTGCTCGCGCGCATCGTCGAACTCACCGGCAGCGCCAGTCTCGACGCGAACATCCAGCTCGTCCTCAACAACGCACGGGTCGCCGCCGACATCGCGGTCGCGGCAGCGCTCAGGCGGCGATGACGGCAGGCTGATGTCGAGGCCGCTCGAGGCACATATGCCCTGAGCTGCGCGGATCGCCGAAGTCTCGTGGAGCTAGGGGAAATCGAACCTTCAGCCTTCTGCGAGCTGTTCGACAGGTGGAGTCGTGGCTTGGGGGCCCATGGAGTCCGCCCGAGCGCTTGGGCTGGTGTGATACATGACCACACCCAGCCAGCCGAGCCATACGATGAGCCCGAGTCCGAAGACGACCCCGACCAGCTCGAGCGCTGGGACGATCGTTGCGAACGCTGACACGCTGATCACGATGCCGAGGTAGTTGAGCGCCCTCGGCAGTCGGTGCGCCTGCAATGCCGACCAACTGGTCAGGAAGATCCACAGGCCGCCAACGATCTCGATCGTGCCGCCCATCCCTCTCTCCACCGAGTCGAGGGCCAACCACACCGATTCGGCGCGGCCAGGGTCCGTGTGAGAGAGGTCGGCGATCGTGCCCAGATCGATGAGCGTGATCATGCCGGCACCGATGAGCAGCGCGGCCCAGATCAACGCAAACGCGGTCGCCGCCTGCGCCAACGCCTCAGCCCCGTCCTGCAACCGCTCATAGAGCGCCAGTGCCAGGGGAACCAGGAGTACTCCGAACGCAACCATCACGATCAGGTTCCAGATGTACATCGTCGCGTAGTGGTCGGCGATGAACTCGACCGACTCGGCGGGCTCCGGGTCACCGGTCGCATAGTCCGACAGCAACGTTGCGTACATTCCGAGTCCGACGACGATGGCCGCACCTGCAGCCAGCGCGCAAACACCGCCAATCCTCTGTTTCCCCTGCATGGTGTCCTCCTCGGCTCTCGGCTCTCGGTTCGACGCTGGACCCGGGCGAGCGCACACCCAGCGATCTGTTTGCGTGGTCTGGCGACGCGCGGGACAACCCTAATGATCGACTGGCCGAGCGGTGCAGCCAAGAGGCGTATGGCCCGAACGCCGACAACTCTGTGGCAGTTCGTCAGGCCCGGACGATCACGGCGTCACTCGAGGAGGCGGACGAAGCAGTAGACGCCTGCAATGACGCCGTATGTCGGCCACATACCCCACGTGATGATCCAGTACGCGGCGGTGTGTTGCCGGAAGCCGAGATCGCGGTCCCAGATGTAGAAGAACACGGCGGTATACCAGTACGGCACGGATGCGACGAGTGCCAGCAGGAACCCCCAACGTTCGCCGAGGAGCATCCCGATGCTGCCGGCGATCTGCAGTGGCGCCCACAGGATCGTGTCGGCCCAGGCCGAGCCCTGATTGAACGCGAAGTAGGCCGTGGGATCGGTTGCGTCCGGGTCTCCGCCGTAGACGTTCGAGATGGTCCATTCTCCACGGGGACGAACGATCGCGATGATCTGGAGCGTCGACAGCAGGGTGATCAGCACGATGCCGGTCACAGCGATCACCCACGTCCACAACGTCACGGTCATGTGGTCCTCCTTTTCGATTCGCCCTGGCTATCTCCCAGCCAGATCGATGACTGCCGCTGCGATCGTCATCGCGGCCATGACACCCCAGACCGCGAGTGCGGTAAGACCGATCCTCACGCTCTCGGCGCTTCCGATCTTCAAACCGCGGCCGGCCATCGTGCGACGCACGACGACGCCCCGGCCGGCGAAGTACAGGTACGCCCCACCGCCGATGAGACCGAAGTATGCCCACGCCTCGGCCCCCACGGCGAGCAGCACGCCGGCTACCACCATCGACCAGAGCGTGGCGACGTCCCAGAGCGCCTCGCCGCGTGCGTCGGCCGAGAACGCGGCTTCGACCTCGGCTTCGCCCTCGATGAGACCAAGGCGGGTCGCGCGTTCTGGCGCGACGAGCGCGACCACTTGGCCGCCCCAACACAACAGCGACAATGCCGTCACGACCACCCCCCACGCGATTGCCAGCACTGCCACCGGTCATCGCCTCCGGGAGCCGGTCGGTCGCGATCCTGACGCCCGTTCGAGCCGTTCAGCCCGAACGATCTCCTGCGGCAGTGAGTGTGCACCGGTCGTCATCGCATTGTCCTCTGGACTCGTCGCTGCCATGCGCCAGGCATCGCAGCACCGGTCAATGATTCGTCAGTGCGCTCCCGTGAGAGCGCTCGTCTGCAATTGTCTCTCTGGCTTCCGGCGCTCGGCCAGAGGCCAAGGTCCGCGACCTGCGTCCTCCGCTCGCAAACCCCTGGTGGATTCCAATCATCAGGGGCAACCCAGCGATCTGATGCTGTGAGCACGGCCTGGCGGGGCGTCGTGGATGGGCCTTCATCCGTCCTGCGGGTCGCCGTTGTATGGTGCGGCGAGCGCTTGGCTCCGATGTCAATTCTGACGTTGGCGTCTTCGACGGCAGAGTTCTGGGCGGTTGAGATTCGTGCTCTCGAACGATGCGGGCTCCAAGTGCCGGGCCGCGAAGGAAGGGGATCATTCATGGAGTTGGCGAACGAGGTCCTGTCGGCCCCGCACAGGCCGGGTGAGATCCACCATCTCGTCAGTATTCGAACGAACCACGGCGACCCTGGTCGGCCATGAAGGGGACCATCCAGGGCAAATTCGGGTCCCCCCGAGACGCGTTGAGGGTCACAGAGATCGACACGCCGACATGTGGCGACGATGACGTGCTGGTGAAAGTGCACGCCGCCTCCATCCACATCGGCGACTACTACATGATCGCAGGCCTGCCGTACGTCATGCGGCCGTTGTTCTCTGCGATGAGGCCGAAGAACCGCGTGCCGGGAACCGACATTGCGGGGACGGTCGAGGCCGTCGGCGACGAGGTGAAGCGGTTCCATCCTGGAGACGAAGTCTTCGGCTCGTACAAAAGCGCGTTCGCCGAGTACGCGTGTTTCCCCGAACGATCGCTCGCGTTGAAGCCCGCCAACCTCACGTTCGAGCAAGCATCCACAATCGGGGTCTCCGCACTGACGGCGCTGCAGGCCCTTCGCGATCAGGGCAAGGTTCAGCCAGGGCAACAGGTCCTGATCACGGGCGCATCCGGTGGTGTCGGGACATTCGCCGTGCAGGTCGCCAAGACGTTGGGCGCCGAAGTGACCGGCGTGTGCAGCACGAGGAATATCGACATGGTCCGGTCAATCGGCGCAGACCGGGTCATCGACTACACCCAAGACGACTTCACCGAGGGTGATCGACGATATGACCTCATCTTGGACAATGTGGGGAGCCGGTCGTTGTCGGAAACCCGGCGGGCTCTCACGCCGACCGGGACGCTGCTGGCCAACGGTGCACGGGTGGGCGGATGGTTCGGAGGACTAGCGAACCCGATCGCGGCCTTCGCATCGTCGTTGTTCGTCCGTCAGCAGGGACGTCCGTTCGTTTCGACGTCGAGCCCAGAGGATCTTGCTGCCCTCGAGGAACTCGCCGAAGCGGGGAAACTTACACCGATACTCGACAGCAGCTACCCGCTGGACCGGGCAGCGGATGCTGTTGCTCATGTCGGAGAAGGACACGCCCAAGGAATAACCGTCATCACGCTGCACGAGGCCACCTAGACGGCATCACGGATCACCACCCGAGCTACTACCCGGGCGATCGCTCGTGCGGATCGCTCGCATCGCCGGAAACCCCGCCGCTTGCCGTCGTGCCGTTCTGCGCGATCCATCGGGCAGATGCGACGCGTCCGGCGCTGACATTTCCGAGCACCGAACCCGCCGCTCTACTCCCTCAGGCGGTGGCCCTCGCTCGAGCTGCCTTTTCCAGGCCGTCGATGAAACCGTTGAATCCCTTGTTCATCGGTCGGCTGAGCATCGCTGCTACGACGAAGGCGAGCGGTCCGCCTTTGGGGTCGTAGTCGTAGCTCATCGTGAACGGTGTGGTCTCGCCGGTGTCGGCAAGGGTGAACGTCATCGTGGCGTCCTTGACCGGCATCTTCTCGATCTGATCGATGGCGATCACCATCTTCTCCTCGGGAACCCACTCGCTGACGGTTTCTCGCATCGCTCCCGACGGGGTCAGTTCGCACTGCCGCTGGGCTCCGACGCCGTCCACTGCCTCGCCGATGGCGTAGCTGTTCTGTACCCCATCGTTCCATTCGGCGATGTTGGGGTAGTCGGCCAGTACGGCCCAGACGTTGGCCCGCGGTGCCGCCACCGTCCGCTCGATCTTGATGTTCCTCATCGAAACTCCCCTTCCGTCTTGCGTCGAGCCACGGTCGTTCGTCGCGGCCGGTCGATGACCGTGTTCATGTCTTGTTCCTGCCTTCTGGTGCTCATGATCGTGGACACTGGTCCCGAGCTTGGCGGTCTTCTGTGGGTAGCGCCTCGTAGAGGGTGACACTGTCGACGATGGGACATCCTTCGAGGAGCTGCTCGGCCGCGTCGATGTTGGGGGCGTTGACGATCGAGTACCCGCTCGCGGGGTTGGCGGTCAGTGAGTACTCGTTGGTGGTGTCGTTGGTGATTCGTCGGCCGGGGCCGAACGAGCTGCCGAGGTCAGCGAAGCTCGCAGAGCGCCGCCCGCGCCAGCTGTTCCATGCCGCCACGAGGTGCGGCGTCGGGGCCTCGTAGCCGTGGTAGACGAGAACGAACCTCTTCATGGCGGACATCTTGATGACGCTCAGCGACACCCTTGTGTCGGTGTTTCCGAACTATCCGTTCGATGCCGGCCTGTTCAGGTCACCGAGAATTCCCCGTCCGATGAGCTCCGGCAATTCGATGTCTGCAGGGTCCAGACCTCGGTCCTGAACGCGTTCGTCGAGCATGGTCGCTGAACGGATCCGGTCCAACCGGAACGCTCGTGGCGCTTGACGAAGTCGACAATATGCCCACAGGTACCAGTACGGCTGTACGCCAAGGACCGCGACCGGTTCCACGGTTCGTGCCGTGAACTCGTCGGTCTTGTCGACGTAGTGGATTTCTACAACCCGTTGCTCGACGATCGCATTTTCAACCGCGGCCAGCGAACGGTGCCCAGCCGCACCGTCATCGAACAACCGCACCCGCGCAGCAAGCTCGCGGGTGCTCTCGGCATCGACCTCTCGGAGAACGGCGAGGATCTTCTGCAGAGCGGTGCGACCTGCATGGGTGAACGGGGTCGATGCATCCACCGCCAAGGCTGACGCCACCGCCGCCACTTCCGCCGCGGACAGATTCAAGGGAGGAAGAGTGTGCTGAAGGTCGAGCGCGTACCCGCCCCGGCGCCCTGGGGTCGCGTAGATCGGCACACCGGCCTGTTGCAGCGCCGACAGGTCACGCTCGATCGTGCGCTTACTGACCTCGAAGTGATCCGCCAACGAACTCGCGCTGCGCCACTGCGGGGCCGCGGCCCGCAGCTGCTCGACGAGCGCGTACAACCGATCAGTCCGATTCATCCCACCACGCTCGCCAACCACACCCCGAAAGACAAATCAGCCCACCCAAACCGCATGACCATTTCCAAAACGCCGGGCGCGCCAAAGCAGGGTAAAATCAGTCGGTCAGTGCTCCAGGGACTGGGTGACCAGGCCGGTCACCAGCCGGCGGCTGCGCTCGACCGAGAGCCGCTGCCAGGTTCGTAGCCGGTCCCAGGTTTCCCAGCTGGTGTGGAGATCGATCAGCTCGAGCGCCTCGTCTGCCCTGTCGGTGTCGAGCGCGGAGAGTTCTGGCTCGAACGTGCGAGCCAACTGGTGGCGGAGGTGTGCGGCCAAAGTGGTCTGTTGGGTCTGGAGCTCAGGTGAGGCGTGCATCACGGCCAGCGCCGAGCGGCGTACAGGAGCGACGGCCTCGAACAACTCGGCCCGGTGGGCCACGATGCCGTCGATCCGTTCGGTACGGGTCCCGGTGATGGGACGGGCGGCGAACAACTGCTGGTGGCGTTCCAGTTGCCGTTCGGCGATCGCTGCCGCCAGTGCGTCCCGGTCCTGGAAGTGGTGATAGATGGAGCGGGTGGTCATCCCGATCCTGGTGGCGATCTCCTGGATGGTGGGGGTGAGGTTGCCTTCGGAATAGAGGTCGTAGAGGGCCTCGATCACCGCCTCGCGGGTGCGCATTCCACGGGCAACCCGTCCGTCTTCGACAGTCTCGGTCATCGGGTGCCGACGGTCGCCGCCAACGCGGTGGTCAGGTGGCCGAGCACGTCGCCGGCGGCGGTGGCGTCACCGGCGAGATTGGTCGCCTCGTCGGGGTCGGTGTCGAGATCGAACAACTCGCCGGCCTCGCCGTTGTCGGCGTTGATGGTGGCCCGCCAGTGGCCGTCGGTGATGGCCTGCCACCTGGCCACCCCGGGTCGCATGCGGATCATGCTCGCCCCGTGCTCGCGGGTCGTGCCGCCGTCGCCGGTCACCAGCGGCACGCGCGACCGCGACGGCGAGCCATCGAGGGCTGCAGCCGAGCCGGCGTCGAGCAGGGTGGCGGCGACGTCGAACGCTTGGACCGGCGCTGTCTCGACCCGGCCCGTGATGCCGGCGGGTGGGCGCACGATCAGCGGCACCCGCACCGACGACCGATAGAAGTTCATCTTGGCCATCAAGCCGTGGTCGCCGAGCATCTCGCCGTGGTCGGCCGAGTACACGATCCACGTGTCGTTCAGACAGCCCCGTTCCTCCAGCTGGGCGATCAGGTCGCCGATGCGTTGATCGATCAGCGACACCATGGCGTAGTACTGGCGGGCACCGGCCAGCACGAACT
>JASJHI010000468.1:0-3788 GCA_033791105.1 Acidimicrobiia bacterium | reverse complement strand
GCACGTGTTGGCCCAGGCGGTGACGCAGTTGTTCCCCGGCGCCAAGTACTCGATCGGCCCCGCGTTCGTGAACGGCTTCTACTTCGACTTCGCGCTGCCCGGTGGCGCCACCTTCAGCGACGACGACCTCGGTCAGATCGAGGAACGAATGCGCGAAATCGTCCGCGCGAACCAGCCCTTCATCAGATCGGAGATGTCGTTCGACGAGGCCATGCAGCTGTTCTCCGACCAGCCCTACAAGATCGAGATCATCGAGCGGGTCGGAGCCGCAGACGGTGACAGCGAAGACGCAGCCGAGGTCGGTGCAGGCAACACGATCAGCGCGTATCGCAACACCGACGCATTCGTCGACATGTGTGTGGGGCCGCACGTGCCATCCACCGGGCGGCTCGGATTCTTCAAGCTGCAGAAGGTCGCCGGCGCGTACTGGCGCGGTGACGAACACGCCCCGATGCTCCAGCGTATCTACGGCACGGCGTGGGAGTCGAAGAAGGCTCTGGCCGAACATCTCCGCCAACTCGAGGAGGCGGTCAAACGCGACCATCGCAAGTTGGCGACCGAACTCGACCTGCTCAGCTTCCCGAGCGAACTCGGTGGTGGACTCGCGGTCTGGCACCCGAAGGGGGCGACCATCCGCAAGTTGATGGAGGACTACAGCCGGCTGCGACACGAGCGCGGCGGTTACGAGTTCGTCTACACGCCGCACCTGGCGAAGTCGACGCTCTTCGAGACGTCCGGCCATCTCGACTTCTACGCCGAGGGCATGTACCCGCCGATGGAGATGGACAACGGTACCTACTACCCCAAGCCGATGAACTGCCCGATGCACTGCCTCATCTTCGACAGTCGTCAGCGCAGCTACCGGGAACTGCCGCTGCGGCTGTTCGAACTGGGCACGGTCTACCGCTACGAACGGGCCGGCACGCTGCACGGGCTCATGCGAATCCGCGGCTTCACCCAGGACGACAGCCACATCTTCTGCACCCGCGAGCAGATGGCGGACGAGGTGGCGAGTTTGCTCGACTTCGTCCTGTCGGTGCTCCGCGCGTTCGGGTTCGACGATTTCACGTTCAATCTTTCCACCAAGAATCCGGACAAGTTCATCGGAACCGACGAGATCTGGGATCACGCCACCGAGTCCCTACGCCACGCGCTCGACGAGCATGGCCTGGAGTACGGCGTGAAAGTGGGCGATGCCGCCTTCTACGGTCCGAAGATCGACATCGACGTGCGTGATGCGATCGGGCGGTCGTGGCAGCTGTCGACCATCCAGGCCGACTTCAACGGGCCGGAACGCTTCGATCTCGAGTACGTCGGGTCCGACAACGCCCGTCACCGGCCGATCATGCTGCACCGGGCTCTCTTCGGTTCGATCGAACGTTTCTTCGGGGTCCTGATCGAGCACTACGCGGGTGCGTTCCCAACCTGGCTCTCGCCGATCCAGGTGCGGGTGCTCCCGGTGGCCGAAGCGCACGAGTCGTATGCGGCCGATGTCGCAGCGCGACTCAAGGCGGTCGGTGCCCGCGTCGACATCGTCGCGGCCGACGACGGCCTCGGCAAGCGAATCCGGGCGGCGAAGATGGAGAAGATTCCGTACGTCCTCGTCGTGGGCGACGAAGACGTCGACGCCGAGACGGTTGGAGTCAACCCGCGCGGCGGCGAAGTCGTACGCGGTGTCCCGGTCGACACGTTCATCACAGACTTCCGCGAGGACGTCGACGACGCCGCGCTCGCCGCGCTCGACGCCTAGGTGCTGCGGAGGTGATCGAGCGGCTCTGGTCCGCCTGGCGGGCGAGCTACGTAGAGGACATCGGCGATGAGCTCTCCTCAGGCTCCTCGGCGGCTGCCGGGGATGGCTCGGTGTTCACGCGCATCCTGCGATCCGGACTACCCGACGACGAGACACACGTCGTTCACCGTGGGACCACGTGCTTCGTCATCGCCAACCTCTTCCCGTACAGCTCAGGGCACCTCCTCGTCGTGCCGTACCGCGAGGTCGCCGATCTCGACGGGCTCACCGCGGAGGAGACCACCGATCTCTGGGCCACCGTTGCCGACGCGACCCGAGTACTGCGAACGGCATACCGACCCGACGGCCTCAACGTCGGACTCAACCTCGGTCGTCCGGCCGGCGGGTCGATCCCCGACCACCTGCACGTCCACGTCGTCCCCCGGTGGACTGGCGACTCGAACTTCATGATGGCGATCGGCGCTACCCAGACGGTGCCGGAGTCGCTGGAGCGGACGACAGCGAAGGTTCGCGCGGCATGGGATCAGCCGTAGCCTGGCGATGATGACCGACGACCTTCGCGACGAACTCCCCGAGGATCTCGACACCACCGGTTTCGTCGGCGCATACCAGTTCCCTGACAACAGCCGCAGGCGCTGGCCCGGTGTCATTTACCTGGTGCTGGCCGCGCTCGCGATCGCTGCGTACACGTTCGCCGACGACGAACCCATCGTCAACGACGGCTGGCTCATCGGCGGGCTGGTCCTCGCCGCGGTCGGAGTGTTCTCGATCACATCTGGTTGGCGAATGCAGGTCGACGAGCAGGAGGCCCTCGTGGCCGCAACAGGTGCGCTCGGCTTCGCGGTGGGGCATGCCTCGGCGCAACAGGTTTGGCACGGACTACGCAGTCGTCCCACGTGGCGAGTGCTCTGTTACTCCGCCGAGGACCCGCCACGTTTGCGCGGTCTCGTTCTCGTCGATGCCGTGGACGGCCACGTTGTCGAACAACTCGTCGAGGACAACCCCGACACGTTCGACTGACGACGGTCACCGGCCGGTCGCGACCGGTGGGGGCTAACCTCTGAGCGATGTTCGACGGCAAGTTCAGGGGGCCGGTCGACAAGGCCATCAAGCCAATCGGCGCCGGCCTTCGTCGTACCGGTCTGACCCCCGACCATCTGACGATCCTCGGACTCCTCGTCGGGGTCGGAGCCGCGGTCGCCATCGGTGCCGGCTACCTGCGACTCGGACTGCTCCTCGTCATCCTCGCGGCACTGCCCGACTTGCTCGATGGTGCACTCGCCAAGGCGACCGACACCGCCAGCCAGCGGGGTGCCTTCTTCGACTCGACGATCGATCGCATCACCGACTCGCTCCTCCTCGGCGGCATCGCCTGGTACTTCGCGGGTAACGAATCGCCGTACCTCACGATTCTGCCGTTCGCCGTTGCGTCCGTCTCTTCGCTGATCAGCTATCAGCGCGCCAAGGCCGAGTCGCTCGGTATCGAGGCCAAGGGCGGGCTGATGGAGCGCGCCGAACGGATCATTGCGATCTGCCTCGGCCTGCTCTTCCCGGTGCTGCTCATTCCGATCCTCTGGATCATGCTCGTGCTGACCTCGATCACTGCGATCCAGCGGTTCGCCAAGGTCTGGAAGGCGGCCGACGTGGCGCCGGTCACCGCCGCACGCATCGAGATGCGTCGCTCGCGCCGGCAGAGTCGACGCGTCGCCCGCAGCGAGCGCCGCCGCACGCACGTGCCGCGTCGCAGATCCTGAGCGCCGATCGTGGATGATCGGGCAGATCGACCTGGCCGACCACGACCCAGCACTCCCGGACAACCACCGGTCCTCTCCCGCGACGACCTGATCCGCGCCGGCGAACAGTTCAACGACCAGCTCACGACGGGTGCCTACAAGCTTGGCGCGCTCGCCGCACGGCTCACCCCGGGTTTCGTCGCGGCGGGCTTGGCCGTGCCGTTCGGCGCCGGCGCGAGCCTGGCAAGCGCGGAACGACGCCAGCTGATCGAGCGACATCTGAGGCGGGTCGACCCCACCCTGCG
>JASJHI010000467.1:0-20969 GCA_033791105.1 Acidimicrobiia bacterium | reverse complement strand
GCTTCCCGGCAATTACGCAGTCGCGGAGACCCTGCCGGTCGGTTGGGAACTCAGCGATCGGGTTTGTGACGATCCGTCCGGCGGCACTGTCGTCGACGTCGACACGGGCATCGCCGACATCGACCTCGCGGCAGGCGAGACGGTGACCTGCACCTACCAGAATGCTGGTGTCGGCACGATCGTCATCGCCAAGGAGACACGACCCAGCGGAGCCGGACAGGCGTTCGACTTCACGCTCACCGGTGAGACACCGTTCCAGCTCTCCGACGGTGGGAGCCAGACGTTCACCGACCTGGCCGCGGGTACCTACACGGCGACCGAGGCGCTCCCGGCCGGATGGGAACTCACCGATCTCACCTGCGTCGATCCCTCCGGAGGGACGACGATCAGCGGAACCGACGCGACGATCGATCTCGCTCCCGGCGACCTCGTCACGTGTACGTACACGAATACTCGACTCGGCTCGATCGTGATCGAGAAGACGACCGACCCCGTCGGTGCCGGCACCGAGTTCGCATTCGCGCTCACCGGTCAGCCCGCGTTCCGCTTGGCCGACGGCGAGTCCCAAACGTTCGCCGACCTCCCGCCGGGCTCGTACACGGCGTCGGAAATCGTGCCTGCAGGCTGGGAGCTGACGGGCCTGATCTGCCGCGATCCCTCGCAGGACTCGACCGTCGACCTCGCGTCGGGCCGCGCCACGATCATCCTCGCCGCCGACGAGGTCGTGACGTGCACGTATACGAATACACAGCTCGGTTCGATCGTCATCGTCAAGGACGCCTCACCGGCGGTGGGGACGAGGTTCCCGTTCCAGTTCGAGGGCCAGAGCTTCACGCTCGCCAACGGTGAGTCACGTCGCTTCGACGACCTTTCCCCGGGGCGGTACGACGCGATGGAAGACGTCACGGCCGGTTGGCAGTTGACTGCGATCACCTGCACGCCGGGGGGCGCGGCGAACATCGATCTCGCCGGCGGCACTGCCGTCATCGCGGTCGGTGCGGGGGAGACGGTCACCTGCACGTACCAGAACCGCACCGGAGGATCGCTACCTTCGACCGGTTCTGGATCGGGCATCTGGACCGTGCTCAGGATCGGCGGGATCATCCTCGCACTCGGCCTCGTGCTGTTCGGTGCCGCGCGACGTCGGCGCGCACTCCGCGACGGTTGACCGACGCTCTTCGGTGTCCCGGCTGCACGTCACGGTGCCGATGACCGATACTGAAGTATGAGGTTCATCCGGATGGCCGCCTTCATCGGCAGCCTCGTGTTGCTGGTCGGGACGGTGATCTCGATCGTCAACCGCCGTGACGATCTGAGCAAGGAGTACGACCTCCAGCTCACCGCGGCGAGTTCGTTGGCCACCAACGGGGTCGCGGCGACGATCGACCGTGCTGTGGCGATCGCATCGGTTGCACCTGCCGAAATCGACCCCGAGTCGCTCGATCTGTTCAGCGTGTCCGTCGACGTCTGTGTGGTCGACCCAGGCGATCGGGCCGTTTGTAATGGTGAGGACCTGACCGAGATCGACGCCTATCGCTCGGCCGAGCAGGAGTTGGCCGGCCTTGCCCCTGGCGTCGCGCGTCGGGCGGTCGCCGTAGTCGACGGTGACAACGATTGCGTCCTGGTGGTCGGTGGGGGCGCCCACAGGGTCGCAATCCGGCTGCCCGCCGACGCCCTCCTCGACGAGCAGATCTCCGACACGGTCGGGCTCTATGCGGCCGATGTCGCCGTCACCGTGTTGCCGACGCTCGACGAGACGGGCGTGGCAACCGACGGCATCGACAGCATCGGCGGTGAGCGACGCCGGATCAGCATGGTCGAGAATCCCCCCGACGTCGGTGTCGTCGAGGTCACGGTCGCCGCCGACCCCCAGATCGGCATCATGGATGGCATCGGGCGGAGATATTTGGCGGTCCTCGGGCTCGGCACGATCCTGTTGGCGGTCGCGGCCTGGACCGTCATCGCGGAACGGCGCCGACTCGAACGCCGCGCCACCACAGATGAGATGACCGGGCTGCTCAACCGTCGTGAATTCGAACGGCAGTGCGAGGACGCGATCATCAATGCCGACCGCTTCCGCACCGGACTGTGCATCATGCTCCTCGATCTCGACGGGTTCAAAGCGATCAACGATACGCGCGGCCATCACGTTGGGGACCAAGTTCTGATCGAGACCGCTCGTCGCCTCGAGCAGGCGGTTCGTGACACCGACGTCGTGAGCCGCTGGGGCGGCGACGAGTTCGTGATCCTGCTGCCCGGTCTCGAGCAGACCACCGCAGTGCGCAACAGCGCGGAGCGGATCGGTGCGGGTCTGAGCGACACCACGATCGTGGACGACATCACGATCACGGGAAGCATCGGAGCCGCGCTCTATCCCCGTCACGGTGTGACCTTCGATGAACTCATCCGCGCCGCCGACGGTGCGATGTATGCGGCGAAGACCACGGGTGTCACCCATCGACTCGCCGATGCGCTCTCCGGCGACGACCCGGGCGGGACCGGCGGCACAGGTGCGGACTACGACGGGCCCGAGCGGCGGAGGACGCCGGCGCCGAGCGAGCCTGTCGCCTGACCCGGCGCGTACACTTCGCTCGTGGCGCCGACCGACGTGATGAGCACCAAGTTGCGGTCGTTCGGCACGACCATCTTCGCCGAGATGTCCGCGCTGGCCGTCGAGACTGGTGCGATCAACCTCGGCCAGGGCTTTCCCGATACCGATGGTCCTCACGAGGTTCTCGACGCGGCGATTGCCGCGATCCGTGACGGCGTCAATCAATATCCACCGCTGCCTGGACTCCCGGTCCTGCGCGATGCGATCGCCGCTCACCAACGCCGGTGGTACGACATCGACCTCGACCCGGCTGCCCAGATCGTTGTCACCGCCGGAGCGACCGAGGCACTTGCCGCAGCGCTGCTCGGGTTGCTCGATACCGGCGATGAGGTCGTCGTGTTCGAGCCGGTCTACGACAGCTACCGGGCAGGCATCGCACTGGCCGGGGCCCGGGTCGTGCCGGTGTTGCTCGCGCCGGGGGAGGATCATCGCTACCACTTCGACCCAGACGAACTTCGCCGCGCGATTTCCTCGCGGACCAAGCTGATCCTTCTCAACACCCCCCACAATCCGACGGGCAAGGTGTTCACGCGCGACGAACTCGAACTCATCGCGGGACTCGCGATCGAACACGATCTCCTCGTCGTCACCGATGAGGTCTACGAGCACCTGATCTTCGATGGCCTCGAACACATTCCGATGGCGACGCTGCCGGACATGTTCGAGCGAACGCTCACGATCTCGAGCGGCGGCAAGACGTTCCATACGACCGGCTGGAAGATCGGTTGGATGACCGGACCGGCCTCGCTCGTCGCCGCCGCCCGGACGGCCAAGCAGTTCCTCACGTTCGTCAACGGCGCGCCGTTTCAGCCGGCGATCGCCGTCGGTCTCGGCCTACCGGACTCCTACTTCTCGACGCTCGCCACCGACCTCCAGACGGCCCGCGACCACCTCGTCGCTGGACTCAACGATGCCGGGTTCGATCCGCTGGTGCCGGAGGCCACCTACTTCACCACGGTCGACATCCGCGCCGTCGACGCCAGGGGCGACGGGGTTGCGTTCTGTCGGGAGTTGCCACAGAGATGCGGTGTCGTCGCGGTGCCGAACGAAGTGTTCTACGTCCGGCCCGAGCACGGTCGCTCGCTCGTCCGTTTCGCGTGTTGCAAGCGACTCGAGGTCATCGACGAGGCGGCGGAGCTGCTGGCGAAGGGCTTCGGTACATGAGCAAGCTGCGGGTGGCCGTCCTCCAGCACGACATCGTCTGGCACGACCGCGACGCCAACTTCGGTCGACTCGCGCCGATGATCACGGGCGCGGCTGGGGCGGGCGCGCAACTCGTCCTGTTGACCGAGACGTTCTCGACCGGTTTCTCCTTCGATACGCCTGGAATCGGCGAGCCGGAGCCTGGTCCGTCGGCGGAGTTCCTCGCCGAGCAGGCATCGACGCACGACCTGTGGGTGGGCGGCTCGTGCCCGGAGATCGATCCGTCGGCACCGGCCGATGATCAACGGCCCTCGAACACGTTCGTCCTTGCCGGTCCGGGAGGCGAGTTCTACCGCTACCGCAAGATCCACCCGTTCTCCCACTCCGGCGAGGAACAGCACGTCCGCGCCGGCTCCGAGTTCGTCACCGTCGAGGTCGAGGGCGTCCGACTGAGCCTGTTCGTGTGCTACGACCTGCGGTTCAGCGACGAGTTCTGGCGGCTCGCGCCGACGACCGACGCCTACCTCGTCGTTGCCAACTGGCCCGAGAAGCGTCGCCGGCACTGGTCGACGCTGCTGCAGGCCCGGGCGATCGAGAACCAGGCATACGTCGTCGGCGTCAATCGCGTGGGCACGGGCGGGGGACTCGACTACTCGGGAGACAGTGCGATCATCGATCCGCTCGGCGAGGTCCTCGCGGCCGCTGCGCGGGTCGAGACGATGTTGCTCGTCGACATCGACACCGAACACGTCGCCAACACCCGCGAGCACTTCCGGTTCTTGCAGGACCGCCGCTGACCGTCCGACTCAGGATCGGCGGTGATCGCCGGCCTCCTCCCGTTCTGCGTACGGATCTTCCCGCTCAGCGGGAACCTGGGTACGGATTTCAGGATCTGGAGGTGCGAGGCCGAGATCCTTGTGCATCATCGACACCTCGATCCCGTACGGCGTGGCCTGCCGGCCGACCTCGAGGTAGCCACGTCCGGCGTGAAAGGCGAGCGACGGCGGGTTCGGAGGATCGATGTTGACCTCGAGCGTGAGTCCGGTCGCGCCGGCCTGCGCAACCCGACGCTCGACCTCGTCGTACAACAATGTGCCCAGGCCACGTCGCCGGAACCGGGCGTCGATTGCGACCCGATCGACGTACATGACGTCGTCGTGCCGGTCATCGAACCAGCGATAGTTCAGCGAGTCATAGTCGGTGCCGAGCGGCAGGACGAGACAGAAGCCGGCCAACATGTCGGCGACGTCGACGATCAAGGCGACCGCGCTGAGCTCGACCAGCCGGCGGAGTCTGTCCTCGTCGACCGAGCCGACCTCGGGAACGTTGGCCTCGTTGATCGCCAGCAGCCGCGGAAGGTCGGCGTCGCGCATCTCGAGGACGGTCGGCTGGCTGGGTCCGGTCACGCATCGGCACGGTAATGGCGTTCGCACCTGGAACGACCGGTGGCCTACCGTGCCGACCGTGGATGGCCCGGTGATCGTTGCGCGCGAGCTGCACAAGCAGTTCGATGAATTCGTCGCGGTCGACCACGTCGACTTCGAGGTCGAGCCGGGCGAGTCGTTCGGGTTCCTGGGCCCCAACGGTGCCGGCAAGACGTCGACGATGCGCATGATCGGGTGCGTCTCTCCGCTGACGTCGGGCACCCTGTCGATCTTCGGTCTCGCCCCCGAGGCCGACGGCCCGCGGATCCGGGCGCGCATCGGCGTCGTGCCGCAGGCGGACCAACTCGACGCGGAGCTGACCGTGCTCGAGAACCTGCTCGTCTACGGCCGCTTCTTCGACCTGCCGCGTTCGGAGTGCAAGCGTCGCGCCTCGGAGTTGCTCGAGTTCGTGCAGCTCAGCGAGCGCGCCGGCGATCGGGTCGAACCGTTGTCGGGCGGCATGAAACGCCGGCTCACGATCGCCCGCTCGCTGATCAACGAACCTGACCTGCTGCTGCTCGACGAGCCGACGACCGGCCTCGATCCGCAGGCGCGCCACGTTCTGTGGGATCGCCTCTACCGACTCAAGCAGCGCGGGGTCACCCTCGTCTTGACCACCCACTACATGGACGAGGCGGAGCAGCTCTGCGACCGTCTGGTCGTCATGGACGAGGGCAGAATCGTCGCGGAGGGCTCACCGCGGGCGCTGATCGAGGCGCACTCGACGCGCGAGGTACTCGAGGTCCGCTTCGAGGTCGGCCAGAACGAGGGGCGCGAGCCCGACCTCATCGGCGTCGGCGATCGCATGGAGACGCTGCCCGACCGAGTGCTGCTCTACGTCGCCGACGGCGAGTCGGCGCTCGCGGAGGTGCACCGGCGCGGTCTCGACCCCGTCGGCAGCCTCATCCGTCGCAGTTCCCTGGAGGATGTGTTCCTCCGCCTCACAGGCCGTTCGCTCGTCGACTGACGCGAGGATCGATCACCGATGTCGACACCGACCGCAGTGCGAGTGTGGGAGAGCCAATTCCTCGTGTATCGGAGGATCTGGCTGTCGAACGTCCTTGGCGCGTTCGTGCAGCCGTTCGTGTTCCTGCTCGGAATGGGTCTCGGCGTCGGCGCGTTGATCGACGACGGACCGGAGAGCGCGGAGATCCTCGGCACCAGCTATCTCGCGTTCTTCGCGCCCGCGCTGCTGGCGACGACCGCGATGTTGATCGGGGTGCAGACGTCGCTCTGGGAAACGCTCGATCAATTCATGTGGGGCAACCAATACCGGGCGATGGTCTCCACATCGCTCAGGGCGACCGATGTCGCGGACGGCGCCGCGCTGTGGCATGCGACGCGGATCGGCATCGCGACCGGTGGTGTGGCCGTCGTGTTGCTGCTCTTCGACGAGACGCGGACTCCGGCGATCGTGCCCGCGATGGCCGCCGGGATCTTGACCGGGCTCGCGTTCGCGCTGCCGGTGTCCGCCTACTCGTCGACGCGCCATGACGACCGCACCTTCGTGCTCATCATCCGGCTCGGTCTCATTCCGATGTTCCTGTTCGGAGGTGCGTTCTATCCGGTCTCGCAGCTACCCGACTGGCTCGAGTTCGTCGCGCTCGTCACGCCGCTCTGGCACGGCATCGAGCTGTGCCGCGGACTCGTGCTGGGCACGCTGTCGGGCACCGCCGCAGTCGCCCACACCGCATATCTCCTGGCCTTTGCGGGTGTCGGTTGGATCGCGTGCCGCGTCACGTTTGCCCGGAGGTTGCTGCCGTGACCACGACGGCCACGTCCACTCCCCGGCCGTCCGGGGTGCTCAGGATCGTGCCGGCCGCGCTGTTGGACGCGCGTCGGCCCCAACGACTGATCGAGCGCAGTTTCGTCGTCTACGCCTCGGCTTGGTGGATCTTCGTCTCGGGATTCTTCGAGCCGCTCTTCTACCTGTTGTCGATGGATGTCGGCTTGAGTTCGCTCGTCGGGACGGTCGAAGACGGGGGCCAGACCTACGACTACGCCGAGTTCGTCGCTCCGGCGCTGATGGCGGTGGCGGCGATGAACGGCGCGATCTTCGACTCGACGATTGCCATCTTCTTCAAGCTGCGCAACGACGTCTACGACTCGATCTTGGCGACGCCGCTCTCCTCTGCCGACATCGCGGTCGGCGAGATCGGATGGGCCGTCATCCGGGGGGCTTTCTACTCCGTCTCGTTCCTCATCGTGATGGTCGTCCTGGGCCTGGCCGGGTCGCCGTGGCTGGTGATGGCGGTGCCGGCGTGTGCGTTGCTCGGCATCGCGTTCGCGTCGGTCGGCATGGCGCTGACCACCTACATGCGGTCGTGGGCCGACTTCGACTACATCATGGCGATCACGGTGCCGCTGATGGTCTTCTCGGCCACGTTCTACCCGGTCTCGAGCTACGGCGACTGGGCGTGGATCGTGAACTTCAGCCCGCTCTACCACGGAGTGGCACTGACGCGGGCGGCGAACGCAGGCGTATGGGAGTGGAGCCTGCTGTTCAACATCGCGGTGCTCGTCGCACTCGGTCTCGTCGGCCTGCGGTTCACGTCGCGGCGGTTCGCCGGCTTGCTGCTGACCTGAGGTGTTGGTGTCGGCCGTATCCTCGGGTCATGTTGTTCCGCAAGAATGCCGAGATGGTCTCCGAGTCGGACGCACTCGAGGGCCGCACCGACCAGACGATGTCGGTTCCCGACGAGCACTTCGTCAACGGCAAGCCCTTGCGCGGCCCGTGGCCGGATGGCATGGAAACGCTCGTGCTCGGAATGGGCTGTTTCTGGGGCGCCGAGAAGTTGTTCTGGGAGACGCCCGGGGTGTATTCCACGTTCGTCGGCTATGCGGGTGGCTATACGCCCAATCCGGGCTACGAGGAGGTGTGCTCTGGCCGTACCGGGCACACCGAGGCGGTCGGCGTCGTGTTCGACCCCGCCGTGGTGACACTCGACGAGCTGCTGAAGATCTTCTGGGAACAGCACGACCCGACGCAAGGCATGCGGCAAGGCAACGACCTCGGCTCGCAGTACCGCAGCGTGCTCTACGCGACATCCGATGAGCAACTCGCTGCCGTCGAGGCGTCGCGCGAGATGTTCCAGGCCCAACTCGGGGGCGCCGGTTACGGCGAGATCACGACCGATGTCGCTGCGATCGACGTCGATGACGGGTTCTTCTACGCCGAGCCGTACCACCAGCAGTATCTCGCCAAGAACCCGGCTGGCTACTGCCCCATTCACGCCACCGGCGTCACCTGCCGTTGAGCCGCACACTGACCTGGGCCCACGAGGGGAGATGAACCCCTGACCACCAAGGCCGACTTCGACAGCGACGAGTGGGTGCGTCTCCTCGCGATGCCGTGGGTCGCCGGGTTCGTGGTGATCCTCGCCGATCCGAGCTTTCGCATGCTCGGTGAAGTGACCGCGATGGCCGGCGCGATCGTCGATGCCGGACACGCCGGTGCGGCTGGGCCGATGCTCGACGAATTGGTTGCGGACATCGAAGACCACGCCGACAGCCAGGACGAGAGCGAACACGATGATCTCGACGCGATGATCGAGACGCTCGCAAGCTGCAGCGCGCTCATCCACGAACGATGTACGGAGGATGAGTCCGCGCATCTCCGCGAGTGGGTCCTCGGAATCGCGCGTGTCACCGCGGAAGCGCGCCGCGAGGGTGGTGTGCTCGGTGTCGGCGCCGTCCGCGTGAGCGACGCAGAAATCGATGCGCTTGCCCGCATCGACGCAGCGTTCGACGCCTGATCCCTTCCGAACGACACGGACTCACGAGTGACGACGCCGACGACGCTGCCGAACGGTCCATCGGTCGGTCCGGTGCCGATTCTGTCCTACCGAATCCCCACGAGATCGTCGGACTCGATGTGGCGTAGGCCCGGCGCGATCGCGGCGTAGCACGTCGCACCGACACAGCCGAGGCCGAGAATCGCCAGCGCGGTCGACGGGGAGGTCGCCTCGATGAGGACGCCGACGATGGCCAGCGACAACGGAGCGGCGATCATCTCCAGCGTGCCGATCGTGGCGATCACGCGGCCTCGGAACTCGTCGGCGGTCCGCTGCTGGATCACCACAGAGAAGACCGGCCCGACCGGTCCCGCGACCACGCCGGTCACAATTGCGACGATCACAAGTGCCGTCACGCTCCCGAGCGCCAGTGACATCGCGAGGACACCGAGAGCGAACGCGAACAATCCCGCGAGAAGAATCGGCCTGCGACGAAACCTTTCCCCGGCGACCGCGTAGAGCGCGGCACCGACGATGGAACCGACCGCGAACGATGCCAGCACGATCCCGAGCGCCGCGGGGCGGTCTTCGGCCTCGAACGTTGCCGTGAACACGAGCACGATGGGCACGAGGAACAGCCCGAACAGCGAGGCCAGGATCGCAGTCGCCCGCAGGACAGGATCGCGCCACACGAGCCTGAACCCAGCCGCGGTCGCTGCGGCGTAGGACTCCTCGCCATCACCGATCCGCTCGGGTGGCGACGGCTCCTGGGTCACGAAGAACACCACTGCAGCGACAGCGAAGATCCCTCCCGCAAGCCAGAACGACGATGCCAACCCGAGCGCCGCGACGGCAAGTCCTGCGCCTGCCGGCCCGACCACATTCCCAACCCCGTCCATCACCTCGCCGAGCGCGTTGGTTCGTTCGAGGGTGAGCCCGGACCGGGTCGCGATGACCGGCCGCATCGCCTCGCGCGCCGACCGTCCCGGCCCGTCGAAGATCGCGCCGACCGCGACGAGCACCACCAGCACTCCGGTCGTGAGGGCGCCGAACCCGTCGATGATGGGAATCGCGATGACCGACAACGCGCTCAGTACGTCGGCCCAGACGCTCAGGTTGCGCCGGTCGTGCCGGTCGAGCAGCGCCGCTCCGAAGCCGAGGGCGATCAATGCCGCGAGCAGAGCCGCCGAGTTGATCAGACCCGCATACGCAGCGTTGCCGGTCTGCTCGAGCACGAGCCACGGCACCAGGATCAAGACCATCGCATTGCCGGTGACCGATGCGCCGGTGGAGACGAGCAGGCCGCCGATCGGACGTTTCCGGCCCGCTCGCCCGGCCTGCCCCTCCGCCTCGATGGATCCCACCGCACCCGCAGCACCCATGCGGCGATCCCGCGGAGGCTTCGATCGTCTCATCGTGCCTCGGAGTATCGCAAAGGCCGACCAGGTGCGCCGGATCGCCGGCCAGAGCGTTGTGTTCCTCGTACTTCGGACGCGATGGGCGGTCTAGCCTTCTTCGATGCGGGCCTGAGAAGGAGCCGGATGGACGACAAGACCAAGCAGTACACCGAGAAGGCGAAAGGCTGGGCCGGCAAGGCGAAGCGGATGTCCGACGATGCGGTCAAGAAGTACGGCGAGAAGCTCCCTGAGTCTGTTGGTAAGGCCTACGACAGGGCCAGCGTCACCGCCAGCAAGTTTCTCCCGGCAGAGGATGCGCCCGACGGCGACGATGCGCCGGACGTGGACGAGTCAGCCTCCCCAACCGCGTGACCTGATCTCGTCGCCATCCGCATCCAACTCCCGCCCGGCCCACCGCAATGCACCGGGCGTGGCGGAGAGACGGGCGATCAGCGCCTGCATCGGTGTGCCGTCGAGTTCGGCGATCGTGCCTCGCTCCGCGTAGTGCGGATCGACGGCGATGTCGGCCATGTCCATCACTGGTCCGATCGCCGCCGCGGCCGCGGTGAAGGCATCGAGTACCTCTGCCCGGGTGCGTACGGCGCACCACTCGACCATGATCTGTTCGAGGGCGTCGCGGTTCGCGGCGCGGTCGGCGAACGTGGCGAACCGTTCGTCGTCGGCGACGCCGAGCAACTCGACGACCCGTGCCGCCACTCCGTCGCTGCTCGTCGATGTGGCGACCCATTCACCGTCCGCGCACCGGTACGTGCCGCGAGGCACCGTGTAGGGCAGACCCGATCCGAGCCGCGGCTGCTGTTCACCACTGACGCCGTACAGCGACACGAGCGGACCCATGAGATGAAACATCGTCTCGAGCAAGTTCGTGTCGACGACCTGTCCGACCCCTGAATGGACGGCGACCATGGTGGCGAACGCCGCGGCAAGACCGGTGACCTCGTCGGTGAGAGCGATCGGCGGCAGCAGCGGCTGGCCATCGGGTTCGCCGTTGATCGCCGCGAACCCCGACATCGCCTCGGCGATCGTTGCGAATCCCGGCCGGCTTGCGTACGGCCCGTCCTGACCGAATCCGGTCACGCGCGTGATCACCAGATCGGGGTTGCGGGCGTGCAGCTCTGCCGGTCCGAGCCCGAGTCGTTCGAGCGTGCCCGGACGGAGATTCTCGACGAGGACGTCGGCGTCGTCGACGAGCCGCAGCAGGAGGCCACGATCGTGGTCGTTCTTGACGTCGAGGACGACCATTCGTTTGTTGCGATTGACCAGCTTCCACCACAGTCCGACGCCATCGCGCGGGTCGCGCCATGCCATGTTGCGCAGGCTGTCCCCCGCGGGGCGCTCGACCTTGATGACGTCGGCACCGAAGTCGGCGAGGTAGCGGGCGCAGTTCGGGCCGGCGAGCACCGTCGACATGTCGATGACGCGGAGGCCGCCCAATGGGCCGATCGCGGGTGTCTGGCCGTCTGGATCCTCCTGCACCGCCCGATCATGGCACTCGGATCAGCGCCACCCGCCCTCGCACTACTGTCACGGATCCTGCCAACGATCGTGATGGAGGTTGCGCCGTGGACGAAAACGACGAACGATTGGTGACGCGAGCGCTCGAACTCAAGTCGGCCGGGAAGTCGTGGCGAGTGATCGCCGGCGAGATCGGGGTATCTGAAGCCAGGCTGCGCACGCTCCGTTCCGACTACGAGACGGAATCCGAAGGCGCGCTGAAGCCGATGGATCGCGAGGGGGTGACGATCTTCATCAGTCACGCCCACGACGACGCCGCGCTCGCCCAAGTGTTGCAGGACACCCTGGTCGATTGGGGCCTCAACCGCGACCAGGTCTGGCGGTCGAGCGATCCGGCATCGGGAGTCGTGCAGGGCAACGAGATTCCCGATGACATCAAGAAGTTCCTGTTCTGTTGCAACCTCGTGCTCTACGTCTACACGCACTCGGAAAAGAACTGGGAGTGGTGTTCGTGGGAGATCGGAATCGCCGAGGAGCCGTCGCATCTGACGCGGATCGTCACCTTCCAGATTCTCGAAGACCACGCTCCCAAGATTCGCCCGGCCAGTCTCCGGGTCGGCCTGACCCAGGAGTCGATCGAGCGCTTCGTCCGGAACTTCTTCTCCGAGGACGATTTCTTCCCGGGCTTCGAGGCGTTCTGGCCGGGCCGCGAGGATCGTGTGCTCGAACGGCGGGCGACCGAGCTCTACGACAACCTGATCGAGATCAGCAGCAGGTACACCGCGGGTGAGGTCCCGATCTGGGGGACGATCACGCTCGAGGTCACCGGCGACGAGCTGGAGGCGATCGAAGAGCGCGTCGCAGGCGGCGCGGACGTCGCCGCCCTCGACCTCGAACTGATGGGCTCGCTGCGTCTCGTGGCCGCGGAGGGGTGGGGCGTCAGTCACTTCGGTTTCAGCGAAGCTGCACGTGCGGTTCAGGAAGAACCCACGCTCCTCGACATCATCGACCAGTGGCGGAACGAGACAGGCGAGGGCGGGGACTCGCCACCGCGTTGGGCCGAGGAGCTCGTCGGTGAGATCCGGCGGAGCCGGCGGAACGCGCAGCCCAAACTGTCGTGGAGGCCGTCGCCGAGTGCCTTTCAAGGCGCGGCCTACTTCTATCCGGTCGTGTCTCGGCTGTTCAAGACCAACGATGGCGGGAGGCGGTATCGGATTCAGACGTTCGCGCTCGATAGCGCGGAGCATCTCTCGTATGGCGGAGCCGGTCCCGACTGAGCGCCTGGAGCGCCGGCCTCAGCCGACCGGCTCGACGAGCTCACCCGCCGCGAGCTGCGCGGCGTACCGACCGCCCGCCGCGACGAGTTCGTCGTGGGTGCCGATCTCCGCGATCCTGCCGTCCTCGACGAACGCGATCCGGTGTGCGCTGCGAATCGTCGAGAGGCGATGGGCGATCACCAGCGCGGTGCGACCCTCGAGCGCATGCTCGAGTGCCGCCTGGATCTGCGCCTCGTTGTCGTTGTCGAGGTGGCTGGTCGCCTCGTCGAGGATCATGATCGTCGGGTTCTTGAGCAGTAGGCGGGCGATCGCCAGTCGCTGTTTCTCGCCGCCGCTGAGGCGGTAGCCGCGCTCGCCGACGACGGTGGCGTAGCCGTCGGGCAATTCGGCGATCGTGTCGTGGATGCGGGCGGCCTCGGCTGCAGCGACGACCTGAGCATCGGTTGCGTCCGGGTCCGCGTACCGCAGGTTGTCGCCGATCGACTCGTGGAAGAGGTGGGGGTCCTGCGACACGACACCGACCGATCGGCGCAGCGACGCGAGCGTGAGATCGCGTACATCGTGACCGTCGATCAACACGGCACCGCCGGTGACGTCGTAGAGGCGTGGCACAAGTGAGATCAATGTCGACTTTCCCGCGCCTGACGCGCCGACGATCGCCAGCGTCTCGCCGGGCGTCACCGTGAGGTCGAGATCATGGAGCACGTCGACATCTGGATCGGTTTCGATACCCAACCCGGCGTTCTGCTCCATCGACACGATCGCCGTCTCGCTCGCCGGCGGGTAGCGGAAGACCACGTGGTCGAACCTGACCTCACCCCGTGGCTCGACGAGATCGATCGCGCCCGGCCGCTCCTTGATCGCCTCGGGCGCATCGAGAACCTCGAACACGCGCTCGAAGCTGACCATCGAGGTCATCAGGTCGACCCGGGCGTTCGTCAACCCCGTGAGCGGTTGGTACACGCGGGTCACGAGTGCCGCCAGCGCCACGAGGGTGCCCGTGGTGATCGAACCGTCGACGACCATCAGGGCGCCGATCCCGTAGATCGCGGCGGTGCCGACCGCGGCCACCAGGCCGAGGGCGACGAAGAACACCCGGCCATACATCGCCGCCCTGATCCCGGTGTCGCGAACACCGGCCGCTCGATGGTCGAACGCCTCCTGCTCCCGGCCGCCCGAGCCGAAAAGCTTCACCAACGTCGCGCCCGACACGTTGAAACGCTCGGTCGTCTGAGTGTTCATCGCCGCGTTGTGGCCCATCTGCTCGCGCGAGATGCCCTGCAAGCGGCGGCCGACACGGCGGGCGGGCACGATGAACACCGGCAACACGATGAGCGTCAGCAACGTCAGTCGCCACTCGAGGGCGAGCATGGCCGCCAACGTGGTGACGAGCACGATGACGTTGCTGACAATGCTGCCGAGGGTGCTGGTCACGGCGGTCTGCGCGCCGACGACATCGTTGTTCAACCTGGTCGTGATCGAACCGGTCGGCGTGCGGGTGAAGAACGCAACCGGCATCCGCTGGACCTTGGCGAACAACGCCCGCCGCAGGTCGTAGATCAACCCTTCACCCACGCGCGCACTGCACCACCGTTGGACGATCGCGAGCGCCGCGTCGGCGAGCGCTGCGGCCACCGCGATCGTCGCGAGCAGCACGATCTGGCCGCGGTCGGACTCGGGGATGGCAACGTCGATGATCCGGCGCACCACGAATGGTGCGACGAGAGCGAGCAGTGCGGCGAGCAGGATGGCGACCAGGAAGACCGCGATCGTGCCGCGGTACGGGCGCGCAAACGTCCAGACGCGTCGCAGCGTGCCGTCCTCGAGTTGGACACCGCGAACGGCATCGGTGTCGCGGGGCATCATCGAATGGGGAGACATTCGCATCCGGTCACGCTACGGGCGTCACCTGCAGTCCCGACCCCCCGACGCGGCCATACGATGAGCCGGGATGCGCCGCCCACTTCTTTCCAGCAGGCGACGCACGATCGTCTGGCGCTGCGCGGCCATCGCAGCGATCACAGCGGTGTTTGCCGCGGCATGCACGACCGACTCCGATTCGAGCGAACCGGCGCCGGAGACACGCGACGTCGGCACGGCGACGTCTCCGGTCACCGATCCGCCTCCGGTCGTCGAATACTCGATCGACTGGGAACCGGTGACCGAACGCATCGACGGCGGATGGATCACCGTGCCGCTCGACTACGCGGACCCGGCCGGTCCGACGATCGACCTGCGGGTCGCACGTCGACGCGCCGACTCCGACGAGCGGATCGGAGTGCTCTTCTCGAACAACGGGGGGCCAGGCGCGGCGGCGAGCACGATCGCGCTCAATGCGAGCGCATGGTTCGACTCATCGATCACCGAGCGATTCGACGTCGTGTCCTGGGATCCCCGCGGTACAGGCGAGAGCGCGGGTGTCGATTGCATCGACGACGACGAGTACGACCGCTACTTCGGGTCGGCCGACATCACGCCCGAGACCGACGAGGAGCGCGCCGACCTCGTCGCTCTGGCCCAGGACTTCGCCAACGCGTGTATTCAGCGCGCGGGCGATGTCCTACAGCACATCGGAACGAACAACAGCGCGCGCGACATGGACGCGATCCGCCAGGCGCTGGGCGAGACCCAGGTCTCATATTTCGGGTTCAGCTACGGCAGTGAGCTCGGGGGTGTGTGGACGACGCTCTTCCCGACGACCGTCCGAGCGGCGATCTTCGATGGCGCCTCCGATCCGAACGCGGAGCCGATCGATCACGAACGCCAGCAGCGCGTCGGGTTCGAGAACGCACTCGACACATTTCTCGCCGAGTGCACAGCAGACTCCGACTGCGATTTCCACAACGACGGCGACGCCGAGGCGGCCTTCGACGCGTTGTGGGCGGCCATCGACGAGTCGCCGCTCTCGAGCGAAGAGGGACGAACCGCCGTCAATCTGGGCATCGCCACGACGGCGGTGGCGCAAGCGATGTACAGCGAGCGGTTCTGGGGTGTGCTCGAAGGTGCACTACGCGATGCCGCGAACGGGGACGGAGTTGCACTGCTCCAGCTCCGCGATGCGTACTTTCAGCGCAGCCCCAGCGGTGAGTACAGCAATCTGATCGAAGCGTTCCAAGCGATCTCGTGTGCCGATCAGGAGGAACGGCCGACGCCAGATGAGGACGATTCGGAGGCGGAACAACTCGTCGGTGTCGCGCCGCGCCTGTTTCCGCAGACGACCGGGAGCTATTTCTGCACGTTCTTCCCCGCTGCACTCGACCCGCGGATCGAGATCACCGGTGAAGGTGCTGGCCCGATCATGGTGATCGGCACCACCGGCGACCCGAGCACTCCCCTCGCCAGCAGCCGGCTGATGGCCGACTCACTCGAGGATGGGCGGCTCGTGATCGTCGAGGCGAACGAGCACACCGGCTACGGCGTGAACCAATGCGTGAACGATGTCGTCGACGACTACCTGATCCATCTCGAGGCGCCAGCGGACGGCACCGTCTGCGCGTAAATCCGTAGCCACGACGCCGCGGCCGCCGCTAGCCTCGATTCCGGAAGGCTGCCAGAGCGGACGAATGGGACGGCCTCGAAAGCCGTTGAAGTCTTCGGGCTTCCGTGGGTTCGAATCCCACGCCTTCCGCCAGTACGTCCGCGGGCGTCCATGGAGATTCACGACGAGCCTGGTGCGGGAGGCAGCGTCAACTCGAGCCCGTGGACGTCCGTCGACGTTGTGGAGCGGAGAATCCTGGGGACTGAAATCCGGGATCATCGGGAATACATGTCGCCGCCGCGGGTTGCAGCGTGAGAACGATCATTCTCACCGTTTGGAGAACCCATGAGCGACCAACCGACCACAGGCCGACCGCCACTGCCGCCCTTCGACGAAACGTCGGCGTGGGCAAAAGTGCTCGGCGCCGAAGCCGCATGGAACACACGTGATCCCGAGAAGGTGTCGCTCGCCTACACACCCGACTCGGTGTGGCGTAACCGCGACAGCTTCATCGAGGGCCGCGCCGCGATCGTCGAGTTCCTTTCCGCGAAATGGGCCAAAGAGACCGAATACGCCCTCCGCAAGGATCTGTGGGCCTTTTCCGGCAATCGAATCGCTGTGCGCTTCCAATACGAAAGCCGCGACCTCGACGGGAACTGGTGGAGGTCGTACGGCAACGAGAATTGGGAGTTCGCCGACAACGGCCTGATGCGCCGCCGCGAAGCCAGCATCAACGACGTCGCAATCACCGAAGACGAACGCCGCATCTTCGGCTCTCGGCCTGTCGACGACAGGCGGGGAATCCCCCTGCGATGACCCCGGCCCCCACGCTGACGGTCGATCAGGCACGAACCGACATCCTGGCGGCGGCGGATGCGCTCTTCTACACACGTGGGATCGGCGCCGTGCGGATGGCGGACATCCGTGATCGCTCGGGTGTATCGCTCCGCCGGCTCTACTCGCTGTATCCGCACAAGACCGATCTCGTGACCGGGTGGCTCGATCATCGCCACACGACCTGGATCGACACGTTCACCAATGGGATCGACGATCGGCTCAGAAGCGGTGAACCGCCCGTCGATGCTGTGTTCGGCTCGCTCGAGCATTGGTTGACCACCACCAACTTCCGTGGCTGCGGCTTCATCAACGCCCTCGCCGAGACCGGAGAGGTCACCGATGAACACCGCCGCATCATCCGCCATCACAAGCAGACACTCGTGAATCTCCTCGCCCGCTTCACCGCGGAGCCGGCCGCGCTTGCCGTTCTCCTCGACGGCGCCATCGTCCAAGCCGCCGTGTTCGCGTCAACCGATCCGGTCGACGCTGCACGTGTCGCGGCCATCCCGCTCTTCGACCGTTGAACCGACAGGACCAACCATGCAGAACTACCTCGACGAACTGTTCACCCCGTCCGTCCGCGCGGTCCAGGAAGCGAAAGATCGAGCCGGCTTGCACAGGACCGGCCAGGAGGCGCCAGACGCCCTCGACTCGAGCGAGATCGCCCACCTCACCGCAAGCGACAGCTTCTACCTGTCCACCATCAGCGAGTCGGGCTGGCCGTACGTCCAACACAGGGGAGGCGACGCCGGCTTCGTGAGAATTCTGGGCCCGACCACGATCGGCTGGGCGGAACGATCGGGTAATCGGCAATACCTCGGCGCCGGCAACATCACCGCCGATGGCAAGGTCGCCGCCATCTTCGTGGACTACCCGACGAGGACTCGGCTCAAGATTCGTGGCCATGCGACGTACCACCCGGACCCGTCACCGGAACTGATCGATGCCCTCGACGCAGGCGATCTACGAGTCGACGGCGCGATGACTGTCGAGATCGTGGCGACCGATTGGAACTGTCCGAAGCACATCACACCTAGATACACCGCGGCGCAGATCGACGCGGGCATCGCACCGCTCCGCGAACGCATCGCCGAGCTCGAAGCCCAGCTCGGCTGAGCGCAACCACCAGTCATCGCGCCTCGCAACGATGACAGCGAGAGAGCGGACAGACCGGGCAACGGCGCGCACGAGGTCCAGCGCGTGGGGTCGGGCATCATCGCTCGCCCCATTGTGGGCCCAAGCTTCTGATCCCATCGTCAGAGCGGTCTGTGCTCAATCCCGATCGAGGTGCTCGGCTGCCCAGAGAGCGGCCTGGGTACGATCACTCACGCCGAGGCTCGAGTACACGCTGGTGAGGTGGGCCTTCACGGTGCGTTCACTGATTCCGAGACGCCGCGCGATCTGCTTGTTGGCCAGGCCCTGGCGAACGAGTTCGAGCACCTCACGTTCACGATCGGTCAACGTCGGTTCTGCCGCCGCTGCACGGCGTGACTCGAGCAGCGCACGCGCGACCTTCGGATCGAGTGGTGAGTCTCCGACGTGCACGCTGCGGATCGCCGCCGCGATCGCGTCTGGATCGGAGTGCTTCAGCAGATATCCATCGGCGCCGGCCGACAGCGCATCCATGATCCGACTGTGATCGGAGAACGACGTCAGCACCAGGACGCGAACGGTCCGGAACTCCGCACTCACTCGACGGGTCGCCTCGACGCCATCGATGTTCGGCATCGACAGGTCCATCACCACGACGTCCGGGCGTTCGGCAGCGATCACCGCGAGGGCCGACTCGCCGTCGGCGGCCGATCCGACGATCTTGATGTCGCTGGTCGTCGAGAGAAACTGCTGGAGCCCCGATCGCACGACAGCGTGGTCATCGACGATCACGACCCGGATCACGCCGACACCCGCACATCGAATGGGACGGTGGCCGCAACACGCGTGCCCGTGCCCGGAGCCGAGAGGACCTCGAACGAGCCGCCGCCGTCCGCCAACAGGCCGCCAAGAGCGCGCAACCCGACGTGACCCTCGGCCAGGCGTTGCGCTGCCGCGTCGACGTCGAAGCCTCGACCGTTGTCGTCGACCACGACCACGACCCCGCTCTCGCCCGCCGAGATCTGGACGTGTACCGCTGTCGCGGCGGCATGCGCGACCACGTTGCGGACAGCCTCTTGCACCATCCGGTACACCATCGCAGCAGTCTCGTCGGATGGTGCCACACCGTCGAGTTCGATCGCCAGATCGGTCGTGACGCCGCGCGCGGGCAGCCCGCTCAGGAGATCGCCGATCGCCGATTCCAAGCCTTCCTCGGCAAGATTGGGTGGGTAGATCTCGACCAGGAGTGAACGTAGCGATTTGACGCTCGTTCGGATGGACGCCGATGCGTCGGTCGCCTGCGACGGATCGATCGATTCCTGACGCCCCAGTGCAGCGAGGCCGAGCGACACGCCCGTGAGATCCTGGACGACCCCGTCGTGGAGGTCGCTTGCGATGCGCCGCCGCTCGGCGTCGGAGGCGTCGAGTGCCCGCTGGAGTAGCAGTTCGCGTTCTTCCTGTCCGTCGCGCAACCGTCTCGCCATCCGCCAGGCAAACGGGAACTGGACCAACTGAAGCGCGATCAGTGCGCCGATCGCGACGGGCGCAAACTGGCCCCACAGACGCCGCCCGACGTCCGTCACTCCGCTGTACAGGAAATAGGTCTCGAACAGGAGCGGTGTCCCCTCGACGGTTGCGATCGGCTGGTACACCTCGAGCATCTTGGCGCCGACCTCGAACCTGTTCTCGGGACTACTCAGGTCGGAGATCTCGGCATGGCTCTCACCCGTATCGAACACCTCCTGCTTGTCGGCAGGGAGGTCGAACCGCTCGCCGATCAGTCGGGGTTCGTCGGAGTAGACGATCGTTCCGGTCGAATCCCAGATCTTCACGCGTACGAGCGATCCCCGCAGGACGTACTGGCGAACTGCGGCGTCGACGTCGTCGAGCGCATCGGCGTCGAGGGCGAGCATGGCGTCCTCGAGCACCGGTGCAACAATGCCCTGTGAGCTCAACAGGGCGATGCGCTCGGCATCCTCGATCGCCTGGTCGGTGCCGACTCGGCGGCTGACCCATGCCGTCGCGAGCGACACAATGATCAGCGCGACGAACCCCATCAGGACGAAGCGGAGCATCACCGCCCGGACCGACACCGGTTCCTCGACCTGACCCGATCGCTGCCGACTATCGGGCATGCGCCGCACGGTACCGGGTCGTCATCGTGGCATCGAAGAGGAGCAGGAGGGGCGAGTACAGGCTCAGGCTCGGGCGGGGCCGGTGGTGCGGGGCCCGGACCCCGGATCGAGCTCGCCGAGCTCAGTCGTCATCGTCGTCGTCGCCGTGTCCCGATCGATCATCGTCGTCGTCGTCGCCGTGTCCCGATCGCTCATCGTCGTCGTCGTCGCCGTGTCCCGATCGGTCGTCGTCGTCGTCGTCGCCGTGTCCCGATCGGTCGTCGTCGTCGTCGTCGCCGTGTCCCGATCGGTCGTCCGATCGGTCGTCCCCCAGTCAGGAAGCCAGTCACATTCGAGACTCGAGGATGCGGTCGGCGGGTGGAATG
>JASJHI010000466.1:0-10329 GCA_033791105.1 Acidimicrobiia bacterium | reverse complement strand
AGGTACGCGTCGCCACCGACAGCGAAATGGCCAGCGCTGGGTCGGAGACATCGCCGAAACCCCGTCCCCTGACCCCTTACGACAAGTGACTATGAGCACTCTTCGCCTTCTTCTCCTTTCCCTCCTCGCTCTGGTCGCTGGCTGCGTCGTAGACGTAGGTCATCAGATATCCGTCGTCCTCGGACGTCCGATTGGCCGACGGAACGAACGATGACTCACCTTGGAGCCGGCCACGGCCAAGGTCGATGCTGGCGCGCGCGCCGGTCTCGCGGTCGTACTTGAGGATCTCGCCGTTCGACGACATCGGGTCGTCGATCATCGACGTGCCGGCGTTCTTCATCATGTACCCGTAGCGGTGCTTCAACCCGACGACCGAGTCGGCAACGCGGGGGAACTCGGCGGGGAGGTCATCGATCTGCTCGTCGGTGAAGGCGCCCGACGTGGTGTCGAGTGTCCAGCGGTGCAGAGCAGGGTCGGGGAAGTCCATCGGGCTGTCGCGCCAGACGTGTGGGAGCCGGGCGACGTCGAGCACGATCTTGCCGTCCTCTTCGTACGAATTCATCGGATGGAACACGTAGCACGGGTCGATCTCATGCCAGACGACATCGGCGTCGCTACCGTCGCGTGGCATCACGCCGAGACGTGCCGAATATGTCTCACTCCAGCGGATCGGCATCTCGCCCTTGAGTGCGAGCTCGAGGTCGAACACGGCGGGCAGATCCATGAAGACGACATGGTTCCGGGTGACGTTGAAGTCGTGCATCATCGTTGGGCCGCCGACCGTGATCTGCTCGTCCTGCACGAGCCGGCCGTCTGCCGAGATGCGTACGTACCGCAGGTGCGGCTCCATCAACGCGTAGCCGAAGGCGATCAACTCGCCCGTGACAGGGCAGATCTTGGGATGAGCTGTGAAGGAACCCTGGAGTTCCCCGGCGTAGTCGAGGGGCCCAACGGTGTTCAGTTCGCCGTCGAGCACGTACGGAAAGTGTCCCTCCTCCAGGGCGAGAATGTTGCCGGCATGCCCGACGACGTTGGTGTTCGCCTTGGAGGCGGCCATGTCGGTGAGACTGTCCTCCATGTCGATGACCTCACGGTCGGGGTTGCTCACGAACGGCGTCTGCACGTAGCGGTTGCGGTACCACTCGGCATTGCCGTCGCGGAGTCGGACGCCGTGGATCATGCCGTCGCCGAGGAACGGGTGATCGCTCACACCGGTGATGGGGTTGGCACCGTTGCGCACATATCGGCCGTCGAGTTCGGTCGGGATTGCACCGGTGACGGTCAGGTCGGTGAGGGTGTGCTCTTCCTGCACCGGCGCGAGCATGCCTCGCAGGTGTAGTGGGGGATCCTCGATGGTCGACATGGTCTGACTCCTTGTGTCGTCGCGTGTGACGGGGAGTCTCGCGGATCGGAGGTCAGCCCGTCGGGTCGAAGCCGAGGGCGAGCCCGGCGTCGAGATCATCGACTGCCGTGAACGTGCGGCGGACGAGCGCGTCGAACAGCGCCGCGCCTCGCTCGTTGGCCGGATCGATCGTGAGGAGGCTTGCACCGAAGGTGGTCGCGTAGAAGACGAGCCCTTCGAGGTAGCCCTGCCACACCGACTCTGCGGTGATGGCGTCCGTCGGTACTCCGCCCGCGTGTAGCTCCGCGACATAACGTTCGAGGAGGTCCCGCTCGTGCTCGCGGCGCATCTCGGTCGCGAGGTTGTTGGCGCAGAAGTAGACGAAGTCGGCCTGACCGGGCGCGCGCATCGACATCTGCCAGTCGATGACCGCCATCGTGCCGTCGTCGAAGAAGAACAGGTTGTCGAGCCGGAAGTCGCCGTGCGTCATCGTCCACGGGTCGTCCACGTGTCCGGCCACCCACGGCGGGATGCCCTCGACGAAACGCTCGCACCACCGCAGGCAACGGTCCGGGAGGACACCTTCGTATCGTTCGAGAAAGGTCGGCCAGCCCATCTGGAACGTGTCACTGATCGTGAGCACCGCCGGGTCGTCGAGCCCGGGCATCCAGTCGAGCGTCGGCAGCAGCGGATGGCCGAACCAACTCGCATGGTGGCGCGCCAGATTGTCGATCGCCCGCTCCGCTTGGTCGAGTGTGGCGCCGGCGACATGATCGCCCACCGTCGCAGGGGCGAGGTCCTCGAGCACGAGACACGGCGGCTCGGCAATGTTGACCAGCGCGGTCGGCACGCGGATCTGCATCAGCGGAGCGACCTCGCGATAGAAGTGATGCTCGCGCTCCCACACCCGCATCAACTGGCCGATGAACTGGCCACCCGGATCGGCGGTCGGCAATTTGAGGATGACGGTGGCGGGTGCGTCGGCGTCGTGCGACGTGATGTGGACGCGGGCGAGTTGCCCCATGAATCCCTCGCCCGCCGCGATCTGCTCCACGTTGATCGACTCGATCTCGATCCCGAGCTGCTCGGCGAGCCAGTCGCCGTCGAGCTCGTCCAGCGTCTTTGGTACGGCGCCCATCGGGTGAGAGTACATGCCGCCTGGGTGCCGAGAACGAGTGGCCGCAACGCGAACAAATCGGAACGCGTCACGAAACTGGGAAGCGGGCTCTCTTTGATTCTGTTGTCACGTTCATGGAACTCACGATCAGCAGGCGTCAACGTCGAGGGATCATCGGCGGTGCACTCGCGGTGTTGGCGGTGGTGATCGTCGCCCTGGCGGTAGGCGGTGATGATTCGCCGACGGAGGCGGTCGCGGACGACGTACCGGCCACCGTCGACAGCGAGCTTCCGACCGACTCGTTCGAGCTGTTCGCCGGCGGGGACGCGACGTTCGCGGCGTTCGAGGGCGAGCCGCTCGTCATCAACTTCTGGGCATCGTGGTGCCCTGCCTGTGTGGGCGAACTCCCCGACTTCCAACTGGTCCACGAGGAACGGGGCGACGAGGTCACCTTCCTCGGGATCGCCAACGCCGACGTCCGCGATGCAGCGGTCGGACTCGCCGACGATGTCGGCCTGACGTACGACCTCGCCGACGATCCCGCGGGCGACCTCTTCCGCCAGTTCGGACTCATCGCGATGCCGAGCACACTCTTCGTCAGCCCCGATGGTCGCATCATCGACGTGTTCGCCGGACAGTTGACCGAGTCCGCACTCGACGAACGAATCGACGCTCTGGTGGCTGCATCGTGATCGACGCACCGATCGGTCTTGCCTTCACCG
Organism: Acidimicrobiia bacterium; assembly: GCA_033791105.1. Lineage (GTDB taxonomy): Bacteria > Actinomycetota > Acidimicrobiia > Acidimicrobiales > Ilumatobacteraceae > JASJHI01. The sequence goes on along the minus strand of JASJHI010000466.1, from coordinate 7,148 downwards.
CAGGGCTGGTGGCGACCGTCAATCCGTGCGGGTTCGCGATGCTGCCCGCGTATCTCTCGTACTTCATGGGCCTCGATGGCGCAGACGCCGATGCCGGAGCCGATGGTGATGATGCGGACGGCCCGAGCGGCGTGCTCGGTGTCGGGCAGGCGTTGAAGGTCGGGGCGATCGTCTCGGCCGGCTTCTTGTTCGTTTTCGGCACGACGGGCCTGTTGATCAACGCCGGCGTGCGCTCGATCATCGACTGGATCCCCTACGTGGCGCTCGGCGTCGGCGTCCTGATGGTCGTACTCGGGATCGCTCTGCTCCTCGGCCTAAAACTCGAGATCGGCTTCCTGAAGGCGGGGCGCGGGGCCAGCGCACGCGACAACAAATCGGTCTTCACGTTCGGCGTCTCCTATGCCCTCGCGTCGCTGTCGTGCACACTCCCGGTGTTCTTGTCGGTCGTCGTGGGCTCCCTCGCGAGCGCGAGCTTCGTCGCCGGGTTCGCCACTTACATCGCGTACGGCATCGGGATGTCGTTCGTGCTGATCTCGCTGACCTTGGCGGTGGCGATGGCGAAACACGGTCTTGTGCGCCGGCTCCGCTCGATTCTTCCCTACGTCCAACGCATCTCGGCCGGGTTCTTGATCGTCGCCGGCGCCTACATCACCTGGTTCTGGTACGACGACCTGTCGTCGGACGCCGGTGAGCAGGGAGCGGCGGCCGGGGTCGTCGAACGGTGGTCGGCCACGCTGACCAACTGGATCGGAGCCAACTCAGGCCGGGTTGGTTTGGTGCTCGGCGGGATCGTGGCCATCGCCGTGATGTCGTCGGTCCTGAAGCGCTTCGAACCCAGTGTCGAGCTCGTCGGCGACGAGCCCGCCGACGAAACCGCCCATCGTCGCCTCGTCGATGCGGGAGATGGCTCATGAACCGCCACCGGGTCGCCACCATCACGATCGGGATCGCCCTGCTCGGGGCTGCCTGTGGCGGGGCCACGGCCGCCGACGACGTCGATGACGTCGATGACGTCGATGAACCGGGTGGGACAACACCCTTGGTAGTCGACGCGGAAGTGGACGACCGCGACGACTCACTCAGGCAGGCCACCGAACCGTGGCCGACCGATTGGACCAGACGGACGGTCGACCTCGACGAGTTCAGGCTCGGCATCAGCGCGCGCGACCCGCGCGACCGCATTCCACCGATCGACGATCCGACGTTCGAGCCGATCGTCGCTGCCGACTGGCTCGATCCACGCGAGCCTGGCGCACTCGTTCAAGTCAACGACGAGGTCCGCTTCTACCCGCTCTCGATCCTCACTCGCCACGAGATCGTCAACGATCGCTTCGGCGACGTGCCTGTGGTCGTCACGTTCTGCCCGTTGTGCAACACGGCGGTCAGCTTCGACGCTCGTGTGGACGGCCAGGTGCTGCGGTTCGGGGTGTCGGGGCTGTTGCGCAACAGCGACCTGGTGATGTGGGACGACGCAACGACATCGCTCTGGCAGCAGATCACGGGCGAGGCGGTCGTCGGCGAGTTCGCCGGCACACAACTCGAGCTCATTCCGACATCGATCGCGGCCTATGGAGATGTGGTCGAGAACTTCCCCGATGCGCTGTCGCTCTCGCGGGAGACCGGCTTCTCGATCGAATACGGCGCCAACCCGTACACCAGCTACAGCTCGAGTACGTCGCCGTTCCTGTTCGACGGAGAGCCGGACCCGCGGTATCCCGCTCTCTCCAGGGTCGTGGGAGTCACGCTCGGCGGCGCGGAGAAGGCCTACCCGTTCGAGGTGCTGGCCGAGCAGCGAGCCGTCAACGACAATGTTGCCGGGGACCCGATCGTCGTTCTCTGGGGCGGCCAGACCGCCGACGCACTCGACTCGAGCCAAATCGCCGACGGGGCCGCGATCGGCAGCGGGATCGCGTACGACCGGCGCGTCGCCGGCGAAACCCTCACGTTCTCTCCTGCTGGAAACGACGAATTCACCGACGCCGAGACCGGATCGACCTGGTCGTTGCTCGGGTTGGCGCTCGACGGACCGCTGGCCGGTGAGCAGTTGGACGTGGTGACCCACCGCAACGAGTTCTGGTTCGCCTGGGCGGCATTCTTCAGCGACGCTCCCGTGTACGGCGAATAGGACGGCAACTCACTCCACGGAGCGCGTGCAATGATCTGCGCGATGGGGAACGATGGACGGGAGTCCGACGTCAGCTTCCGGAATCCGCAGTATCTGGTCGAGACGGACTGGCTTGCCGAGCATGTCGACGACGCAGGTGTGCGCGTCCTCGACGTGAGCGCGATGTTGACGTCGAAGCTGGTCAACCGCGCGCGCGGCGAGTGGTACGAGGCGGCCCACATCCCGGGCTCGCTGTTCTTCGACGTCGCCGGCGGGCGCGGCGAGTTGTCCGATCCGGACAGCGCCCTCCCGTGGACGTGGCCGAACGCCGAGCAATTCGCGGAGACCATGGGTCGTCACGGCGTCGATCGCGACACGCGGGTGGTGCTCGTGGCCCGCACCCCGAGGCCGGGCATCGACTCGGGCACGATGTGGTGCACTCGGGCATGGTGGACCATGCACCACATGGGCGTCGACGTCGCGGTGATGCGGGGCGGCATCGAGAAGTGGGTCGCGGAGGGTCGCCCGATGGTGAGCGACACCGAGTCGGTCGATGCGACGGTGTTCATCGTGAAGCCCGGATGGGAAAGGGCCCGTGCCGACCAGGAAGACGTACTCGCAGCTCTCGACGACGGGTCGACCTGTGTCGTCGACGCCCTGCCCGCCTCGAGCTTCGATGGCGTCGACCCCGGCTACGGGCCCCGGCAGGGCCACATCGCGGGCGCGGTCAACGTGCCGTTCCGCGACCTCATCGACAGCGAGACGGCCGGATTCATCCCCCCTTCGAGAATGCTGACCCGACTCGAAACCCTGCTCGAGCAGCCGCGCGTCATCACCTACTGCGGTGGTGCGATCGCCGCAACGGTCGACGCTTTCGCGCTGGCCCTGTTCGGGCACGACGACGTGGCGGTCTACGACGGCAGCCTGATGGAATGGTCGGCCGATCCCGACCTGCCGATGGTCGTTCCGAGCTAGTGCCACGCTCGGTACCGTTCGGGTGATGCCCGCCGGCGGGCAACTGCACGTGTCAACTCTGTGGTTTGCTCGCCGCTCGGAGCACCGCGCCAATCGCCGCTCCGACGACCATGCCGATCGTAATGCCGATCCCGATCGCGAAACCTCCCCCGATCACGGCCCCGACGACGACGCCGATCACGATGCCGAGCCCGATGGAAGATCCCATCAAATTCATGTCGTCCACGACGCTCACCCCTGCTGGGCCGTGTTGCTTGGCGAAGGTAGCCCCATCCGCGCCTGCGTTCATCCCGATGCCCGATCTCCACAGTAGGCGCATATCTGGCGATGGCGATGCTCCTCAGGTCGCACCTGACACGATGGAGGCGTGCACAAGTACGTGATCATGGGCGTCCAGGGAAGCGGGAAGGGCACACAGTCAGCACTCCTCGCCGAGCGCTACGACCTCGTCCACGTCAGCGTCGGCGATTTGTTCCGGTGGAACGTGCAGCACCACACCAAGCTGGGCGCACGGGTCCGCCGTGCGATCGACGCCGGCGAACTCGTGGGGGACGAGGTCGTCGAGGCGGTGGTGCAGCAACGCCTCCGGGACCACGATTGGAACTACGGCTTCGTGATCGACGGGTTCCCGCGCAACGGGGGCCAGGCCGAGTTCTTCCTCGAGAGCTTCGACATCGACGCGGTGATCAACCTCGAACTGCCCGAGGAAGAGGTGCAGCGCCGTGTCCTGGCGCGGCGGCTGTGCACCGGCTGCGGCCTCGACTACAACCTGATGGCGCACCGGCCGGAACACGAGGACGCGTGTGACGTCTGCGGTGGGCGGCTCGTCGCCCGGCCGGACGACAACCCCGAAGCGCTCCGCAGGCGACTCGACGACTATTACGAGAAGACGAGGCCGGTGCTCGAGATCTTCGGCCGCAAGGAGTTCGTGCTGTCCGTGGACGCCACCCCGAACGTCGACGACGTGTTCAGCGAGATCTGCACGCGTCTCGATCTCCTTGGCGCCGCGGCGACCAACTGATCGACGAAGCGGCGCGCGTCAGCGGCGTCCTCCTCCGCCCGTCTCGGCGTCAAGGGCTTCGAAAACCGACGGGATCGACGCCGAGAGTTCGCAACGCCGGAGCGCGAGATCAGGCGTGCCACGGACATGCTCGCCGCCGATGTCAGCCGGCGACGGTGAGGGTGCGGTCGACGAGGTCGTCCAGCGCGAGTTCGCCGATCCCGGCGAGGGTGACGGCGACGCGCCCGCTCCACGGGTCGGTCCACGCCCTGGGGATCTCGCGGCCGGTGAGGCCCCATAGCGCACCGACGGTGGCGGCGTTGCAGTCGGTGTCCCAGCCGGCTGAGACCGTGTCGCCGATCGCGACACTGAACTCGTCGGCCCCCGACACGAGACCCCACACCACGAGGGCGAGGTTGTTCACCGTGTGGACGGGCGAGAGGTTGCCGTACCGCTCGTGGATCTCGACTGGACCTCGCGCCGCCTCGGCCAGACCGAGCCCGAGTTGCATCGCCGTCGAGCAGTCGGAGTCGTCGGGGATCACAGCGACACCAGCGTCGACCGCCGCGCGGATCGAGCTCCCGCCGACGATCGCGGCGCCCATTGCGGCGACGGCCATCGCGCCGTACACACCCTCCCCGCGGTGTGAGAGTTCTGCGTCGCGCCGTGCCATGTCGGCGGCCCGGGCAGGATCACCCGGACACACCCAGCCGTACACGTCGGCGCGGATCTGGGCTCCGATCCAGTCGTTGAACGGATTGTCGCTGCATTCGGCGAGGTCGAAGCCTGCCCCGGCACCGGCGGGGAAGCCGTAGCTCGCCTGCGCCAGCAACGTGACCAACGCCGATCTCTCGGCGGTGAACACCATTCCGCCGGGGAGGTAGCGCAGCCACGCCCGCGCGACGTCGGCCGTCGTGAAGTCGGAGCCGTACTGCTCGAGGATCATCAGCGCGAGGACCGAGTAGTTGATGTCGTCGTCCGCTTCCGAGCGTTGGAACCGGCCGCGGCAACTCGCGCGGTGGACCTGCTGGGCGAGATCATCGTCGACGAGGGGGATGTAGTCGCGCAGCGGGAGTGCGTCCGCAGCGGTGAGGTACCGCGTCAGCTCCTCCTGTCCGTTGCGCATCGAGAGCACTTCGACCGCCTTGCCGAGCTGGCAGCCGCTGACCCGGCCCTCCCAGGCCGCACGGATGCGGTCGGCGAACCGGGGCTCGGGCGTCAGGAGTTGCCGGTGCGCCCGCCGACCAGCTCGCCGAGGATCGACAGCGCAATCTCCTCGGGGGTCTCTGCGTCGATGTCGAGCCCGATCGGCGAGCGGACTCGATCGAGTGCCTCCGCGCTGACCGCGGCAAGGTTCATCGCTTCGAGCTTGCCCCGCGTCGTGTCCCAGCGTCGCTTGCTGCCCATCACGCCGACCGAACGGGCGGGTGAGGCGAGCAGGATCGGCAGCACGTCGAGGTCGACGCCGACGTTACGCGTGACGAGCACGATGTGCGTCGACTCTCCGAGCGACACTTGCCGGAGGGTTTCGTCGTACGGGCCCGCGAGCACAATGTCGGCGGAGGACAACTCGATCGGATCAGCGACCTCGGCGCGGTCGTCGAGCGCCGTGACGTGATAGCCGAGCCAGTGGGCGAGGTCGATGACGGCACGGCCGACGTGGCCGCACCCGATCACGACGAGTTGGGGCTGGGGCATGTACGGCTCAAGGTAGACGGTGACCGTTCCGCCGCAGACGCCAGGATCGCCGGCCGCGGGATCGACCAGATCGAATTCCATCTGCCGGGGTTGTCGTTCGCGCAGGGCGTCGGCCGCCGCGGCGACGACCCGTGACTCCATCTCGCCGCCGCCGATGGTGCCGACCTGGTCGCCGTTGGTGAACACGAGCATCTTCGCTCCCGCGTGGCGAGGTACCGAACGGGCTGTACCGACGACGGTGGCGAGCACCACGCTGCGACCTGCGCTGGTCGCGTCGAGCAGCTCGCGCAGCAGGCGATCGTCGCCCGCCCCGCGATCTCGACCGATCGTCATCGGTGCAGTGCGTTCCAAACGCGCTCGGGCGTGAACGGCAGCTCGTTGATCGCGACATCCGTGGCGTTGAGAATCGCGTTGCGCAGCGCGGGTGCCACGCCGTCCTTGGGGATCTCGGCGATCGCCTTCGCACCGAACGGGCCGGAGTCCTCCATCGTCTGCACGAGGAACACCTCGATCGCCGGCATCTCGTCGGCCCGGTAGATCTTGTACGGGCCGAGCGTGTCGTTGATCATCCGGCCGTCGTCGTCGTACGCGAACTCCTCGCAGTGCGCGTAGCCGAGCGCCTGGACGAGCCCACCCTCGACCTGCCCCGACGCGGTGACCGGGTTGATCGCCACGCCGCAGTCGACAGCCATCACCATCTTGATCACCTCGACCTGTCCGGTGTCGGTGTCGACCTCGATCTCGACGAACTGGGCGGCGAAAGGTGGCGGGCAGTCGGGCGAGACGTACGAGGCGGTGCCCATGATCTGTTCCTGGTCCTCCCAGTGCAGCGAGTTGAGGGCGATCTCCTCCATGCTCACCGAGCGGCCGTCGGGTGCCCAGGCCCGCTTGTCGCGCAGTTCGATCGTGCACGGCTCGTCGACGTCGAGCATCTTGGCGGCCCGCTCCTTGATCCGCTTGCGGACCGCCTCGGCGGCGAGCTTCGCCGCAGTGCCCGAGATGTACGTCGTCGACGACGCGTAGGCGCCGGTGTCGAACGGCGTCATGTCGGTGTCGGACGAGTACACCTTGATGTCGTCGAGCGGGACGCCGAGCACCTCGGCGGCGATCTGGCCGATGATCGTGTCGGCGCCGGTACCGAGATCGGTCGCACCGATCAGCATGTTGAACGAACCGTCGTCGTTGATCTTGATGCTGCAACCGCCCATGTCGAGAAACGGGATGGCGGTGCCGTGCATGCAGAAAGCGAAGCCAATGCCACGAACGATGTGAGGCCGATCGGCGGGGGCCACCCACGCCGGATCGTCCCGACGATGCCATCCAATGGCCCGCATTCCCTGCGCCACGCACTCCTCGATGCCATTCGACATC
>JASJHI010000465.1:0-22545 GCA_033791105.1 Acidimicrobiia bacterium | reverse complement strand
CCAAGAAGGCACCGGCCAAGAAGGCAGCCACCGCGAAGAAGGCGCCGGCGAAGAAGACGGCGACCGCCAAGAAGGCACCGGCCAAGAAGGCAGCCACCGCGAAGAAGGCGCCGGCGAAGAAGGCAGCCACCGCGAAGAAGGCGCCGGCGAAGAAGACGGCGACCGCCAAGAAGGCACCAGCGAAAAAGAAGTAGCGGGCCGAACGGCCGTCAGCACGAGAACGGGGAGCCTCGCGGCTCCCCGTTTCGCGTTCGGGAGCGGGTCGGGACTTCGCCGTCCTACAGGTCGCGGATGAGCTTGAAGACTTCGGCGGCACCGAGCCCGAACGGGCTGCCGCTCTCGGCGAGGCGGTTCCGGATGCGAGAACGGAACGCCTCGAGTTCGGCATCGTCGGTGGCCTTCATCGTCGACTCGAACTGGCTCGTGTGGGCCTCCAGGGCGGCGAGTTTGGCCGGGACGAAGCCCGAGACGTCCTCGACGTGGTCGGGCTCGTCGGCCTCGAAGAGCATCAGCAGTTCTGGGCGGTGCGCTTCGAAGGGCTGGTCGGCGAAGAAGTGTGGATCGCGGGCCGCCACCACCCCTTCGCACACGAGCAGGCCGGCGTGGCGATGGTCCGGATGGAGGCGGTCTCGCTTCCAGGGGTCGTGCCCGAGCACAACTGCCGGCCGCAGCTCGCGGATCACCTCGCAGACCAGCGCCCTTGCCGTGAGGTCACTCCCGAGTTCGCCGTCGACGAGACGCAAGAAGCGCACCTCGCCCGCTGCGTCCCCGGCGAGATGCCGTGCGGCTGCACGCTGTTCGAGCTCGCGCGCTTCCCGCAGTGCGGTGAGGTCCGCAGCGGGGTCCCAGGTCCCCTTGGAGCCGTCGGTGCAGATCAGGTGATGGACCGTGCATCCGTCGGCTGCCCACTTCGCGAGCAGTCCACCGGCACCGAACTCGACGTCGTCCGGGTGGGCGCCGACAGCGAGCGCCGAGGCCGGAGTCGGCAGCTCATGGGTGAACCGCTCAGGGTTCACGCGGAGTGGCGGCTGCCCCGGTTCGTTCGGACCCATTCAGGGAGCACCTCCCTCACCAATGGGTGTGCGAGGTCGTCCGGCGTGTCGACATCGAGCGACAGGTCGGAGTCATCGACGACGTCGACCTGCTGCGCGGATGCCTCGGCCTGGGCCAGGTGGCGGGAGAACGACCGCCCGCCGTACGACGCGTCGATCGGAGTGCCGGTTGGGAACGACATCACATTCGTGCCGTCGCGGATCGTGTCAGGCACGATGGTGATCCGGCCATTCGACGCCATGTCGGGGAGCCGCCAGGGTCGAGGGAGATCGGCATGCGTCACGATGATGTGGTCGTGTCCAGCGGCGCTGATCCGGCCGATCCCGTCGTCCACCGCGCCGTTGAGGCCGAGCCCAGGGCCCCAGAGGACCGAGGCACCATGGGACACTGCCCACTCGCCGACCTCCTCGTCGTCGCAGGCCACGAACGTCGGGAGCGCGGCGACCGCTTCGAGCACGCCGGTCGCCATCCACCGCGCGAGCCGCGCGCGCTCGGCGTTCGTGAGCACGCCGGACAGGCGGCCCTTCGCCGCGGTGAATCGTTTGACCGGAACCAACACGGCGGCGCGCACTGCGAGCGACTGTACTTCGACGGCCGCCGACCCGGCGTGTCCCGGTGTGCGCACCGGCAGTATGGTGACCGCCCGTGAGCGAGCGCGACAACATCAGGGTTGCGGTGATCGGAGCCGGATCCTGGGGCACGACCGTCGCCGCGCTGGCCAGCGTCAATACGCCCACGACGCTCTGGGCGCGGCGGGAGGATCTCGCGAGCGACATCAACGCGCGACACCACAACGAGGAGTACCTCCCCGGGCAGACCCTCCCCACCGATCTCCACGCGACCGCCTCACTCGAGGAGGCGGTCAGCAACGCGGACGTTGTCGTCATGGCGGTGCCGTCGCACGGCTATCGCCAGGTTGCCTCGGATGCTGCACCATTCGTGCGACCGTGGGTCCCTGTCGTCACGTTGGCGAAGGGTCTCGAACGCGGAACGCGCCAACGCATGAGCGAGGTGACCGCGGAGGAGATTCCGGGCCACCCGGTGGCCGTCCTTACCGGGCCGAACCTGGCGAAAGAGATCATCGTCGGCCAGCCGGCGGCGAGCGTCGTCGCCATCGACGACGTCACGATTGCCGATGAGCTGCAACGGATCTTCAGCGGACCAACCCTGCGTGTCTACACGAATCCGGACGTCGTCGGCTGTGAGGTCGCAGGTGTCGTGAAGAATGTCATCGCGATCGCCGCCGGGATGGTCGAGGGGATGGGATTCGGTGACAACACGCGGGCGACCCTGATCACGCGGGGCATCGCGGAGATGTCGCGTCTGGGTATTGCCATGGGCGGCGACCCGCTGACATTTGCCGGCCTCGCCGGGATGGGTGACCTCATCGCAACATGCTCGTCGAAGCAGAGCCGAAACAATCAGGTCGGGCTCCAGCTCGGCGCAGGGAAGTCGATCGAGGAGATTCTCGCCGGCACGAACATGGTGGCCGAGGGTGTCAAGTCGTCGCCGAGCGTGCTCGAGCTGGCACTCGAGCACGATGTCGACATGCCGATCACCGAACAGGTGGTCGCGGTGTGTCACGAGCACCGACCGCCGGCTGTCGCGCTCGAGATCTTGATGCAGCGGTCGAACAAGGGCGAGTTCGACGCGTGACTGCCAGACCGGGCGACAAACGGGGCGACGCCGCTGTGGTCACCGTCGGCATCGTCGGGCAGCCGTGTCGGGCCGACGTGACGCCTTGGGGCGACGTGGTGCCGTGGGGGAATGGCGGCGCATCGCCTGGGACACTGCGCTGGTTCGTCGCGGCCGAGGATCGTTGGCACGATCCGGCGGTCGAGTCAGCGGTCCGCCAGCGCCGCATCGCGGGCACGCCGGTCGTCGAGACCCGTGTGCGGGTGCCCGACGGCGACGCGGTCCAGCACGTCTGGTCGATTCCGGATCGTGGTGGGCTGACCTTCGTCGAGGTGACCAACGACTCGCCGCTCCCGTTCGCGATCGCGTTCTCGGGGCTGCCGGTGCTCACCGATCGACCGCCCGCGGACGTGCCCATCAAGGGAATCGATCTGCCGCCGGACGCGTTCGTCCTGCCGGTCGGTCACCGGGCCGCAGTCCGTGTCGCCATCCCGAACGAACCGGACCGGTGGCGCGGGCGCGCCCTGGGTGGCGTCCACGCCGACCGAGACGCCGTGATCGCCGGCTGGACGGCCACCGTCGACCGCGCAAGCCGGCTCGACCTCCCCGACGAGTGGCTCGTGGAGAGTGTTTCCGAAGCGCGGTGTGACCTGCTGCTGTGCGGACCTGTGGCCGTCGATGACGACCCGGCCGGCTTCGTGCTCGACGTTGCCGAACTCGTCCGTCTCGGCGAACCCGCTGACGCATGGATGCCGGATCTCGTCGCCCCGCTCGAGTCGATCGGTCGGCGGGAAGCGGCAGGAAGCGGGGAAGACATCGAGGCCGTTCTCGTCGCCGCTGAACGGATCGCCCAGTCAGCAGGCGACGGCCGGGCGGCGGGAGACATCGCCCGGATGAGGAGACGAGGCACGTTCGCTCGCGAGCCGGTCGCAGCCCTCTCGCAGATCACCCGCGGTGCATCGACGGGACGCTTCGTGCGTGGCGTCGAGCGGTACCTTGCGTCCCCAGGGGTCGGTTGGGCCGACCTGCTCCCGGCCGGGATTCCGACACCATGGCGCGGCACCGGATTCGAGGTGCACGGTGTGCCCACCGGCGTCGCGTCGTCGGTGTCGTATGCCGTGCGATGGCACGGCGAACGCCCTGCGCTCCTGTGGGAGCAGGTGGGCGAGCCGCTTCCCCTGACAGCCTCCGGTGTCGATGTCGACTGGTCGACCGACCAGCGTTCGGGCGAGGCGCTCTGGGCGGCGCCGAGCCGGCCACGCCACATCCCGGTCGCCGGTGGGCCAGTGGGGCACCCTCCGCCGGCGGGGAGAATTGAGCCTTCGTGAGATCCGGATGGGCGTACCGCTCGACGTAACGGTGCAGCTGCATCGCGCGGCGGCGATCGTCTCGTTCGTGCCGTTGCCGGTCCATTTGCGCACAGAAAGGGAAGTCGGCTTCGCCCCCGCCTCGCCCTGCTCCTCGCGGCTGACGCGGCCACTCCTGCCCGTAGGCTCGCGGAATGTCGATGGGGACCGCCGCACCGTCCGAGCACGATCACGACTTCTCCGGGCTGCGGCTCACGGAGTGGACGTCCTGTGGCGGTTGTGCTGCGAAGTGGGGCGCGGCGCTGCTCAAGGATCTCGTCGCCGACTTCCCGGCATCCTCTGACCCGTCGTTGCTCGTTGGCTTGGCGCCGTTCGACGATGCCGCGATCTACCAGGTGTCCGACGACGTGGCCCTCGTCTCGACCACCGACTTCTTCCCGCCGCTCGTCGACCATCCCGCGGATTTCGGTGCGATCGCCGCGGCCAACGCGTGCAGCGATGTCTACGCGATGGGAGGCCGCGTCGCGGTCGCGATCAACGTGGCGGCGTTTCCTGAGGACTTCCCCCGCGAGGCGATCGTGGCGATCTTCGGTGCGGCGGCGCAGGTCGTCGCTGAAGCCGGCGGTTCGATCGCCGGCGGACACACGATCCGCAATCCCGAGCCGATCTTCGGACTCGCGGTGCAGGGCATCGTGCACCCCGACAAGGTGTTCCGCAAGGCTGGTGCCCTTCCCGGCGATGTCCTGATGCTCTCGAAGCCGATCGGTACCGGGCTCGCCCTGGCCCACGGTGGTGCCGAGGAGCAGGCCGTGGCGACCGCTGGTATGCGGCGCCTCAACCGCGGCGCCGCCGAGACGCTGACGGGAATCGAGGGTGCCGTCCACGCGGTCACCGACGTCACCGGGTACGGGCTTGCCGGCCACGGCTGGGAGATGGCCGAACGCAGCGGTTCCAGGGCCGTTGTCGACACGACCTCGCTCGTCACCTATCCGGGAGCACAGCGCATCGCCGATGCCGGCCATCTCACGGGCGGCGACCAGCGCAACCGCGACTACCTGGCGGGGCATCTCGACTCCACCGCGGCATCTGGGTCCGAGGCGCTGTGCTTCGATCCGCAGACGTCTGGTGGGCTTCTGGCGGCGGTCGACCCGGCCGCCGCCGACGCCCTCGACGCGAGCGAGGGCTGGTGGCGCGTCGGTGAGGTCGCGGCGGGCGAACCGCAGCTCGTGCTCCGCTGATCCACGCCGGAAATGCCAGCGCGCCGAAAGAGTGTCTCGAAGAAGCGGGCACCGACGCGCGCGATCGAGCAGGAACTGTGGGATCGCGGTCACGAGACCGTTGTCGGGATCGACGAGGTCGGTCGTGGGGCCTGGGCAGGCCCCTTGATGGTCGGCGCGGCGGTGTTGCCCCGCGACACACGGGTCAACGGGGTGCGCGACTCCAAGCTCCTCTCCGAAGCTGAACGCGAGCATCTGTTCGACCGGCTCGACGACTGGTGCATCTCCTGGGCTGTGGGGTCGGCGAGCCAGGTCGAATGTGATCGTCTCGGCATGTCCGCAGCACAGAAGCTCGCCGCCGCACGCGCGGTCGCGGGGCTCGACGTCCGACCCGATGTCGCGGTCACCGACGGCCGGTGGGACTTCGTGTCACCGTCGGTCGACCACGTCGAACTCGTTGTGAAGGCCGACCTGCGGTGCCTCAGCGTCGCCACCGCCAGCATCCTCGCGAAGGTCACCCGCGACCGCCAGATGCGTGAGTTGGCCGAGCACTATCCCCACTGGTCGTTCGACACCAACAAGGGGTATCCCTGCCCGAAACACAAGTCAGCGTTGGTCGGGTACGGGCCATCGGCGATTCACCGACGCACGTGGGTCTTCATGGATCACTATGTCCCCTGGACGGCGATCAGGCGCACGCCGCCGGCCGGGCAGACCGCATTGTTCTGAACGCAGAGGCGTCAGATGTCGTCGACCACGTCGGGCGCGGCAAGTGCGCGGAGCCATGTCAACACCGCGGCGGGATCGGGCAACCGGTGTGCCGCGATCGTCGGGTCATCGCCGACCTTGACGGCGACGTCGCCGGGTTCGAGCGCCTCGAACGCGTGCTCATCGGTGACGTCGTCGCCGACGAACACCGTGGTCGCCGCGCGGTGGCGTTCGCGCAACGATCGCAGGGCCCCACCCTTGCCGGCTGCGCGGGCGAACACTTCCAGGACCGCGCTCCCGGCGATCGAGCTCGCTCCGTCGACATCGCCGACCGAGCCGGCGAGCCGATCGAGTGCGTGGCGTGCCGACTCGCCGTCGGCCTCACGGACATGCACCGCAATACTCGCCGGCTTCACTTCTGCCCACGCGCCGGCGCCTGCCGACTCGACGGCATCGTCGGCCAGCGCTTCGAGCCGCTGGAACCGGTCGGTCTCGGCCGGCGTCAGTTCGAGCGGCACGCCGTGTGTCTCCATGCCATGACTGCCGACCACCGTCACGTCGGCGTGGAACGCGAAGCGGTGGAGGTCGTCGAGCGAGCGTCCCGAGACGACCGCGACGAGCCAACCGTCGGTGGCGGTGAGCCGGTCGAGTGCCGCGTCGATCCCGTCGAGGAGCGTGGCCTCGTCAGGGTGTCGGACGATCGGCGCGAGCACTCCGTCGACGTCGAGCCCGATCAGCAGCGGCCTCGACAGGGCGGTGACGAGCGCCGCGAGCGCGGTCGGATCGTCGTATTGGTCGGTCATCGGAGCTCAGGGCGACGAGTCGATGTCGGTTGCCGGCTTCGCGTCGGCCGCGACGTCGAGCGCGTCGAGGAAGCGGTCGGCCCAGCCCTGAAGGTCGCTCTGGCGGATCTGCGTGCGCAGTGCGGCCATCCGCTCGCGGCGCTCGTGGCGGTGCATCTCGACCCCCGTCTTGATCGCCTGCTGGAGGGCGATGTCGTCGTGCGGATTGACGAGCACGGCGTCGGTCAACTCGTCGGCGGCTCCGGCGAACTCGGACAACACGAGCACGCCATCACCGTCGATGTGCGCGGCGCAGTACTCCTTGGCGACCAGGTTCATCCCGTCGCGGAACGGCGTCACGAGCATCACATCACCAGCGCGATAGAGCGCGATCAATTCGGCGTAGTCGAGGGTGCGGTAGAGGTAGTGCACCACGGGCAGGCCGATACGGGAATAACGACCGTTGATCTCGCCGACGAGTCGTTCGATCTCATGGCGTTCGTCCTGGTAGTGCTCGACCGCTTCACGGGTTGGCGTCGCGACCTGGATCATCACGTCCGTTTCCGGATCGAGATCGCCCGACTCGAGCAGTGCCGCGAAAGCCTGGAGACGCAGGCCGATTCCCTTGGTGTAGTCGAGCCGGTCGACGCCGAGCAGGATCACTTCGGGGTCGCCGAGACGTGTACGGATGCGGCTCGTCGCCTGGCGGGTCGCGCGTCCGGCGGCTATCTCCTCGACCTCGTCGACGTCGATCGAGATCGGGAAGACGCCGACCTGGGTGTCGTGTGTCGTGTTGTGGACCGTGTTGTCGTCGTTGTCGGTGTTGAGCAGTTGCTCGGCCGAGGCGATGAAGTTGGCGGCGCCCATCGGGCGCTGGAAGCCGACCAGGTCACAGCCGAGCAGGCCCTCGATGATCTCCGTGCGCCACGGCAGCCGTGAGAACAGCTCGAAGGGTGGGAACGGGATGTGGAGGAAGAAGCCGATCGTGACGTCGGGCCGCAGATTGCGCAGCATCGCCGGCACGAGCTGCAGTTGGTAGTCGTGGATCCACACGACCGAGTGGGGCGGCGCGATCTCGGCGAGCGTGACGGCGAAGCGATTATTGACGTCGTGGTATGCGTCCCATGCATCGTTGTCGTAGTTCGATTCGCGGAGTGCGTCGTGATAGAGCGGCCAGAGCGCGTCGTTGGAGAATCCCTCGTAGTACAGCTCGATCTCCTGCGCGCTGATTGCCACGGGGTGCAACTCGACGCCCTCGGCCCGGAAGGGCTCGGCCGCATCGTCGGGGTCGCCGGTCCAGCCGACCCAGAGGCCGCCGGATGATCGCAGGAGCGGCAACAGTGCGCGGACCAGGCCGCCGGGACTCGGGGCCCAGCCGTCATCCGTGCGCATCACCGGCAGCCGGTTCGCGGCGACCACGATGGGTCGGGTGGGGGCGCGAGTCGGACGTGCCGAAGTGTCGATGGCCTCAGCGGGAGCGGAACCGTCGACTTCGGTCACGACTGTTCCAATGCCTGTTCCAGGTCAGCGACCAGGTCGGCGGCGTCCTCGATGCCGATCGACAGGCGGATGAGGTCGTCGGGCACCTCGAGCGGGGATCCCGCCGCGGATGCGTGGGTCATCGCGCCGGGGTGCTCGATCAGGCTCTCGACCGCGCCGAGCGACTCGGCGAGCGTGAAGAGTTCGGTCGCGCTCGCCACCCGGAGCGCCGCGTCGCGCCCGGCCGTGACGGTGAACGACACCATCCCGCCGAAGTCGCGCATCTGTGCGGCGGCGGCTCGGTGACCGGGATGATCGGGAAGCTGCGGGTAGAGGACGCGATCGACGCCGGGATGCGCGACCAGGAGATCGACCACCGCCCGCGCGTTCTCACAGTGTCGATCCATCCGCACGGCGAGCGTTTTGACGCCGCGCAAGACGAGGTAGCAGTCGAACGGCGCGGGGACGGCCCCCGCCGCGTTCTGAGTGAAACGCACGCGTTCTGCGAGATCGTCGTCGTCGATCGCGACGAATCCACCGACAACGTCGCTGTGTCCGCCGAGGTATTTCGTCGCCGAATGCACCACGATGTCCGCGCCGAGTGCGATCGGCTGTTGGAGATATGGCGTGGCGAATGTGTTGTCGACGACGAGCAGTGCACCGCGTGCGTGGGCGATCTCGGCGATCGCGGCGATGTCGAAGCACGTCAGGAGCGGGTTGGTGGGCGTCTCCAACCAGACCATGCCGACATCATCGGCCCAGTCCGCGCGCAGAGCATCGAGATCGGTGAGGTCGACCGCCGTCCAGGTGAGCCCGAGCGGCTCCCAGACCTTGGCGATCAGGCGGAACGTGCCGCCGTAGGCGTCGTTGCCGAGCAGGATGCGTTGGCCCGGACGGAGCAGGCGCAAGATGTTGTCCTCGGCGGCCAGGCCGCTGGCGAAGGCCAATCCATGGCGCGCCAGCTCGAGTGAAGCGACCTGGGTCTCGAGCGCCGTCCTGGTCGGGTTTCCCGAGCGCGAGTACTCGAAACCCTTGTGTTCGCCGACGCCGTCCTGGGCGAACGTTGTCGAGAGCGAGATCGGCGTGACGACCGCACCGGTCGTCGGCTCGGGGTCCTGGCCGGCATGGATCGCCCTGGTCGAGAATGAATGGCCGCTCCGGTGCTCAGCGTCGAGATCACCCATCGGCTCTGCCGACCGAGTCCTCGGCAACCGCCGTGAAGTAGGAGAGGACGTCGGTGCGGGTCATGATGCTGAGCGGTCGCCCGCCGGACAGCACGAGTAGCGCCGGCGCTGTCTCGAGCATCTCGATCGCCAGTTCGAGGCGTTGACCCACACCGATCGTCGGCAACTTCGGGCCCATCACCTTCTCGACCTCGGTGTTCATCATGCTCGGGTCGTTGTAGATGACCTCCATGAGGTCGAGCTCGTCGACCGCTCCCGATACCTCGGCCGCCGCAAACGGGGGTGTGTTCTTGCAGACCGGGAGCTGGCTGACACCCGTCGATCGCATCAGTTCGACAGCGTCGCTCACGAGTTGGTCGGGGTTGACGTAGAGCAGGTTCTCGATCGAGGCGTTGCGGGCATCGAGCACCATCCCGACGCATTGCTCACATTCCTTCAGGAACCCGAAGTTGGCCATCCAGGCGTCGTCGAACACCCGCGACAGGTAGCCGCGACCAGAGTCGGGATTGAACACGACGACGATGTCGTCGGGCTCGGCTTGTTTGGCCACCTTGATCGCTGCGGCGACCGCCATGCCGCCCGAGCCGCCGATGAGCATTCCCTCGGTCTCGCTGACGTATCGCGCGGTGAGGAAGCTCTCCTCGTCGCTGATCGCGATGATGTCGTCGAGGAGGTCGGGTTCCCATGCGGCCGGGAAGAAGTCTTCGCCGACACCTTCGACGAGGTAGGGCCGTCCGGAGCCACCGGAGAAGACCGAGCCCACAGGGTCGGCCGCGATGATCTTGATGTCGGGGTTCATCGACTTGAGGTAACGGGCGGTGCCGGTGATCGACCCACATGTGCCCGCGCCTGCGACGAAGTGTGTGATCCGCCCAGCGGTCTGGCGCCACAGCTCCGGCCCGGTCGTCTTCTCGTGGGCGACCGGATTGTTGGGATTGTGGTACTGGTTGGGTCGGAAGGCGTCGAGTTCGTTCGTCAGCCGTTCGGCGACCGAGTAGTAGCTCTGCGGGTCGTCCGGCTCGACCGCGACCGGGCAGACGACGACCTCCGCGCCGTACGCCTCGAGGAGCGAGATCTTCTCAGGTGCGACTTTGTCGGTCATCACGAACACGCACTTGTAGCCGCGCTGCGCAGCCACGATGGCGAGCCCGACGCCCGTGTTGCCGCTTGTCGGTTCGACGATCGTTCCGCCGGGCCGCAGGAGTCCGTCGCGCTCGGCGGCGAGGATCATCTCGAGCGCCGGACGGTCCTTGGAGGATCCACCGGGGTTGGTGGTTTCCGCCTTCATGGCGAGCGTGCACTCGATGGACTCGACCTCGCTGATGCGTTTCAGGCGGACGAGGGGTGTGTTGCCGATGAGGTCGACGATCGAGTCGGCAATCTCGGTGCCGTCGAGGCGCGGGTCGGTCATGGGAACGACAGTACCTGCAGGTGGGGTGCCGCGCTATCTCGTTCAGGTGCCGCGGATACGTTCGGTCAGTCGGCGGAACGCGCCGACCGACGACGCGCCCTCCGCTGTGCTCGGGTCGTTCTCGTCCTCTTGGGGCAGCAGTTGTGGTGCATGCTCGCGGAGGACCGCGACCACCTGCTTCGCGCTCGGGTTCACCATGCCGATGTCACCGATCACGACGGTCGGGACCGTCTCATTGCCCCGAGCCACTCGTCGGACGACAGCAGCGGCATCGGGATCGGCCCAGATGTCGTGCTCGCGCCGATCGATTCCGGCCTTGTCGAGACCGCGCCGGAGCGACGAGCAGAACCCGCAGCCGGGGCGCCAGTAGAGGTCGATCCGGGACGTTTCGCTCGGACCGCCAGGGGTCTCGGTCGCGGGATCGGCCACCTCGTGCTCGGTCATGGCGTCACGCTAGTGAGGACTTGGCGGCGGCCCGTCCGTGGCGGCACGAATTTCTCGGCTGTTCAGGCGCACGCGGCCACGGACGCGCGTCGAAGCCGAAGGTGAGCCCGCTCGGCATCGTTGTCGCACGCGGCGAGGGCGCAGTCGAACGCGGCGACCGCCTCGAGAGGCCTTCCGAGGCGGGCGAGTAGCTCTCCCCTCGAACTGTGCAGGTACGGGTAGTCGGCCAGGTCGTCTCTGAGGTCGTCGGCCTCGGCGATCGCATCGATCGCGTGGAGACCCTCGGCCGCGCCATCGGCCTCAGCGACCGCGATCGCCCGGTTGAGCGCGACGATCGCCGTGGGCCGCCGGAGCATGAGGGCGTCGTAGAGCGCGACGACACCCTGCCAGTCGGTCTCGGCGAAGGAGGCGGCGGAGGTGTGTAGTGCGTTGATCGCTGCCTGGAGCTGGTACGGCCCCGCCGCGCCGTGGCGGTGTGCGCGCGACAGGGCGTCGAGCCCACGATCGATCTCCGCCCGATTCCAGCGCGTGCGGTCCTGGTCGGCGAGTATGACCGGCATGCCGTCCTCGTCGATACGAGCATCTCGGCGGGCATCGACGAGGAGCACGAGCGCGAGCAGCCCGGCGACCTCGGGATCGTCGGGCACGAGCTCGTCGAGCAGCCCAGCGAGCCATACCGCTTCGTCGCAGAGATCGCCCCTCACCAGGCTCGCGTGTGCAGCGCTCGCGTGTCCTTCGGTGAAGATCGAGTAGATCACACCGCAGACCGCCGGCAGCCGGTCGAGCAGCGTCTCGAGGTCGACTGGCCTGAACGCGATGTGCGCACCGCGGATCTTCGCCTTCGAGCGGCTGATCCGACGGGTCATGGTCTGTTCGGACACGAGGAACGCGCGTGCGATCTGCGCTGTCGAGAGCCCGCCGACGATGCGCAGTGTCAGGGCCACTTGCGCGTCCGGAGCGATCGCGGGGTGACAGCAGCCCAGCAGCAGCGCGAGCTGATCGTCGATCAGCTGGTTGGGGCTGACGTCCGCGTCGAGTCGGCTGCGCGCATGGAGATCCGGGAGCCTGTCTCGCATTCGCTTCGATCGTCGTGACCCGTCGATCGCCTTGCGTCGGGCGGTGGTGAGCAGCCACGCTCCCGGCCGATCCGGGATGCCGTCGCGCTCCCACCGTTTGGCCGCCTCGAAGAACGCTTCCTGGGCGACATCCTCGGCGAGCTGGAGGTCGCCTGTCTCCCGAACGAGCGTCGCCACGAGACGCGGCCACTCGGTCCGGAAGGCGTCGGTGACGCCCGAACGGTCGATCATGACGACAGTCTCGCCGAATGGTGACCGCACGCGGGCGGCACCGTCGTTGCGGTCGCCGCACGGCGAGGAATCAGCGCGGCGGCAGTTCCATCAATGGCCGGACCTCGACCGACCCGTAGGGCGCGAGGGGAATTCGAGCAGCCCAGTCGAGGGCCGCATCGAGGTCATCGACGTCGATCATGTAGAACCCACCCAGTACCTCCTTGGTCTCAGCGAACGGGCCGTCCGTGAGCACGGTGTCGCCGTTGCGCACTCGGACCGTCGTGGCGGTCTCGCTGCCCTGCAGCGGTTCGCCGGCGACGAGTGCACCCGACTTCTCGAGCGCCGCGCTGTAGGCGAACCACTCCTGCATCTGGGCGGCCTGCTCGGGCGACCCCGGCTGTGGGCCAGCGTCCTCCGCGGCGTAGAGCAACAGCATGTAGTTCATGATCGGTTTCTCCTGATCGTTGATGTGTTGGTTGTCGACGTCTCGACGAACGGCGTCGTCGGAATCGGACGATGCCGCGAAGATTCTTGCACCGCGCGTCGGGCAGACTGTCGTGGTGAGCAACGAGACCGCCGGTACAGAGATCTTCCAGCAACGACTCGACCGCGTGCGGGCTGGGATGTCCGAGGCAGCGGTCGACACGCTCTTGATCTCGGTCGGACACGACCTCCCGTACCTCACCGGCTACACGGCAATGCCGCTCGAACGGCTGACGATGTTGGTGGTACCTCGTGAAGGTGAGGCGACGATGGTGATTCCCACGCTCGAGGCTCCTCGCGTCGACGAGCACCCCGGCGTCTTCTCGATGCGTCCGTGGGGCGAGACGGAGGACCCGACCGCCATCGTCGCCGGCCTCACCGGAGGCTCGGCCCGCGTCGCGATCGGTGACCAGATGTGGGCCCGATTTCTCGTGGAACTCCTCCCGCACGCGCCGGGTGCCGAGTTCATCCGCGCCGTCGACGTCGTCGGACCGCTGCGCATGCGCAAGGACGCTGCAGAGGTCGAAGCACTCGCCGCAGCCGGGTCGGCGGTCGACACCATCGCGGGTGAACTCCAGCGCGGCGAGATCGATCTCGTCGGCCGGACCGAAGCGGAGGTGTCGCGTCACCTCGGGCGGCGGATCATCGAGGAAGGCCACGAGGTCGTCAACTTCGCGATCGTCGCTGCCGGGGAGAACGCCGCCAGCCCTCATCACCATGCCGGTGACCGCGTCATCGCGCCCGGCGAGATCGTTCTGTGTGACTTCGGTGGCACGATGAACGGCTACTGCTCCGACACGACGAGATGCGTGTTCACCGGTGCGCTCCCCGACGAGATTGCCGAGGCGTACGACGTGCTCCTCGAGGCGCAGACGGTCGGTGTCGCCGCCGGGGTCGAGGGCACGCCCTGCGAGGAGATCGACCGTGCGACGCGGCGCGTGATCGATGACGCCGGCTTCGGCGAGTACTTCATCCACCGCACGGGCCACGGCATCGGACTCGAGGCGCACGAGGACCCGTACATCGTCGAGGGCAACGCGGCGCCGCTCGAGGTCGGACATGCCTACAGCGTGGAGCCCGGCATCTATGTGCCCGGCAAGTGGGGGATGCGGCTGGAGGACATTGTCGTCGCCACCGCCGATGGTCCTCGGCCACTCAACCGGTCCGATCACTCGCTGGTCAGCGTCTGATCGCGACCTGAAACCACCCGATCAGTCTCCGACCTCGAAGGCTCCGATGGGCCGGGTTGCGCCATTCACGATCGCGTCGACAACGTGGGTGCCGGGGTGGTGCGTGCGCGTCGAGTGTTGCGCGACCGAGATCGTCTTGCGCACCGCTCCGGACTCGCCAGGAGCGAGCTGGAGCTCCTTGCCCTTGAAAACCTTCGGGCTGGTCGAACCGTTCGCTTTGACGAAGTGCACTCGCAGATCGACGAGCGCGCCCGCATCATCGGTGCTCGGGTTCGTCAGCGACATCTCGATCGTGACGCGTCCGCCGATCTGCACCGTCGCCGGGCTGATCTCGACTTCGTCGATCGTGACGGGGGAGTCCGCGCCGTACCCGAGGACCTCGAGCGCTCCGGGATCGCCGCGTTTGACGAGCGTGCGCAGGCCGTGCCGGACGAGCCGTCGTCGGTGCTCGTCGCCGTCGGCCCACCAGCGGCGAGCGGTGTCGACGACGACATCGGAATGGTCCTTCGCGATGTCGTTGAGGTTGTTGGCCACCGAGCGACGCACGTATTCCTCTTGATCGTCCCGCAGGTCTTCGAGCAGGTCGAGAACCGGCGTCGGATCGTCCTGGAACTCCCTCAATCGTGGTGCCCAGGGGAGCCGGGGGCGCGTCCCTTCCGAGACGAGCCGACGCACGTGCACATTCGGATCGGTGGTCCATTCGCGCAGCCGCCGCAGGGTCGCGTCGCGGTGATGGACCAGGTAGGAGCGGATGCTGAACTCGGCGGTGAACAGCTGCGTCAGTTCGTACTGTGCGGTCATCGCGCGCTCGAAGTGATCGAGGCCGTGGTCGGCCACGAAGTAGACGTGGGGGAGGTAGCGGAAGCCGTCCATTCCCTCGAACGTGCTGGGATCCTGCCCGTGCGCGAGCGACTCGACGAGCAGATCGAGCGCTCGGCCACGGTCGTCGGGAAGGTACGCGGCCAACCCGTCGGCGATCCGACGCGCCCGCGGTGTCAGCTCGAGGTCGACGTAGCCATCGAGGCAGAACTGTTCGAATCCCTCGCTCTCGAACGCTGGGTCGACCGCTGCGAACGGTGCCGCGACGAGCCCGGGGATGTCGACGCCGAATGAATCCTTGAGCGGCTGAGCCATCTGTGGGTCCGTCCTTCGATCGATCGTCCGTCGGTCTCGTCAGCTCGTCTCGAACGCGGTCTCGTCGGGGACGTCGCTGTAGCTCGTGAGCGCGATGTTGACGTCGTTGCCGTCATAGAGCGCGAGTGGCCCGGCCTCGATGGCGCAGTACACCTTGGTTCCCCCGGAGACGGGGACGTCGACGCAGAGGGCAGGCATCCCGGCAGCGGTGATCGAGTAGCCGACGGGTTCGCCGATCCGGCGATTCGCATCGACGCGCAGTCGGCGGGCAAAGTCTGGGGCATAGAAACGGTGGGTGACGCCGATATCGCTGATGCGCGCGTCGTCGATGCTCGCCTGGCACTCGGCGGATGCGAGATCGCAGGTGGCGGCCTGGACGCTGCCGTCGATGAAACGCACGTCGTTGATCGTGACGGACCATCGGTCCGTGGGTGCGTGCACGACACGCGCGGTCGATGTGCGGTTGCCGAGCTTCGTCAGGATCTCGTAGTCGGCGGTGAACTCCGCCAGTCCCACGCTGTCGAGGCGCTCCAGAACGTCGTCGATCGGTTCGTTGCCGGTCTCCGTGGCCACCGGCTGGTCGTCGAGGAACGAGGGCCGCTGACCGGTGATGCAGCCGGCGAGCGCGATGGCCGACACGAGTCCGAGAACGAGACGTGACGATCGGCGGCCGAACGGTCGGCCGGGCGCGCGCGCCGGTGTGCGCACGGGGGCGCTGGGGGTGGCCATGGCGCCGTCAGACTAGGCCGTTACCCTGCGCATCCGTGATTCGCCTCGACGCTGCCACGGTGCTGTTGCAGTGGGCGACGGGTGGCATGTTTTTCTGCTGGTTCACCACTCGCCGGCGCATCATCGGCCTCGGCTACGGATGGCTGCTGCGCGGTGTCTACGGGTGTTTTGCGATCGCCTCGTTCGCGGTTGGAGTGCGGTTCGGCGTCGTGCCACTCCGCGAGGCCGCATCCTTCGCAGTGGCGCTCGCGTGCCTGGCCGCGCTCGTCGTCTCGATCGTCAGAAAGGATGCCGGCGTCAGCGGTCAGCGCGGTGAATTCGACCGTCGATCAGAACGCGTCGCCGCGATGACGGGGATCGACCGGCAGATCGACGAGGACGATGGGCTGCCTGCGGACGGTGCGCCCGGATCGGACGACCGTGGCGCGGAGTTCCCACCGGTGCTCGACCTCGTGCCGGCATTGATCGGCATCTTCGGTCTCGTCGCCGCATCGGTCGACGCCACGTCGGGTGGAACGGGCTCCCTCGAATGGGGCGACACGGTCGTGGCGTTGCTGAGGACGCTGGTCGGTGCGGCCTTCATCGGCGCGATCAGCGACGGGATGCTGCTCGGTCACTGGTACCTCGTGCAGCCTGGTCTCCCCCGCCAACTCCTCAACGAGATGGTCAACGCGATCGCGTGGATCTGGCCGTTCGAGGTCGCTGTGATGCTGCTGCCGACCGGCATGGTCAGCGTGTGGAACGGCAGTGTCGACGACGGCTGGGCCGGCCTCCTCGGCTGGATGTGGGCGGCCTGCGCGATCACCACGATCGCGCTCATCTTCATCACGAAAGCGGCGCTTCGCGAGCGCTACTACTCGGCGGTCATGGCGGCGACGGGTCTGCTCTATCTCGCGATCCTCACCGGTTTCGGCACCGACATCGTCGCCCGCGCCGTCCTCGATCAGACCTGATCCACCGGCCGACCGGGCACCCGTGTGTCACACTTGTGGCATGGCCCGCCCGGTGTGGACCGGCACGATCTCGTTCGGCCTCGTGGCGATCCCAGTCAAGATGTTCCACGCGGTGCGCAAACGAAGCGTGTCGTTCAACCAGCTCGACGAACGAAACATGTCGCGCATCCGCTACCGCAAGGTGAATGCGGAGACGGGCGAGGAGGTGTCCGACGAGCACATCGTCAAGGGCTACGAGTTCTCCAAGGGCCAGTACGTCGTCGTCGATCCGGACGAACTCGAACCGTTCATGCCGGTGGCGACGAAATCTGTCGATCTCGAGGAGTTCGTCGACCTGGTGGAGATCGACCCGATCTACTTCGATACCGCCTACCACCTCGCGCCCAACGGCTCACCAAAACCGTACGCGCTGCTCGCCCGGGCGATGGAGGCAAGTGGCAAGGTCGCCATCGGCCGCTTCGTGATGCGCAACAAGCAGTACACGGCGGCGGTCCGCGCCGAGGAGGGCCGGCTCATCATGTCGTCGCTGGCGTATGCCGACGAGGTGGTCGATCCCGCCGACATCGACGAGTTGCAGGGGATCGATGACGTCGAGGTCACCAGCAAGGAGATGGCGATGGCCGAATCTCTGGTCCAGTCGCTGAGCGCCGATTTCGAGCCGGACCGATACCACGACGAGTATCGCGATCAGGTGATCGCGCTCATCGACAAGAAGGTCGCCGGCGAGGAGTTCGAGGCACCCGCCGCTGCCGCTGAGAAGCCGAATGTCATCGACATCATGGCGGCGCTCGAAGCGAGCGTCTCGGCAGCCAAGGAGGCCAGGGGCCGCCATCCGGCGAAACAGTCCGCCGCGCGGAAGGCCCCGGCGAAGAAGGCGGGCAAGGCGGCCAAGAAGCCGGCCAAGAAGTCGGTGACGGCCAAGAAGCCGTCCGCCAAGAAGTCCGCCTGAGGCCGATCCGCCGATGGTTGCGCCCGTCGAAGTCGATATCGATGGCCGCACCGTTCGGTTGACCAACCTCGACAAGGTCCTCTACGCGAACGGCTTCACGAAGGCCGAGGTCGTCGACTATCACGCCCGTGTTGCTCCGTGGATCATTCCGCACCTGTCCGGTCGGTGCATCACCTTTCGCCGGTATCCCGACGGCACCGACAGCACCGGGTTCTTCGAAAAGCGTTGCCCCAGCCACCGCCCGGAATGGCTTCCGGTCGCGCTCGGTCCCGGTGATCGGCGGGGCGGGATCGAATACTGCCGCATCGAGGAGCCGGCTGCGATGGTCTGGGCCGCCAATCTGGCGGCGATCGAACTTCACGCGCCGATGGCGTGCGCCGACGCACCTGAGATCCCGCGAGCTCTGGTGTTCGACTTCGACCCCGGACCGGACACGTCCATCGTCGAGTGCTGTCAGGTCGCGCTCGGCGTGCGGGGTGTGCTCGATTCGGTCGGGCTGGAGGGATGGTGCAAGACGTCGGGGTCGAAAGGGCTGCAGATGTATGTGCCGCTCAACACGCCGACCGCCACTCACAGTGCTGCCGCAGACTTCGCGCTCGCCGTCGGACAGCTGATGGAGCGCCAGATGTCCGGACGTGTGACGACCGTGATGGCCAAGTCCGAACGCGGCGGCAAGATCTTCGTCGATTGGAGCCAGAACACGCTGCACAAGACGACCATCGCTCCCTACTCGCTGCGCGCGAGGCCGACGCCGACCGTATCGACGCCGGTCACCTGGGACGAGGTCGACCGGTGTGCTGCCGGAGCTCTGGCGCTGCGCTTCGACAGCGCTGACGTGCTCGGTCGCCTCGACGCGCTGGGCGATCTGTTCGAGCCGGTGCTCACCATCGAGCAGGAACTACCGATCCCCGGCTGAGGCTGCCCGGTGCCGACCCGATCGTCGGCATGCCACCCCCAGTCGCCGACGCCGGGTCATCATGGGCCGGTGTGGCGACGTGTCGGGATCGTGGTGCTGGTGGCGGTCGCGGTTGCGTGCGGTGGGCCGGATCCGGTCAGCACGGGCATTGGCGCCGATGCGCCCGAGCACTCATCGGTCGACAGCTCGACAACGGAGCTGCCGGCGACAACCCCGTCGCCCACGACGACCGCTCGCCCCACGACGACGAGCTCGATCGAGCCGGTCGAACAACCGGGGGTCCGCGTACCGTCGACGACCCAGGAACTCTCGATCCCGGATGACCCGAGCTCTGCGAATCCATTGCCGGAGTCCGACTCCCCCTACCAGGCAGCGCTGGTCGGGTTCGGTGACGACGAACCAACCTTCGATCCGGAGCCGCTGCAGCCGTTCGTCGACCTGACAGAGCTCCCGACCGGATGGGCGGCATTCGACTTCTTCCTCGCCGATGCGCTCCTGCGCAACGGCAACACCGCCGCATCGGTCGCCGTCTCGATCGGAGGCGAGATCGTGCACCGCGCCGCGATCGGAGAGCGCGCGCCCCTGCCGGTCGACGCCGCAGAGCCGCAGGACAGGTTCCGCATCGCGAGCATCTCGAAGACACTCACCGCGATCACACTCTTGGGGCTCGTCGAAGATGGGATCGTCGGCCTCGACGAGCCGATCGGTCGGCGGGTGGCCGAACACGTTGGTCTCACATCTTCGCCGGCGTCGATCGAGGCGATCACGCCGCGCCACCTGCTGAACCACACCGCCGGTTTCGGCAAGTACCGCACCGTGTTCTTCGGTGGTGGCGCCGACGACTGCACCGACGCCGCCCGGATCGGCCTCGACCGTTCACCGAGTTCGAACCCGGGCGGCACCTATCGGTACAGCAACATGAACTATTGCGTCGCGGGTGAACTGATCGAGGCGCTGACCGGCAACGACTACGACGACGAGGTGTACGCCCGCGTCCTCACGCCGCTCGGAATCTCGGGCCCGCGCCTCGCGGCGACCTTCGATCCCGGCCCCGACGAGATCCTCCACCCGACGACGCTCGGACGCAACTACATGGAAACGCTGGGAGGTGCGGGCGGCTGGATCGCCACTCCGGCCGATCTGGTCGCCGTACTCGACGCACTCGATCCGTCGACGACAGGCCACACGCTGCTCACTCCCGAAACACTGGAGATGATGAAGACACCGGTCAACGGTCAGCGCGGTCAGCGCGGCTATGGCCTCGGTCTGCTGCTGTACGGCGGCGACCGCTATGGCCACACCGGAACGATCGAGGCGACACACGCGATGGCGATGAATCGGGGTGATGGTGTGACGTGGGCGATCACCGTGAGTGGCCCATACCCGGACGACACCCCCCGCCTCGAGTCGATCATCAACCGTGCCTTCGAAGCCGGCGGGTTCGTCACCACCTGACCACCCGATCATCCGGCGCACACTTCGGATTTGTGTGAGCGATAACCGCGGATCCGGGCGTTGTTCGTGACGCTGCGGCCGGGAGGGCGTGGGAGGATGGGGTGTGCACGACCCGCGGGACAGCGTTCCCCTCACGGTG
This sequence comes from Acidimicrobiia bacterium, assembly GCA_033791105.1. Lineage (GTDB taxonomy): Bacteria > Actinomycetota > Acidimicrobiia > Acidimicrobiales > Ilumatobacteraceae > JASJHI01. The sequence goes on along the minus strand of JASJHI010000465.1, from coordinate 2,088 downwards.
ATCGGGGGGTATCTCGGGGCGGGCAAGACGACGGTGATCAACTCGCTGTTGCGCGAGCCCGGAGGGCGACGGCTGGGAGTCGTCGTCAACGATTTCGGTTCGTTGGCAATTGATGCCGCACTCCTCGGCGGGGCGAGCGAAGGTCTTGTCAGCCTGCCGAACGGTTGTGTGTGCTGCACGCTCGGTGGCGACCTGCAATCGGCACTCGCCTCGCTGATGGATGCAGCGTCGCCGCCCGACCAGATCGTCATCGAGGTCAGCGGTGTCGCCGACCCGGCCGCGACAGCGGCCTGGGGCACGGTTCCGCCGTTCATGCCGGGTGGTGTGATCGTCCTCGCGGACGCGTCGACCGTACGCAAGCGGTCGCGCGATCGATACGTCGGCGGAGAGATCCTCCGGCAACTCGAGGGGGCCGACCTCATCATCCTGACCAAGTCCGATCTCACTTCGACGGACGAACTCGCCGAGACGGAGGAGTGGGTCGACGGTGTCGCAGGCGACGTGCCGCGTCTCGTCGCGGCGCACGGCGATGTGCCGACCGACATCGTGCTCGGGGTGCGAGCTGGTCACAGCCGTCCGATCGGCGCAGATCCAATCGCACACAGCGACCGGTACGTCCAGTGGTCGTGGTCCGTCGACCGCTCGATCGATGCCGCACGGCTCGCACGGTTCATCGACGAATTGCCGGACACCGTCCTGCGCGCGAAGGGGCTCGTGAAGGTCGGTCCGGCGACCGTTTCGCACGTCGAGGTCGTCGGTCGCCGCCGGTATGTCTCACCGTGGAAGGGCGCCGTCCCCCACAGGTCGGAGATGGTCGTGATCGGACTACGGGGCGTGCTCGACATCGCCGAGCTGTCGGGGCTGGCCGACCGAGCGCTGGGCTGAGCAAGCGGGAACGGCTCAGGGCCGTTTCGCCGCAAAGGGCGTCCCGCCCACGACGGTGCCCCAGACGCCGATGTCCTTGATCGTCATCGGATCGACGGTCATCGGGTTCTCCTCGAGGACGGTGAAGTCGGCTGCCTTGCCGCACTCGATCGATCCGAATTCGTTGTCCGCACGGATCTGGTACGCCGATCCCACCGTCACCGCGCGCAGTGCCGACTCGGCCGAGATGCGCTCGTTCTCGCCGAGCACTCGACCCGACGGCGTGACTCGATTGACGGCGCACCACATCGTGTGCAGGTGTCCGAGCGGGGTGACGTTGGCGTCGCTGTGGATCGAGAATGGAACACCCTCGCGCTCGGCGGTCGCGCACGGCTCCATGCGCCTGGCCCGTTCCGGGCCGATGGTGATGTCGTGGTGCTGATCGCCCCAGTACCAGAGATGGTTGGTGAAGATGTTTGCGCACATGCCGAGATTGGCCATCCGGCGAAAGTGATGTGTCCGCGTGAGCTGTGAGTGCTGGACGGTGTGGCGGTGATCGAGCCAGGCCGACTCGCGGAGGAGCTGCTCGACCGTGTCGAGCCACAGATCGATGGTGAGATCACCGTTGCAGTGGGTGTGGATGTTGACCATCCGCTCGTGGAACGGTCGGCACACGTCGAGGACCTGCTCCGGCGCGGTGATCCAGAGCCCATGATCGTCGCCCTTGTAGTACCCGGGCCAATCCATCTTCGCCGTGAACCCCTGGATCGAGCCGTCGAGGATCACTTTGAGGCCCGCGGTGCGAAGCTTGGCGGTGTCCTCGGCGGCGAGCTGCTGCATCAGTTCGGCGGCATCGTCCCACGTCTCGCCGCCGGGCGGGATGGCCGCGACGTGGCGTTGGAAGATCCTCGCGGGATAGTCGTCACGGTCGACGGTTGTATGCCACAACTGCTGCCCCTGAGGTCGCTGGAGACCGGCGGACGCGAGTTCGACGAGGCCTGTGATCCCCTGATTGGCGCACATCTGACCGAGAATCTCGATCGCCTCGGGGTCGTTCATCTTCTCGAGAATCACCGCGAGCGCGGTCATCGCGTGCGACATCGCGGGGATCTCTCGGAGTTCACCGTTCGGGTCGCCATTCGCGTCGCGGGCGACCCCCGGCGTGGTGATGTCGCGGGTGATCTCGTGGCGCTCGAGCATGGCGGTGTTGACGGTGGCGAGGTG
>JASJHI010000464.1:0-6329 GCA_033791105.1 Acidimicrobiia bacterium | reverse complement strand
GGAGGTGATCCGCGACCCCCGGTCGTGGGGGGCGGAGCGCATCGACGCCGTCGCCACGATGATCGAGGGCACGACCACTCATCTCGACCCACCCGACGTCGACACAGCCGTCCTGTTCGACGCCGACCTCGCAGTGCTCGGCGCTGACGTCGCGGGATACGACGCCTACCGCACAGGGGTGCGGGTCGAGAACGGACACGTCGTCGACGACGACTCGCGAAGCGGCCGCGACGCAGTGCTCGGCGCATTCCTTGCGCGGCCGGCGATCTACGCGACCACCAGCGGCCGCGAGCGGTGGGAGGCGCGCGCCCGCGCGAATATCACCGGCGAACTGTCGAAGCTGCACGGCTGAGAACAGCGCAGCAGCGGCACGTCGAGGCCTCGCTACTCGATCAGGCGTTGCGTGCGCGGACATGCCCGAACTCGAGCACGCTGCGGCGAACCGCCTCGGCCACGGCATCGGCGACACCCGGCTCGAACACGCCCGGGATGATTCGCTCTGGCGTCGGATCGGGCACGAGTGCAGCAAGGGCGTCGGCTGCGGCACGCTTGGTCTCGATACTCGCGTTCGTCGCGTGCACGTCGAGCATCCCCCGAAACACACCCGGGAACGCCAACACGTTGTTGATCTGGTTGGGGAAGTCACTGCGACCTGTGGCGATCACCGCGACGTTTTCCGGCATCTCGTCGGGCATCACCTCGGGCACCGGGTTCGCCATCGCGAACACGATCGCGTCGTCGGCCATGTCAGCCAGCCATTCGGCCTCGATCACGCCGGGACCCGAGAGTCCGAGCAGCACATCGGCCCCCTTCAACGCGGCGTGCGGACCACCTCGGCGATCGTCCGCATTCCCGTTGTCGACGAACCATTGTTTCGTCGATGTGAGTCCACTGCGCCCCTGGTGGAGGATGCCGGAGCTGTCGACGCCGATGATGTCGCCCGTGCCGTCTCGCCCCACGCCGGCGTGGTCGAGTAGCTGGGCGACGGCGACGCCGGCAGCGCCCGTGCCGACGAGCGCCACCGTGAGCTCGTCGAATCGCTTGCCGACGACCTTGGCAGCGTTGATCAGCGCTGCCAAGGCCACAATCGCGGTGCCGTGCTGGTCGTCGTGGAACACCGGGATGTCGAGTTCCTGCTGCAGGCGTCGCTCGATCTCGAAACACTCCGGCGCCTTGATGTCCTCGAGGTTGATCCCCCCGAACGTCGGCGCGATCGCCTTACCGATGGCGACCATCTCGTCGACCGTGGTCGCGTCGACGCATATCGGATAGGCGTCGACCCCGCCGAACTGTTTGAACAGCACGGCCTTGCCCTCCATCACCGGCATCGCGGCTTCGGGGCCGATGTTGCCGAGCCCGAGCACCGCTGTGCCGTTCGACAACACCGCGACTGCGTTGGAGCGACCGGTGAGCTCCCACACGCGGTGCGGCTCGTCGGCGATCGCCTGCGAGACGCGGCCGACGCCGGGGGTGTATGCCAGCGACAGATCTTCGGGACCCTCGAGCGGCGTGCGGGACGCCACTTCGATCTTGCCGCCGACGTGCAGGTCGAATGCCGGATCACCCGCGTGTCGGTCCGGCCGGGCGGGCGTCGAGTCATGGATGTCGGTGTTGCCGGTTGTGGCCATGGTGTCTCCTTGCAGGGAAGGGGATTCACCGGATGCCGTCGGCGTGGCCCGCCGCCGGATTCCGGCTGGTCGGGCGGGTGACACGATTGCTCAGCGTTGGCGCTGAACTCGTGTGCCCCGCCTGACCCGTACCGGAATGAGTACGGGTGCGGGGACGCGTGCTGCTGCCGCACCGGCTGCCGCGACGATGGCGGCAATGGTGATGGCAGCGATGAGCACGAAGTGCACGCTAGCGCGTGTGGTTCACTGTTTGCATGTCAGACCTCGCGACGACACCGCTGGACATCGATCTCGCTCCCGACGAGGAGACCGAGACCGGCGAGCCGACCTCTGCCCACATCGTCAAGGTGGTGAAGGGGCAAAACGCTGCCGCCGTGGTGCTCGAGGCACGCATCAACGGCACCCCGGTCGAGGCATTGTGCGGTTTCGTGTGGGTTCCGTCTCGCGATCCCAAGCAGCTGCCGATGTGCGAGGAGTGCAAGAGCATCTACTCGATGTACCGGTCGTTCAACGACAACCTCGGCGAAGAACCCGACAGCTGAGGTGCAGCCCCACGTGACCGAGCCGGCCGGGCTGCGAATCCGCGACTCTGCGCGGGCGCTCCTGCTCACGCCGCGGGCTGAGGTGCTGATGGTGCGCTTCGAATTTCCCGGTCGAACCGTATGGGCGCTCCCCGGCGGCGGACTCGAGCCGGGCGAGAGCCACGAGCAGGCGTTGCATCGTGAACTCGCCGAGGAGGTCGGCCTCACCGGTGTCGAAGTCGGACCGCACATCTGGAACCGTGAACACATCATTCCCTTCCTCGATGGACAGTGGGATGGCCAACGCGACCGCATCTACCTCGTGCACACCGAGCGGTTCGACCCGAGCCCACAGCTGAGCTGGGAGCAGCTCCGGGCCGAACGGCTCCACGAACTGCGCTGGTGGACCGCGGAGGAGGTCGGAACCGTGCGCGACGAGGCCACGTTCGCGCCAGGGCGGATGCCCGAACTGCTCCACCGACTGGTCGACGAGGGCCCACCACCAGCACCGATCGACACCGGGGTCTGACATCGGGGTCTGACACCGCGCAGCCGCGCCGTCGGCAAGACTGCTCGCGTGAAGATCGTCGAGCACACAACGTTCGTCATCGGCAACCCTCCTCCCCACCGCGGCGGCCGCTACTTCATCGTGGTCAAACTCGTCACCGACAGCGGCATCGTCGGGTACGGCGAGGTCTACGTCGCGACGTTCGGCCCGCACACGGTGGCGACTTTGATCGACGACGTCGTCGAGCGCAACGTTCTCGGCGCCGACCCGAGTCGGATCGAGTTGCTCTGGCGCCGAATCTACGCGAGTGGCTATGCACTGCGCCCTGATCCAACACTCGTCGGCATCATCAGCGGTATCGAGATGGCCTGCTGGGACATCGTCGGCAAGGAGGTGGGCAAGCCGATCGCCGACCTTCTCGGCGGCCGCGTGCACGACCGCCTCCGCACCTACACCTACCTGTACCCGACACGGGACCGGCCGGCGGTCTACACCGATCCGGCTGACGCTGCGGCGCAGGCAGCCGATGTGGTCGATCGAGGATTCACCGCCGTCAAGCTCGACCCGGCCGGGCCGTACACGGCGTTCGACCCGCACCAGCCGAGCCTCGACGACATCGAGCGCAGTGTCTCGATGCTCGCGGCAATCCGGGATGCAGTCGGGACGAGGGCCGACATCCTGTTCGGTACACACGGTCAGTTCACCGCCGCCGGCGCCATCCGTATGGCGCGCCGGATCGAGCGGTTCGATCCGCTCTGGTTCGAGGAACCCACTTCGCCCGAACTCCCCGAAGAGATGGCGAGGGTGGCGAGGCAGACGACGATTCCGATCGCTGCGGGCGAACGGCTGACCACCGTCTCGGAGTTCGCGGCGCTCGCCCGACACGGGTCGGCGGCGATCTGGCAGCCCAACCTCGGTCGATGCGGCGGGATCCTGACCGGCAAGAAGATCGCCGCGATCGCGGAGGCGGCCGGTTGCCAGATCGCTCCGCATCTCTACTCCGGTCCGATCCTCGGTGCCGCAAACATCCAACTCGCGGCGACCATTCCCAATCTCCTCGTCGTCGAGGGCATCGACGATTGGTCCGGGTTCCACGCCGACATCCTGACCACGCCGATCCAATGGGACGATGGTCACGTCATCCCCTCGACCGAACCTGGCCTCGGCACCACGCTCGACGAAACGGTGGCGAGAGCGCACCCGTACGAGGGGCCGGATCTGCACCTGTCGATGGTCGGCGACCCTGTGCGCTGACGAGCCGCCGTCCGGCCGATCCGGACCGCGAGCCGTGCCACCTCCTATTGTGAGCGTGGCGCGGGCCGTCCACTGAGACACGGGAAGGGAGCGATGCTGCATGGAGCAACTGTCCGGACTCGACACGCTCTTTCTCGACCTCGAAGGTGGTACGACGTACGGCCATGTATGTGGCCTTGCGCTGTTCGACCCTGCGAGCACTACGACCCCGACCGGGTTCGACGAATTCACCGCGCTGATCGGGGACCGGGTTCATCTCGTGCCGGCCCTTCGACGTCGGCTCGTCGAAGTCCCACTCGGGCTCGACCAGCCGTACTGGATCGAGGATCCCAACTTCGAGCTCGACTTCCACGTCCGTCGCATCGCGCTCCCCGCCCCCGGTGACGACCGGCAACTTGCCGCGCAGGTGGGACGGATCATGTCGCGGCCGCTCGATCGCCATCGCCCGTTGTGGGAGTTGTACCTGATCGAGGGGTTGGAGAACGGCCATCTCGCTCTGCTCACCAAGATCCATCACTGCGCGATCGATGGGCTGACCGGCACGGAGATCCTGGCGACGATGCTCGACACCGATCCCACCGAGAGCGCCCTCTCGCCACCGGACGCTGCGTGGCGTCCTGACGACGAGCCGTCCGATCTCGAGATGCTGGGCCGCGGTCTGATGTCGGTGGTGCGGTCGCCGGTGAAGGGTGCACGGCTGGCCACCAAGACGCTGACCAATCTTCCTGCGGTCGCACGGTACGCGGTCGGCACGCCATCGCTCACCCGCCTCGTCTCGTTCACCGGGCGGCCGTCGGACACGCTGCTGTCGGAAGCCTCCGACAAGCCGCCGAGAGCATCGTTCAATTCCCGTGTCGGTCCGCACCGCCGCGTGGCGTTCACGTCGATTCCGCTCGACGCCGTGAAGGCGATCAAGGACACGTACCAGGTCTCTCTCAACGACGTCGTCCTGGCCATGTGTGCAGGCGCGCTGCGCGGCTATCTCGAACTCTGCGACGAACTCCCCGCCGACCCATTGATCGCGTTGGTCCCGATCTCGGTGCAGCGCCATGCCGCGACGAGGGACACGAGGGGTGAAACGACCGGCGACCCGTCCGGGGACGGGGGCGCGCCGAACGGCCGTATCGAAAACATGACCGCGGCCATGCATACCCATGTGGCCGACCCTGAAGCGCGGCTCCTGTCGATCCACGCGTCGATGCTGATCGCCAAGGACACCCACCGTGCGATCCCGGCCGCCCTCCTCCGGGATGCGGCGCAGTACTCACCACCTGCCGTCACGGCGCGAGCGGCTCGAGCTGTTGCACGCGCCTCGGGGCGCAACCACATCGATCTGCGCTACAACATCGCGATCTCCAACGTGCCGGGTCCTCAGACCCCGCTGTTCGGAGCCGGCGCGCGTCTCGTGGCCAACTATCCGCTCGCCCCCGTCCATGACGGAGCCGGGCTGAACATCACGGTGCAGAGCTACGACAGCAAACTCGATGTCGGCATCGTCGGATGCCGCGAGCTCGTACCCGACCCATGGGTCATCTCCGAGCTACTGCACGAAGCGCTGGACGAACTCGAAGTGTGCGCCGAACGATTCCGCGCAGCATCCACGGCACGTTCCGCGGCGGAGGCGACCGCGTGAGCAGAGTCGTGCCTCCCGCGGTCAAGGCACCCTCGCGGGTGTTCACTGCGTTGGAGGCGCGAGCCGTTGCTGAACGGGTGTCGATGCCACTCGCCGCACCGATCTTCGACCGCCTTCCGCGCGGTGATCGTCACGATGTGCTGGTGCTCCCCGGCTTCATGGCCGACGATCGTTCGACCGACCCGCTGCGCGATGTGCTCGATCAACTCGGCTATCACACGAGGGGGTGGGGTCTCGGGACAAATCTCGGGCCGACGTACAAGATCACCGCCGGGTTGTTCGAACTGTTCGGGTCGATGGCCGCCGGGGGCCGCCGGGTCAGCATCGTCGGGTGGAGTCTCGGAGGGATCTTCGGACGCGAGGTCGCGCGGGTTGCGCCGGACTCGGTGCGACAGGTGATCACGCTGGGGAGCCCGATCCACATGGCCGACGGTGACCAGTCTGCGCCGGCGGATCTTTGGGAGACGGTGCGGCACATGCACGATCCCGAATTCATCGAACGCCGCGTCCCCGAACGCGACCGCCCGCCCCTACCGGTGCCGACCACGTCGTTGTACACCCGCACCGACGGCATCGTGCACTGGAGCACGTGCCTCATCGAGCGCGGCCCACGCGCCGAAAACGTCGAGGTGTTCGGCAGCCATTGCGGCCTCGGCTTCAACCCGGCGGCGGTCATGGTCGTCGCCGACCGCCTGGCACAACCCGATCGCGAATGGCAGCGATTCAAGGCGCCGCTGTTGGCCCGCGTGTTGTTCCCCCGGCCCGCCAACCGCCGAGCGGGCACC
>JASJHI010000463.1:0-3051 GCA_033791105.1 Acidimicrobiia bacterium | reverse complement strand
CAAGCAGCGTGTCGATCTCCTGCGGTCGGCGCTCTTTGGTTGCTACTGCGCTGTCGACACTCTCGGTCCCGGCGGACGCCGACAGCCGGAGCTGGAGAGAGACCGGCAACGGGCGGTCCGCCGAACCCTCGTAGGACCGCTCCCAGCGGCGGGCATCGTCGGCGTCGTCGGCAGTCAGCGCGAGTTCGATCGCCGCTTCACACAACAGTGCCCGCAGCCGTGGCGAACTGTCGCCGCGCAGGTATGTCTGTCCGCACTCGACGAGCTGTTGGCGCGCCTCGTTGAGCTCGCCGCGGCTGGCGAGCAGCCGACTGGTCGAGATCTGCACGAGTACCGAATACCACAACAGCGGCCGAACCGATCGGCGCGCCCTGGACAGCATCAGGTCAGCGTCGTCGAGCCGGTTACGTTCCCACGCGACGTCGGCCAGCGCGAGGTAGCCGGGTGTCACGACTGCGGTCTCGGCGCCGCCCAGCCTGCCGTTGCGGGCGATGCACTCGTGTGCGTGTCGTTCGCTCTCGGCGAGATCCCCTTCGGCGTGAGCGACGCGGGCGAGCCAACCCGGCGCCTCGACATACTGGACATTGGGGTCGCCCCGGCGCTCCGCGGCCTGCTCCAGCGATGCGCGCGCCGTCTGCAAATCGTCGGCGAAGAACGCTCCGATTCCCTTGTAGCACAGGGCCATCCGTACGGGCTCGAAGGGAAGCGCCAGGTCTCCGCCCGGAACCTGACCGCCGAGGACGTCCGCAGCACGGGCCATCGTTTCGACGTTTCCATCGAGCGCGTGCGCAACGAGGCGCGCTTGATCGCCCGCGTATCGAGCCCGCGGTGAGCTGTTGAGCATCCCGCGTCCGTCGAGCACATCGAGGGCCTCGCCGGTCCTCCCGCAAATGCTCAGGGTCATCGCCAGCCCGATCACGACCTCCGGCGACATCGATACCGTGTCGTCGGGGAAGAGTGTGAGCCAGGATCGGATCTCGTCGAACCGGCCACGTCGCGCGAATTCGCCCGCTTGTCTCGTTACGACTTCGCCTGCCCGCGTGAAGTCGCGGGCTTCGACCGCGTGGGCGATCGATGTGCGGACGTCGCCGAGCTCCTCGAACACGGTGCTGGCCCGATTGTGCACACGGACGAGCCTTTCGGGGTCGTGCTTGTCGAGCGTGGCCCGGAGGAGCTGTGCGAACAGCGAGTGCAGGCGGAACGCTCCGGCGCTGAACTCGGTGAGGAAGAGGCTCTCGGCTCGGCACCGGTCCAGCAGCTCGCCGCTGTCCTGTCGGCCGCGCACCAAATCGCAGAGCGCGGGTGTGATCCGATCGAGAACCGAGATGTCGAGCAGGAATGCGCGTAGGTCTGGCGGCTGCCGGTCGAGCACCTCTCGGAAAAGGTAGCTGGACACGAGTTCGTCGTCAGCGGCGAATCGGGCAACGAACGCGCCGGGGTCGGCGGCATGTCGCATGGAGAGCATTGCGAGTCGCAGGCCGCCGGCCCAACCTTCCGTACGTTCGACCAGCAGCGCGACATCGGCGTCGCTCAGCTCGAGCCCGGCGGCGTCGACGAGCGCCCGGGTCTCCTCGTCGGTGAAGCGGAGGTCCTCGGAGTCGATCTCTCCCAATCTCCCCGACACCCGCCATGGCGTGAGTTGCGCCGGTGGCTTGGATCGGGAGACCAGCAGCACATGCAGCGTTGCCGGCGTCCGTTCGAGAAGGGCGAGCAACGACTCCCACCCCTCGCGCGTGTCCAGCTCTTGGAGATCGTCCAGCACGATCACCGGCTCGTCCGGCACTGCAGCAAGCCGGTTGGCGAGTGCCGTCAGCCACCGTTCGTCGGGCAGCTCGTTGTCGTCCAACGCCAGCTCCAGGTCGTCGCACTCGGCGCCGAGCGGTTTGAGAGCGGCGAGGACATACCGCCAGAACAGGACCGGATCGGTGAGGTCGCGTGGCAGCGTCATCCAGGCGACGGGGCGATCGTCCTGCGCCGAGTCGAGCCAATCGACGACGACCGATGTCTTGCCGGCAGCGGCTTCCCCCGACACGATCGTGACCGGGCTGGATGCGACCGTCTCCAGCAGTTCGAGAAGACGGGGTCGGGACACGATCGTGGCTGCCGAACGGGGCGGCATCAACAACGCGGCGACGAGTGGCGCACTGCTGACCGCGCCGCCGTCGTCGGGCAGGCTTGCCATGGCCGAGACCGTAGTTGGTGTCGGTGTGTGGCGCGGCATGTCCTCTCGGAGCACGAGCGCCGTTGCAATATCGATGGGTGATTCTCGGATTCACCCGGATGGGCGATGGCATTCGATGACCTGGAATGCACACAATCAGCTCGAGTGTCCGACGCGCGACGACGCTCGACGGGCCGGCCGCAGCGGTCGGCGCGATGAAAGGGGGTTGGCCGATGGGTGTGGACTACGAGTTCTACGTGCGGGGACGACTCGGCCCGGAGATGCAACATGCGCTCGCTGACCTCCATCCGCAGGTGCGGGCCGATTACACCCGGCTCTGCGCCGACGGCATCGACCAGGCGTCGCTCCACGGGATCCTCGGCCGCCTGCGCGATCTCGCGCTGGAGGTCGACTCGGTTCGGCGAACCGACGGCGGAACGACCTGTTGAAAGGTTGCAGCGACCGCACACATTCGCACCTCTGCGAGGGGTGATCGGCTCGATCATCCGTTTTCGAACGCCGACCACTCGGGTGATTGAAGAAATCACCCGGGTGGGCCGATGAACTCAGTCGAGTGTGACGTGTAGAAGCTGAACCGGTACACCGCGCGACACGACGACCGACGCCTCACGAACACAGAGGCCCGACAACTCATCAGACCCGCGAATCCCGAATCGACAAGGAGGCCACCACCATGGCACGCCGAGTTCTCTTCATCACCGACGACATGCAGCGCTGGGACACCATCGGAGCGTGGAACGGCCCGCACTCGCAGTACGCGCAGACGCCCGTGCTCGATGGCCTCGCCCGTGACGGGGTGCAGTACTGGCGGGCGTACAACCAGAACCCCTTGTGCATGCCATCGCGGTCGACGATGCTCACGGGGCAGT